>JBBQDC010000014.1:0-35715 GCA_038319305.1 Actinomycetales bacterium | reverse complement strand
CCCGCCGCGGCGGGGTGCGGTTCGTCGACACCGAACGCGCCGCGTGGGCCACCCGCATCCAGGACGACCCCCGCAGCACCGAGCAGATCGCCGCGGACTCCCTCGTTCAGCTCCTCAAGATCGCCGCCGACGCCGACCCCGGCCGGGTCCTCGGCGGCCGCCGCCCCGCAGTGCGGGTGATCATGACCGAGACGGCCGCGCACGGGCAGATCGAGGGCAACCCCGTCCCGGTCTCGCAAGACACCATCGACCGGGTGCGGTGCGACACCGGAACCCGCACCATCACCCTCGACCCCGGCGGGCAGATCATCAACGTCGGCCGTACGGCGTACTCCTCTGCCACCCCCACCACCTACTACTGCACAACCAACACTGGACCATCCTCCGAACCGAAACCCAATACTGGCTCCGGCCACCCACCGACATCGACCCGAAACAGACACTGATCGCGCTGCCGGGGAAAGGCGTCTGCGGGGTCTCGACAGGCTCGACCACCGCCGAGGAAACCACTCGCGGGTGACGTCACCTCGGGGCTCGACGGGCTCAACCACCGAGGGTGGGAACCTCCGGACGGTGCGGCTCTTCTTAGCGCAGTTCCGTGCGGCCGGAGATGACGCCGCTGACCGTGGCGACCACGGCGAAGACCACGCCGACGAGCGGCAGACCGAGGTTCCACCAGGCGAGGGCCGCGGATCCGAACACGCAGATCTCGATAATGGCCTTGCCGAACGGGTCGAGCCGAAAGACGGCTTGGGGGGAGCGGAACAGCGCCCAGAGCAGGATGGCGAAGGCAGGGGCAAGTACACCCACCAGCACGCCCGGCCAAGGCAGCGGCCAGGCGGCAAAGCCCCAGAAGCCCAAGCTGATGAACGCGAACAGTTCGAGTAGGAATTGCACAACGTCGTTGGGGCTGGTCTTCGCGCTCGTATCGGTCACTTGCCCCATCCTACCGAGCACGCTGACGCCTACTTGAAGATGATGGTGCGGGCGCCGTCCAGTAGAACCCGGTGCTCGGCGAACCAGGTGACCGCCTGCGTCAGGGTGCGACTCTCCTCGTCCTGGCCGATGGCGACGAGCTCGGCCGGGGTGCGCGAGTGGTCCACCCGCACAACGTTCTGCTCGATGATCGGCCCCTCGTCGAGATCCCCCGTGACGAAGTGGGCCGTGGCCCCGATCAGCTTCACGCCGCGGGCGTGCGCCTGCTTGTACGGGTTGGCGCCCTTGAACCCGGGCAGGAAGGAGTGATGGATGTTGATGGCGCGGCCTTCGAGCAGTGTGCAGAGCGCGGGGGAGAGGATCTGCATATACCGGGCAAGCACCACGAGCTCGATGTCGTGCTCGGTGATGGCCTCGACAACCCGGGCCTCGAAGGTGGCCTTGCTGGCGGCATCCGTCACCGGGCGTGACTCGAAAGGCACTCCGTAGAAGCCGACCAGGTCGCGCAGTGTGCCGTGGTTGCTCAGTACCACAGGAACCTCAATGGGCAACTGGCCGCCGCGCTGGCGGAAAAGCATGTCGTTGACGCAGTTGCCGGCGGTCGACGCGAGGATCAGGGTGCGCACGGGGCGGCCGACCACGTCGATGGCGGACTCCATGGCGTACGTGCGCACGACCGGGGCGAGCTCATCCTCGAGCTCTGCCTGAGTGGCCGGCGATTCCACCTGCAGGCGCATAAAGAACCGGCCGGTGTCGGCGCTGGTGAACTGCTGGCTCTCGGTGATGTTGCCGCGCGCCCTCACGATCGCGCCGCTGACGGCGTGCACGATACCCGGCTGGTCGACGCAGACGAGGGCGATCACCCAGTGGTGGCGCGGGTTCGATGCAAGGGAAGACGTCATCGGACTAGGTTACCGGCCCCCTGCCGCGCGCTCCGCCCGTCGGCTAGGCTGAATAGTGGTCGGCGCAGCACGCCGGCCCCGGGCGCGCACGTCGGCGCGCAGTCGATCCGGACCGGCCCCGCGGCATTGCCCGCGCTGCCACTGTTCCCGTCTGTGAGCCACAGAGCCATGTCATTCACCGCACCCATCAACCTGCCTTCGCGGGAGTCGCCGGACTCACCGGAGAACCCCGAGGGCGTCGCCCGCCCCTTCCCCTGGGTGGGCCTGATCGCTCTGGCCGCAGCCGTCTTCCTCTCCGTCACCTCCGAGATGCTGCCGACCGGCCTACTGCCCGACATGAGCCGGGCGCTCGGAGTGACCGAGGGACAGGTTGGCCTCCTCGTCTCCTGGTTCGCATTCACCGTGGTGCTCACGAGTACCTCGCTCGCCCACCTCACCCGCCGTCTGCCGCGGCACGGACTGATCGTGCTCGTGCTGGTCGTGCTCGCGATCAGCAATGTGCTCACCGCCATCGCCCCCAACTACGCCTTCATGGTGGGCGGGCGCATCATCGGCGGTATGGCCCACGGCCTGTTCTGGGCCGTCGTCGGCGCCTACGCCGCGCACCTCGTGCCGCGGGAACAGATCGGCCGCGCCGTGGCCATCACCGTCTCGGGTGGCACGCTTGCCTTCGTGTTCGGGGTGCCCATCGCGACTGCTGCCGGACACCTACTCGGCTGGCGGCTGTCGTTCCTGGCCCTCGCCGTCCTGATGCTCGTCGGCGCGGTCGTCGTCTGGCGATTCCTGCCACCGGTGTCGCACTACGGTGCCCGCGTGACGGATGCCACGGCGCCCGGCCCGGGGACGGCCGACGGTGCCGCGGCGGCCCCGCCGCGCCGCGACCCGACCATGCGCGCCGTGATGCTGCTCTCTGCGATCACCGGTCTGATCATGGTCGGGCACTACACGTTCTATACCTACATCGCCCCGTTCCTGATCGATGAGATGGGCGTGGACTCCGCTATGGTCGCACCCCTCCTGTTCGCCTATGGCATCGCTGGAGCGTTCGGGCTGGTGCTCTCGGGCACGGTCTTCGGCCCGCGGCCGCAGCTCGGACTGGTGATCGGTATCGCGGTGTCGGCGCTGAGCGTCACGGTGCTGGCCCTCTTCGCTGCGACGCTGCCGGCGGCCATCACCGCCTTCGTGCTCTGGGGTTTGGCCTTCGGCATGCTGCCGCCGCTGCTGCAGACGCGACTGCTGCGAACGGCCTCGCTCCGCATCCGCGACACCGCCAGCGCCATCTACACGACCGCGTTCAACGCCGGGATCGGCGGCGGAGCACTCCTCGGTGCCGCTCTGCTCAGCTCGGCAGGGATGACCGCCGTGCCGCTGGTCTACGTCGGGATTCTCGTGTTGGCGTTCGTGCTCGTGATCGTCAGTGACGTGGTCGTGCGCCGCCGCGCGGCCTGACACCATCGACTGACCGTTTCGCGTGCCCGCACCCGTACCGCCCGAACCGAACAGACACGATCGTGGGGTGCGCCGCCGTTTGCACCCCACAATCGTGTCGGTTCGTCGACTCGAGGTAGGCCCTGGACTACGCCCGGACGACCTCGAGCGTGACCGCCAGTGGGGTGGCGGTGACGGAGGTGCCCACATGAACCGTGAACTGACCGGGCTCGTACTGCCAGCCGGCATCCCAGTTCGCGAAGCTGCGCACCGGCAGCGCAATGCGGAGTGGGATGGACTCACCGGCGTCGAGCTGAACGGCGGCGAAACCGGCCAGCCAGCGCACCGGCCGGTCGATCGCGGTGTCGGGGCGGCTCAGGTACACCTGCACGACCTGTTTCCCGGGTCGTTCGCCTGTGTTCGTCACCGTCACAGTTACCCCTACGGTGGCATCCGGCTCTCCCGTCGGCGCGGTGCCGGCGACGCCCGGTGCGTGCACGGATGCCGGCACCACCAGTCCGCTCAGGCTCCAACTGGTGTAGCCGAGGCCGAACCCGAACTCGTAGGCCGGTTCCCTGGCCTCTTTGAGCCAGGCGCGGTAGCCGATATGGATGCCCTCCTCGTACCGCAGCAGACCGTGCTGCGGCGTCACATCGAGCACGGGAACGTCGGCTTCGGCCTTGGGCCAGGTGGTGGGCAGGCGACCGCCCGGTTCGACGGCGCCGAACAAGACGTCGGCGAGGGCGTTGCCGTATTCCTGACCCCCGAAGTACGTGAGCAGCACGGCCGCCACGTCGCCGCGCCACGGCAGCAACACGGGGGAGCCGGCGTTGACGATGACGACGGTGTTCGGATTGACGGCGGCAACGGCGCGCACCAGCTCGTCCTGACGGCCGGGCAGGGCGAGGGTGGTGCGGTCGAATCCTTCCGACTCCACCTGAGAGTTGGTGCCGACCACGACGATGGCGACGTCGGCGCCGCGGGCGGCCTCGACTGCTTCGTAGAGGAGGCCGTCGGGATTCGACTCGTCCGCCTCCAGCCCGACCAGGATGGAGAACACCCCGACGAAATCGGCCTCGCGGGCGCGCAGGTCGAAGTCGACCAGCAGCGAGACCGGTTCGCCGACGCTCACCGCGATGGTGGCGGCGATTGACGGTGGAGTAGACAGGGCGGCGCCGAGTTCGAGGCCGGCGGCGCGGCCGGTGTCCTCACGCAGCAGTGTGCCGTTCACCGAAATCCGGCCGCGGCCGATGGCGGAGAATCCGACGGCCACCTCACCGGTGATCGTCGGCGTCCACCTCGTCGACAGCTCGATCCGTTCGGCGGTGCCGAGAGGTGCCTCCCCGCCGAAATAGGTCAGAGCGGTGGCGAGGCGGTCCTCCCGGAAGAGTTCGCCGCCCTCGGCATCGAGGAAACGAACGAGCATGCCCGGCCTCCCGGTCGCGGGATTGACGATGTCGTCCGGATTGAGCGGGGCGATGCCCTTCTGCACCACCGCTCCCACGGAATAGCTGATCGCGGCATCCGGGAGGGCGCTACGGATGCCGTCGAGCGGCGTGACGACCTTCTCGGGCAGCACTGTGGCACTGCCGCCGCCCTGGGTTCGGGCATGCAGGGCGTTGTGGCCGATGACGGCCACCCGGCGGAGCGCATCCGTCGCCAGCGGCAGGATGTCGGCCTCATTGCGCAGCAGCACGCTGCCGGCCGCACCCGCCGCGCGGGCGAAGGCGATGCCGTCCTCAACCAGAACGGGGGCGGCGTGCACGGGCTCGAATCCCTCGAGAGCGCCGACCCGGGCGGCCAGGCGGAGCAGGCGGATGACCTTGCGGTCGATTTCCGCTTCGGCAACGGAGCCGTCCTTCACCGCGGCGACCAGCGCCGGTCCCCAGGGGCCGTCCGGTCCCGGCATCACGAGGTCCTGGGCCGCTTTCGCGGCCTCGATGCTGCGCACGGCGGTCCAGTCGCTGACCACGACGCCCTCGAAACCCCACTCCGAGTTGAGCGGTGTTTCGAGCAGGTCATTCTCGGTGGCCGTGACGCCGTTGATGCGGTTGTACGAGCTCATCACGAGCCAGGCCCGCGAGTCGACGATGGCTTTCTCGAAGGCCAGTAGGTAGAGCTCACGCAGGGCGCGCTCGCTCACCTCGGTGCTGGCCGTGAAGCGCTCGGTCTCGTAATCGTTGGCGATATAGTGCTTGGGTGTGGCACCGACGCCGTTGTCCTGCACCCCGCGCACATACGCCGCCGCGAGTTCGGCGGTCAGTACCGGGTCCTCGCTGAAGCCCTCGAAGTGGCGACCGCCCAAGGGCGAGCGGTGCAGGTTGATGGTCGGGCCGAGCACGATGTCGACGCCCTTGCGGCGGGCTTCGACGGCGGATGCCGCGCCGTAGCGGGCCGCGATGGCCGTGTCCCAGGAGGATGACAGCGCGGTCGCCGACGGGAGATTCAGCGATGGTGACCGTTCGTCCCAGATCTCGCCGCGCACGCCGCTCGGACCGTCGCTCATCAGCATGCGGCGCAGCCCGATTTTCTCAAGTGGCCAGGTGGTCCAGAAATCGCGCCCCGTGAGCAGGAGCACCTTCTCTTCGAGGTCGAGCCGGCCGAGGAGTTCGTATAGTCGCGTGTTTTCCAGTGCGGAGTCGTACGTCATCGCTTCACCTTCACGGGTCGGAACCGCCCTCATCGGCGGCCTACCGGCAGCGTACCAGCAATACCTACCAGTGGTGGGTTTTGTTCGCCGCTGCTACCGTGGGCCCATGAACACTGACGTCCCGGCGAACGCTGGCCCTTCGACCCGCCGCTACGCCAAGGGTGAGGCGAAACGGCACGAGATCCTCGTCGCCGCGCTGGCGGTCGTCGCCGGGCACGGCTACCGCAATTCGACGCTGCAGGAGATCGCCGATGCCGTCGAACTCACGAAGGCCGGGGTGCTGCACTACTTCGACTCGCGAGAGGACCTCATGGCACAGGTGCTCCGTGAGCGTGATCTGCTCGACGGCGTGGCGTATACGCCGGCGGATGGCGACTCGCTTACCCAGCTCCGCCGCACCGTCGAGCACAACCGTTCGGTGCCCGGGCTGGTGCAGCTCTACTCGCGAGTGGTGGTCGAGGCAGAGGCGCCCGAGCATCCGGCCCACGCCTACGTCTTTGAGCGCTACGACAATCTGGTGCAGAGTCTGGCCGAGGGCGTGCGGCGTCGTCAAGAGGCAGGCACGGCCAGGCCGGACCTCGACCCGGTGGTGGCGGCGCGGATGGCCATCGCGCTCAGCGACGGCCTGCAGCTGCAGTGGCTGCATGACCAGTCGCTCGACATGAGCGCCGTCTTCGATGCGGCCATGGCCCTGGTTCTGGAACCGCGAGCGGCAGGCTGGTCACAATAACCGGGAGAGACGGATGCCTCCGCCGCCCCAATCCTGTCGGCTCAGCGACCACCGGTGTAGGGGACGGCTGCGAGAATCTCGATTTGAATGCTGGCATCGGAGGGCGTCGTGTACTCGACGGTGTCGCCGACGTGGGTGCCCATGATGGCCTGGCCCATCGGCGACGAGGGGGAGTACACGTCGACCTCCACGTCAGGGTCGAGGGAAACGAGATCACGCTCGCCGAGCAGAAACACGGTCGAGCGGGTGTCGCCAGAGAGCATCGCGGTGATTCTCATGCCCGGCTCGACCAGGCCGTCATCCGGTTTGACCGAGGCCTCGGCCTGGCTGAGGGTCTTGCGCAGCTCGCGGATTCGCTCGGCCGTGGCCGCGTCGGGGCTGGGGTGACTGGCCAATACGGCGAGTTCTTCGGTCAGGAGGGCGAGCGCGCTGGGTGGCATCCACACTGATTCGGTGGTCATAGGGTCCTCCGTAACGTCGCGAGACAATCTGCCTCGCAGTGATCAATCGTCAATTTTAGCCGCATCAGGTCCGGGCACGCTGAAAGGCTGATCTGTGGCGTGGCGGCTACTTTTGTGGGCCGGCGTCCTTCGGATCGGTGTCACGCAGCCCGTCCGACAGCGGGCGGTTGGGCAGAATCGGCACCTGGCCCGTGAGCCCTTCGCGGGCGGCGGCGATCTCGAGAATGCGGCCGCGGCAGGCATACCAGCCCACGATCAGCATCGGGATGATGATCACGAGCGAGCCGATCGTCAGCGTGCCCACCGGCCAGTCCAAAGCCATCAGAGCGAGCACGGCTACGAGGAAGGCCAGGCTCGCATAGCCCGTGTATGGAGCCCCGAACATCCGGAACGCCGGTCGCTGCAAAATGCCGAGTTTCGACCAGGCGTGCAGGCGCAGCTGGCAGAGCACGATCATGCCCCAGGCGCTGATGATGCCGATGGCGGCCATGTTCAGCACGATCTCGAACGCGGCGTCGGGCACAACGGCGTTCAGTCCCACCCCCAGCAGGGTGACCGCGCCGGTGAGCAGGATGCCGCCGAACGGCACGCCTGTGCGGCTCACCTTGCCGGCGAAGCGCGGCGCCGACCCCGCCAACGACATCGACCGCAGGATGCGCCCGGTCGAGTAGAGCCCCGCGTTGAGGGAGGACAGGGCGGCCGTGAGTACGACTAGGTTCATGATCACGTCGACCCCGCCGACGCCGATCGTGCCGAAGAACGTCACGAACGGGCTCTCCCCGGCCTTGTAGGCGGTGTAGGGCAGCAGCAGGGAGAGCAGCAGGATCGAACCCACGTAGAAGACGGCGATGCGGATGATGACCGTGTTGATCGCCTTCGGCATCACCTTCTCCGGGTCTTTGGTCTCCCCTGCGGTCGTGCCGACAAGTTCGATCGAGGCGTAGGCGAAGACGACACCCTGGACCACGAGAACGGATGCGATCAGCCCGTTCGGCAGCCAGCCCCCGTTGTCCCCGATCAGGCTGAAGCCTGCCTCCTGGCCGGGGATCGGCGTGCCGAAGATGACCATCCACGTGCCGACCAGAAGGAAGGCCACGATGGCGATCACCTTGATCAGGGCGAACCAGAACTCCAGTTCGCCGAAAACGCTCACCGACAAAAGGTTCAGGGAGAGCACGACGGCCAGGGCCATGAGAGCGTACAGCCACTGCGGCACGTCGCCGAAAGGTGCCCAGTACTGGGTGAAGAAGTTCATGTACAGCGCCACCGCTGTCACGTCGACGATGGCGGTCATCACCCAGTTCAGCCAGTACAGCCAGCCGGTGACGAACGCCGTCTTTTCGCCGAAGAACTCGCGGGCGTAAGACACGAACGAGCCCGACGACGGGCGGTGCAGCACGAGTTCACCCAGGGCGCGCAGGATCAGGAACGCGAAGAAACCGCAGATCGCGTAAACGAAGACGAGGGAGGGCCCGGCCGTGGCGAGGCGCCCTCCGGCGCCCAGGAACAGGCCGGTTCCGATCGCGCCGCCGATGGCGATCATCTGCACTTGGCGGGCTTTGAGGCCCTTGTGCAGGCCCTCATCCTCGTGAACGTTGAGGGCGTCTGAGATGTGCTCGAACGGCGTCTCCACGCCACGACCGTGGTACTCGGGGTGGTCAGGTTTATGGGGGAGTTGAGGCCCCCGGCTTGAACGCGTCATGGGGCTCTTCCGATAGTTCGGTTTTCGCCAACCCTAGCCGCCCCCGGACGGGGCTCGAACCCGAGGGCCTCCGGTACACTCATCCTGACACTCTGACTTCACGAGAGCCGGGAGGCCGCATGGCGACGATCCTCCTCTCTTTCGCTGCCCTCTCCGCGCTGACGCCGCTTCTCACCCGGTTGCTCTCGCTGCGCGTCTTCTACGTCATCGCGCTGCTCCCCGCTGTCGCCTTCGGCTACACGCTCACCCAGACCGCCACCGTGTCGGCGGGCAGGGCGATCACCGAGAGTGTTCCGTGGATTCCCGCGCTGGGCATCTCTCTCTCGTTCCGGGTCGACACTTTGGCCTGGCTCCTCGCCCTTGTCGTGACCGGGGTCGGCGCCCTCGTGCTCATCTACTGCGCCCGCTATTTCGAGGCCGATGAGCCCGCACTCGGGCGCTTCGCGGCCTCACTGCTGGCGTTTGCGGGCACGATGTACGGTCTGGTGACGGCCGACGACATCATCGTGATGTTCATTTTTTGGGAGATCACGAGCGTGCTCTCCTACCTCCTGATCGGGCACTACACGTTTAAACGGGCGAGCCGCGGTGCTGCCCTGCAGGCGCTGCTGGTGACCACCTTCGGCGGACTGGTCATGCTCATCGGGGTCGTGATCCTCGCGATGGAGACCGGAACCACGTCGCTGGCGGCCATCGTCTCGAATCCGGTCACCGGTCCGGCCGCCACCTGGGCGGTGCTGCTCATCCTGGTCGGTGCGCTGTCGAAGTCCGCGCTCGTGCCTTTCCACTTCTGGCTGCCGGCCGCGATGGCGGCGCCCACTCCGGTGAGCGCCTACCTGCACGCAGCCGCGATGGTCAAGGCCGGCATCTACCTGGTGGCGCGCCTCGCACCCGGCTACGCCGACACGCCCGGCTGGATACCGGTCCTCGTCACCCTCGGTGTGGGCACCATGCTGGTGGGCGCGTGGCGTTCGCTGCGCCAGTACGACCTCAAGCTGGTGCTCGCCTACGGAACGGTCAGCCAACTCGGGTTCCTGATGGTCGTCGTCGGCTTCGGCACCCGGGACGCCGCGCTCGCCGGGGTGGCCCTGCTGCTCGCCCATGCCCTCTACAAGTCGGCACTCTTCCTGACCGTGGGCATCATCGACCACCGCGCCGGCACCCGGGACTGGCGCCAGCTCTCCGGCGTGGGACGCAGCGCGCCGGTGCTCGCGGTGATCGCTCTGGTCTCTGTGGCCTCGATGGCTGGCATTCCGCCGCTGCTCGGCTTCGTCGCCAAGGAGGCCGTGTTCACGGCGTTTCTGGAGGCAGGCCTGGCCGGCGACGGATGGGGCTGGGTCGCCCTGGTCGGCACCGCGGTGGGGTCGGTGCTGACGGTCGCCTACAGCGCCCGATTCTTCTGGGGTGCGTTCGGCACCCGGGTGGCGCTCGCGGACACCGCGCTGCACCATGAGCGCTGGGACTTCCAGCTGGCACCGGGCCTGCTGGCCGTCGCCACGCTCCTGCTCGGGCCCCTTGTCTTTGTGCTCGACCCGCTGCTGGCCTCCTACGCCGACACTGTGCCCGGCAGCGGCGACTATTACCTCGCGCTCTGGCACGGCTTCGAACCGGCGCTGTACCTCAGCACCGTCATCCTTCTCGTCGGTGCGGCGCTGTTCTGGAAGCGGCGTGGCGTGGCCCGGCTTCAGGGCATCGTGCCGTCCTACGTCGACGCGGGCCAGGGCTACGGCTACACCGTGCGCGGCATCGATCGAGCCGCGGCGCGGATCACCCATTTTGCCCAGGTCGGCGGGCTGCCGCAGTATCTTTCCACCATTCTCGTGGTCTTCGTGCTGGCGCTCGGCTTCGCGGCCTTCGTCAACCGGAGCTGGCCCGACGCGGTCGTACTCTGGGACTACCCCGGCCAGGTGGTGATCGCCCTCACCATGGGCATCGCGGCGGTGATGGCCGCTCGCGTCGGTGAGCGCATCACGGCGGTGCTGCTGGCCGGCATCACCGGCTACGGTCTCGTCGCGATCTTCGCGTTCCACGGCGCCCCTGACCTGGCCCTCACCCAGGCCCTCGTGGAAACCATCACCATCGTTGTCTTCATACTGGTGCTGCGCCGGCTGCCACCCAAGATCGCGCAGCACAACCGGCCCATGCACCGGCGGCGGCGCGCCGTCATCGGCGTGCTCGTGGGCGCCGTGATGGGCACCATCGGCGTGATCGCGCTCGGCGCACGGCAGGCACCTGGCATCGCTGCGGAGCTGCCGCGGCTCGCGGTCGAGGAGGGACACGGACGCAACATCGTGAACGTGATGCTCGTGGACATCCGTGCCTGGGACACCATGGGTGAGCTCTCCGTACTGATCGTCGTCGCGACCGGCGTCGCCAGCCTCCTGTTCGTCTCGGGCCGCAATGCGGCCCTTCCTCGGCTCCGCGAGTCCAGCAAGCGTCGGTCCCTGCCGCACCGGCGCAAGGTTCTCACTGACCCTGCCGCCTCCGCCGAGGGACATGCGGTCACCCGCCAGTCGTGGCTCTTGGCCGGGAGCACGGTAGCCGAGAAGGACCGTTCGATCATGCTGGAGGTGATCGTGCGGCTGCTTTTCCACCCCGCCATGATCGTCTCCGTCTACCTGCTCATCGCCGGCCACAACACGCCCGGCGGCGGCTTTGCCGGCGGGCTCCTCGCCGGGCTCGCACTCGTCTCCCGTTACCTCGCCGGAGGCCGCTTCGAACTGGGCGAGGCGGTGTCCATCGATCCAGGAAAAATCCTCGGGCTCGGTATCGTGTTGGCGGTTGGGATGGCCGTGGTCTCACTCTTCTTCAGCGGCATCCCGCTGGAATCCGCCTATTTCGAAACCTCGGTGCCCGTGCTCGGTTCCCTCTCTTTCGGCACCTCGACCATATTCGACATCGGTGTGTACCTGGTCGTCGTCGGGCTGGTGCTGGACATCCTGCGCAGCCTCGGCAGCGAGGTCGACCGACAGCAGGAGGCCGGCGAGATCGAGCCTCGCCCGCAGACGCAGCAGAGCGTGGAGGCATCGGCATGAGTGCGTCCCTCACCCTCGTGATCGTGATGGCGGTCATGTACGCCGCCGGGGTTTACGTGATGCTTGAGCGCAGCCTCACCCGCATTCTGATCGGGTTCCTTCTGGTGGGCAACGCCACCAACCTGCTGCTCTTCATCATGAGTGGTCGACCCGGCAGCTCACCCATCGTTACGGGCACGGCCGCCGACGTCGCCATGGCCGACCCGGTTCCCCAAGTGCTCATGCTTACCGCCATCGTGATCAACTTTGGCATCTCAGCGCTCCTGCTCGCCCTGATCTATCGTTCCTGGTGGCTGGCGCGCTTGGGTGACGAGGGTGACACGGTAACGGATGAGCATGCGCAGGAGACAGCGGAAAGCACAGCAGCACCCTTCCGCTCGGTCTCAGACGACGACGCGGCCAGCCAAGAAGACCTCGACGCGAGCGAGCGCGAACGTGAACGCGAAAACGTGGGTGAGCGCGTCAACCCTGCCAGCGCCCCAGGCACGGGGATGACCCTGTGAATATCCTCGTTCCTCTGGTCGTCGCGATCCCGCTGCTGGGAAGCGCCCTGACCCTCGCCCTCGGTCGCCGCCGCCCTCAGCAGATTGTCGTCAGTGTGCTCGCCCTGACCCTGGTGGCGGTCATCGGCGCAGTGCTCCTGGTGCAGGTCGACCAGAATGGCCCTGCCGTCGTGCACGTAGGCGGCTGGGATGCCCCGTGGGGCATCGTTCTCGTCGTCGACCGGCTCTCGGCGATCATGCTTCTGGTCTCGGCGCTGATGCTGCTCGGTGTGCTCCTGTTCGCCGTGGGCCAGGGCATCGTGGACGGCGACCGGGAGACCCCGGTCTCGATCTTTCACCCTACCTACCTCGTTCTCGCGGCCGGTCTGTTCAACGCGTTCATCGCGGGGGACCTGTTCAACCTCTACGTCGGTTTCGAGATGCTGCTCTCGGCGAGTTATGTTCTGCTGACGCTCGGTGGAACGGGTGCGCGCATCCGGGTCGCCGTCACCTACATCGTGGTGAGTCTCATCTCATCCGTCCTCTTTCTGAGCGCGATCGCCCTGATCTACGGGGCTACGGGCACCGTGACCATGGCGCTGATCGCCGACCGGGTGGCGGACCTCCCACCCGATGTGCAGTTGATCCTCAACCTTCTGCTCCTGTTGGCGTTCTGCGTGAAGGCCGCGGTCTTCCCGCTGTCGTTCTGGTTGCCCGATTCTTATCCCACGGCTCCGGCCCCGGTCACGGCGGTGTTCGCGGGGCTGCTCACTAAGGTCGGCATCTACGCGATCATCCGCACCCAGACCCTGCTCTTCCCGGAGAGTCCGCTGTCGGTCCCGCTGATGGTGGTGGCGTTCCTGACCATGATCGTGGGCATCCTGGGTGCGCTTGCGCAGGAGGATATCAAGCGACTGTTGTCGTTCACGCTGGTCAGCCACATCGGTTACATGATCTTTGGCATTGCGATGGGCACGCCCCTTGCGATCGCGGCCACCATCTTCTACGTCGTGCACCACATCACGGTGCAAACGACCCTCTTTCTCTGCGCCGGGCTGATCGAGCGGGTGGGCGGCACCACGTCGCTGGCCCGGCTGGGCGGGCTGCTGAAGGCGGCGCCGTTCGTGGCCTTCCTGTTCTTCGTGGGGGCGCTCAACCTCGGGGGAATCCCGCCGTTTTCGGGTTTCCTCGGCAAGATCGCCCTGTTTCAGGCCGGCGCGGAAATCGCGGAACCGGTGACCTACATTCTGATGGCCGCCGGCGCCGCCACCTCGCTGCTCACGCTCTACGCCCTGGCCCGCGTCTGGAACATCGCGTTCTGGCGCGGGACGGACGAGGTCGACGACTATGAGTCGCCCATGCTGGACGCTCTCCTGGAAGACCCGGACGACCAGGGCGCGGTCAAGACGCGCACCATATCGCCGCTGATGACCGGTGCGACGACCGCACTGCTGCTGCTGACCGTATCGCTCACCGTGTTTGCCGGGCCCGTGTTCGCCTTGACGGCCCGGGCCGCCGCCAACATCGAGAACCCCGCCACCTACATCGACGCTGTCTTCCCGAACGGCATGCCATGAGTGCCCAGAAGCAGCGCGTCGTCGTCTTCGCGAACCAGGTTCCCCTGTTCCTGGGACTCGTGCTGTTGTGGATGCTGCTCTGGGGGTCGTTCTCCTGGCTCAACCTACTCACCGGCACAGTGCTGGCCGCCATCATCTCCGTTGGCTTCTACCTGCCGGCGGTGGAGCTGGGCCTGCGCCTGAACCCGTGGTTCACCCTGCTCTACCTGACCCGGCTTCTGTTCGACATTGTGCGGGGCTCCCTGCAAGTGGCCGTCCTCGCGCTCGCACCGCGCTACACGCCGAGCAACGCCATCGTCGCCGTGCACCTGCGCACCCGCAGCGACTTCATCCTGACTCTGACCGGGGTCTCGACATCCATCGTTCCCGGGGCGCTCGTGGTCGATGTGGACCGGGTGCGGTCCACGCTGTACCTGCACGTACTCAACGTGGCGCAACCGGAGCAGGTGGAGCGGTTCCGGAACGACGTCCGGGCCGAGGAACGCCGGATCGTGATGGCCCTCGGGTCCAGGGAAGACGTGGAACGACTCCGCCGGGTCAGCGGCGAAGACCGGACTGAGAAAGACCAGAGCGCACGCGACCAGCATGCGCACGAGAAAGGGAAGCGGGGAGGAACCGCCTGATGCAAATCGTTGCCGTCATTGCCGGGGTGCTGTTCGGGGCCGCCGCCCTGTGCGCCCTCTATCGAATCGTGCGCGGCCCAACCGTTCTGGACCGGGTCATCGCCTCGGATGTCCTGGTCGCCACCGTGATCTGCGCACTCGGTGCTGAGATGGCGTTCAACGATCACACCGACACTCTGCCGGTGCTTCTTGTTCTCGCCCTCTTCGCCGTGCTCGGTTCACTGAGTGCCGCGCGTTTCCTGCCCGTGCGGGACACCGAATGAGCCCCGAACTGCGTGACGTGATCTCGGCGGTTCTGGTGCTCTCCGGTGCCGTGATGTGCCTCGCGGCCGGGGTCGGCATCATCCGTTTCCCCGATGTGTTGTCGCGGCTGCACGCGGCAACGAAGCCGCAGATTTTCGGGCTGATGGCGATCACGGCTGACGTCGCCCTGAACAACCCCACTATCGGCACGATCACCCTCGTCCTCGCGATCGTGGTGTTTCAGGCGCTGACCGCGCCCGTGGTGGCGCACCTCGTAGCCCGGGCCGCCTATGACTCCCACCACATCCGCGTCGACGTGCTCATAATCGATGAGCTCGGCACACGGCCCGACTGATAAGATCAAATCTGTCGCGACTGGCGTAGAACGAAAGATGGGTCACCATCGGGAAGCGACTGACACGGTTAGTGACCGCACGCCTGGGCCACGACGATTGATCATCACGTCGTTAATCAAGAAGTCTGAGGAGACCCCGTGCCCGAATCCGCGCCATCCACCGTTCTGCGCTCCACGTTCAACGAACCCCTCGAGGTCGTCGACCCCGAGATCGCCGCCGTGCTCGAGCAGGAGCTCGGACGCCAGCGCGACTACCTCGAAATGATCGCCAGCGAGAACTTCGTGCCGCGTGCCGTGCTGCAGTCGCAGGGCTCGGTTCTCACGAACAAATACGCCGAGGGCTACCCGGGTCGCCGCTACTACGGCGGCTGCGAATACGTGGACGTCGCCGAACAGCTCGCCATCGACCGGGCCAAGACCCTCTTCGGCGCCGCATACGCCAATGTGCAGCCCCACTCCGGCGCCACCGCGAACGCCGCCGTGCTCTCGGCCATTGCCACGCCCGGCGACACGATCCTCGGTCTGGAACTGGCCCACGGCGGCCACCTCACCCACGGCATGAAGCTCAACTTCTCCGGCAAGCTCTACAACCCCGTCGCCTACGGCGTCGACCCGACCACCTTCCTGGTCGATATGGATGTCGTGCGCGAAAAGGCCCTCGAGACCCGGCCCAAGGTCATCATCGCCGGCTGGTCGGCGTACCCGCGTCACCTCGACTTCGAGGCCTTCCGCAGCATCGCCGACGAGGTCGGCGCCATGCTGTGGGTCGACATGGCCCACTTCGCCGGCCTCGTCGCCGCTGGCCTGCACCCGTCCCCGGTTCCCTACGCGGATGTTGTGTCCACCACCGTGCACAAGACCCTCGCCGGTCCCCGCTCCGGGCTGATCCTCTCGCGCGACATGGCGCTGGCGAAGAAGCTCAACTCCAATGTGTTCCCCGGCCAGCAGGGTGGCCCACTGATGCACGTGATCGCCGCCAAGGCGACCGCGTTCAAGCTCGCGGCCGAGCCCGAGTTCACGGAACGTCAGGAGCGCACCCTGCGCGGTGCGAGCATCCTGGCCGACCGTCTGATGGCGGATGACTCGCGTGCCGGCGGCGTGGACGTGCTCACCGGCGGCACCGACGTTCACCTCGTTCTCGCGGACCTCCGCAACTCGCCCATCAACGGTCAGCAGGCCGAGGACGCCCTGCACGCGGTCGGCATCACGGTCAACCGCAACTCGGTTCCGTTCGACCCGCGCCCGCCGATGGTCACCAGCGGACTGCGTATCGGCACGCCCGCCCTGGCCACCCGTGGCTTCGGCGACGAAGAGTTCACGGTCGTCGCCGACGTCATCGCCGAGGCCCTCAAGCCCGACGCCGACATCGAGGGTCTCCGCGCCCGCGTCAAGGTGCTCACCGAGGCCTTCCCGCTGTACCCCGGCCTGCAGCAGTAGCAGCCTCCCGACCTGCCCTGTTCCGGTCGAGAGCGCCCCGCGCCAGCGGCACTCTCGACCGGAACGGGAGTGGTGACAGGTGTGTGGTTCGTGCCCTCGGGCGGCGCGCCGCGCATGACCCGCAACGAGTGAATGGATCCACAATGACGGCAATCACCCTCGACGGAGTCAAGACTGCCTCCGCGGTCAAAACCGAGCTCATCGACCGGATCGCGGAGCTGCGCGCGCACGGTATTGTGCCAGGGCTCGGCACACTCCTGGTCGGAGACGACCCGGGATCGCGCTCCTACGTCGCGGGTAAGCACCGCGACTGCGCCGAGGTTGGTATCGAATCGATCCGCGTCGACCTGCCTGCCTCGGCGACCAGCGCCGATGTGCGTGCCGCCATCGCCGACCTCAACTCCGCCCGCGAGGTCACCGGGTACATCATCCAGCTGCCGCTACCGGTCGGCCACAACGACAACGCCATGCTTGAACTGATCGACCCGTCCAAGGATGCCGATGGCCTGCACCCCACGAACCTCGGCCGGCTGGTACTCGGCATCGAGGGCGAGCTGGACTCGCCGCTTCCGTGCACCCCGGCCGGCATCGTTGAGCTGTTGCGGCGCTACGACGTGCCGATCGTCGGCCAGCGTGTGGTCGTCGTCGGGCGCGGCCTGACCGTCGGACGCCCGCTCGGGCTGCTGTTCACCCGCAAGGGCTTGGACGCCACCGTCACCCTGACCCACTCCCGCACGGTCGATTTGGCCGGCGAAGTGCGCCGCGCCGACATCGTCGTTGCGGCCGTCGGCGTGCCGCACCTGATCCAGGCCGACTGGGTCAAGCCCGGCGCCGCCGTGCTCGACGTGGGCATCACCCGGGTGACCGACCCGATCACCGGCAAGGGAACCCTGACCGGAGACGTGCACCCGGATGTCGCGAACGTCGCCGGCTACCTCTCCCCGAACCCGCGCGGTGTCGGCCCGATGACCCGGGCCATGCTGCTCTGCAACGTGGTGAAGGCGGCGGAACTCAGCCTGGGCCGGTAGTCGGTAGCCGGCATCTGTCCCACGCGCCCGTGACCAGGATCGCGGGGCGCGTGCACCCGGGCTAGCTGCGGCGCGCTCAGTCCTACGGCCGCTCCGTCACCGAGGCGTGCAGCGCGGAGTGGCGGAGGTATTCCTCGGCGTTGTGACCGAGCCCGGCCACCTCGTCATCCGTCAATGCACGCCGAACCTTCGCGGGAACACCGGCGACCAGCGAATGCGGCGGCACAATGGTGCCCTCGAGCACCACAGCCCCAGCGGCGACGAGCGAGCCGGACCCGACGACGGCGCCGTTGAGCACGGTCGCCATCATGCCGATCAGCGAACCGTCCTCGATCGTGCAGCCATGCAGAACAGCGCCATGGCCGACGGATACGTTCCGGCCGACGATCAGCGGAAATCCGTGGTCTACGTGGCAGGACACGTTGTCCTGCAGGTTGGAGCCGGGGCCGATGCGGATGGGCTCCGCTTCAGCGCGCAGCACGGCGTTGTACCAGATGCTGGCATTCTCGGCCAGGGTGACGTTTCCGACGAGCACGGCGCCGGGGGCGACGTAGGCGCTCTCGGCGACGACCGGTCCCGGTCGGTCGGGCAAGGTGATGATGCGGGCGGCGCTGTCGGCAGTCATACGCGTCAGCCTATCGGGCGCCCCGCGCGCGCAGTCCCACCCTGTCCCCGCATTCGCCCACCTGCCACGGAAGCGTGAGTTCCGCCGCTTCGTCGGGCGTTTCGGGAAACTCATCACGCGGGTTGGGGGGTGACCATCGTAGGCTTCCACCATGGTGAATACCGCGCATTCCTCCGTCGAACGGGTTCGGGATGCGCTGCGCACGCACGGCCTGGACCCCGAGATCCGCTGGTTCGACGATGCGGCCACCACCGCGGCGGCGGCCGCGGCGGCGCTCGGCATCGAGGTCGGTGCCATCGCGAATTCGCTCGTCTTCACCCTCGACGGCGCGCCGCTGCTCGTGCTCACCTCCGGGGCGCACCGGGTCGATGCGGCGTGGCTGGGGGACAGGCTGGGCGGCACGATCGCGCGGGCCTCGAAGGATGTCGTCAAGCAGGCCACCGGTCAGGTGATCGGTGGGGTGGCGCCGCTGGGACATCCGTCACCCCTGCGCACCCTGGTAGACGTCGCCCTCGCCGACTTCCCGGTCGTCTGGGCTGCCGCGGGCCACGCGCACACCGTGTTTCCGACCACCTTCGACGAGCTCGTGCGGATCACCGGCGGCGAGCCGACCGCGGTCGCGCCCTGAACGCATTTGCCCCGAACCTACCTTCGGTGTGGGCGTTATTGCTCCCGTGCCGCCCCATCTGCCGCGCGCACCACGAACAGGTCCGGGACCGCGAAGCCCCGAGCCGCGAACGCGGCCGTGACCGCCGCGGTGACCGCCGGGATCAGGGCGCGCGGGGTGAGGGCGATGGCGGCGCCCCCGAAGCCGCCGCCGGTCATCCGGGAGCCGATGGCCCCGGTGCTGCGCGCGGTCTCCACGGCAAGGTCGAGCTCGGGTACCGAAATCTCGAAGTCGTCCCGCATCGACAGGTGCGAGGCGTCCAGGAGAGCCCCGATCGCAGTTGGCCCCTGTTCACGCAGGGTGCGCACGGTGTCCTGCACGCGCTGGTTCTCGGTGACCACGTGCCGCACCCGGCGGAACGTCTCGTCGTCGAGCACGTCGGCTGCCCGGCCCAGGTCGCCCACGGTGAGGTCTCGCAGGGACGCGACGCCCAGAAGGCGTGCACCCAGCTCACAGGATGCCCGGCGTGAGGCATACCCGCCGGTCGAGTGGGCGTGGCTCACCCTGGTGTCGATGATCAGCAGTTCGAGGCCAGCCGCATCGAAGCCGAGGGGGATCACCTCGGCGTCGAGGCTGCGGCAGTCCAGGAACACGGCGGCGTCGGCCTCGCCCAGCAGCGACGCGGATTGGTCCATGATGCCGGTGGGTGCGCCGACGGCCCGGTTCTCGGCCAGCTGGCCGACTCGGGCGAGCGCGCGTCGGTCGAGTCCCAGCTGCCAGAGGTCGTTCAGGGCAACGGCGACCGCGCTCTCGATCGCGGCGGACGACGACAGCCCCGCCCCAATCGGCACATCCGAGTCGATGAACACGTCGAAGCCGGGAACGACGGCCAGGTTGGCGCCGAACTGGCCCAGGGCCCAGGCCACGCCGAGCGGGTATGCCGACCAGCCCGCAAGGTTCTCCGGGGTCAGATCGGCCAGGGACAGCTCGACGGTCTCCGCGGCGAACGAGCTCGCCACCCGCAGCAGGTGGTCGGGGCGCAGTCCCAACGCGACGACGGTGCGGCGGTTGATCGCGAACGGAAACACGAACCCGTCGTTGTAATCGGTGTGCTCACCGATCAGGTTGACGCGGCCCGGGGCCGACCAGAGTCCGGCCGGGGACTGGTCGAACCGGCCCCGGAAGCCATCCGTCACGGACTGGATGAGAGTGTTCATGCGTGGGTCTGCCCTTCGAGCGTGGTGCTGAGTGGAAGAACGGGGGCTGCGGCCGCGTCCGCCGCGGCGGAGCGTTCGACCGCGCGGCGAATGTGCTCTGCCGCCTGCTCGGGCGTGACATCTCCGATCCAGGCACCCATGGCAGCCTCCGACCCAGCCAGGAACTTGAGTTTGTCCGCGGCCCGGCGTGGGCTGGTCACCTGCAGCATCAGCCTGATCTCATCACGGCGCACCGAGACCGGAGCCTGGTGCCAGGCCGCGATGTACGGCGTGGGGGTGTCGTAGAGGGCGTCGATGCCGCGCAGCAGACGTCGGTAGAGCACGGAGAGTTCGTCGCGTTCGGCGAGGCTGGTCGCCGCAAAGTCCGGCACGTGGCGGTGCGGCAACATGTGCACCTCGATGGGCCAGCGGGCAGCGAAGGGAACGAACGCCGTCCAATGCTCACCGGTGAGGATGACGCGGCCACCGGACTGCTCGCTGGCGAGGATGTCGGCGAACAGGTTCGGCCCGTACTGGTCCAGGGAGGCGATCACGCGTTGCGTGCGCGGTGTCACGTAGGGGTAGGAATAGATCTGGCCGTGCGGGTGGTGCAGAGTGACGCCGATGGCCTCGCCGCGGTTCTCGAACGGGAAGACCTGTTCGACGCCGGGCAGCTGCGAGAGAGCGTGCGTGCGCTCGGCCCAGGCCTCGATCACGGTACGGGCGCGCACGACCGACAGGCTCGCGAAGGAACCCTCACTTTCCGGGCTGAAGCAGACAACCTCGCAGCGACCGACCGAGGTGCGGATGCGGTTCAGGCCGATGGTGTTCAGATCGTCGAGCCCGGCCGGGGCGTCGGCGTCGGTGAGCAGCGGTCCGAACGAGGGCGACTTGTTCTCGAACACGGCCACGTCGTAGTTGCTGGGTACCTCAGACGGGTTCCCCGGCGTTGACGGCGCGAGCGGGTCCAGGTGCGCGGGCGGCAGGAAGACGCGGTTCTGGCGGGCGGCGGCGATCGAGACCCACTCGCCACTGAGGGGATCCTGGCGCATCCGGGCGGTGGCGGGGCGCGGATCGAGTTCGCGCAGGTCTGCCGCGCGTTCCGGTGCCAGGGTGGTCTGCGGGTCATCGAAGTAAATGAGATCTCGACCATCGGCGAGGGTATGGCGGTGACGGATGATGCCGGTGTCGGCAACGAAGTTTGGTGTATTCATGGCAAACACCACGATAACGGATTTGCTTATCTGAAACCAGAGCTTTCGGCTTGAAAATGAAAGCAAACTAAGTGAAGATTAGGGATGGCTTCCCCCGAACCGACAGACGGCGACGATCCGATCGACGCAGCCGACGCGTCCAGCGAACGCGACACACTCCCGGCCCACCAGCGGCGGGAACAGATCCAGCGCCTCGTCGGGGAGCGCGGCTTCGTGCGGGTGAGCGAGTTGCGCGAGGCATTCGGGGTGTCCGGCGTCACGGCCCGGGCCGATCTCGACCTGCTCGAGTCCGCCGGAACACTGCAGCGCGTGCATGGTGGGGCGGTTCCGGCCGCGCCTGCCAGCGGCCGCCCACTGCGTGAGTTCTCCTTCGAGGAAGCGCTCGCGTCATCCGTGCTGCCCAAGCAGCAGATTGGTGCGCTCGCCGCATCCCTCGTCACAAGCGGGCAGAGCATCATCCTCGACGTCGGCACAACCACCCTCGCTGTCGCCCACGCCCTGCTGGCCCGAACCGAGCTGACCGACGTCGTCATCATCACGAACGGACTGAGCATCGCCCTTGCCCTCGAGTCGGCCATCCCGCGGTTCACCGTGATCGTCACGGGCGGGTCGCTCCGCCCGCTGCAACATTCCCTGGTCGAGCCGCTGGCCCAGGTCGTGCTCCGCCAGGTGCACGCCGACCTGGCGTTCATCGGCTGCAACGGCGTTGACCTCGGCCACGGCGTCACGAACATCAACCTTCCCGAGGCGGGGATAAAGACGCTCATGCTCGCTGCCGCGACTCGGGCGGTCGTTGTTGCCGACGCCTCCAAGCTCGGTCAGGTGCACCTCGGGCAGGTCGGCCCACTGCGGGCGTTCGACACTCTGGTCACGGATGCCACGGCCGACGAGGTCATGCTGGCGCCCCTTCGCGATGCCGGCCTGTCCGTTCTGCAGCCGGAGTAGGTTGACACCATGCGCGCTGCAACGGGTTTCCAGTATGACTTGAGGGCGGCCACTCCGGGCGGACCGGCCCTGGCAATCGTCACCGAGGTGGCCGCCGGCCTCCGGCTGTATTCCGTGGACGGCATAGACCTGGTCGAACCGTTCGCGGCCGAAGTCATCCCGCCGTGGGGTGCCGGCATCGTCCTGATGCCGTGGCCCAATCGCATCCGGGACGGGCTCTGGCAGCACGAGGGCGTCGTGCAGCGGCTGGCGCTCACCGAGCCGGAACTGTCCAACGCCATCCATGGTCTCCTGCGGTATTCCCCCTACCGCATGCTCGACCGTAACCCGAGCTCGGTGACCCTGGCTGCCACGGTGTTCCCGCAGGCTGGCTACCCATTTCTGCTCGATACGACCGTGCGGTACGCGCTCACGGACGAGGGTCTGGAAGTCACCCACGTGGTGCGCAACGTGGGCCGGCACACGGCCCCCGTCGCTCTCGGTGCGCATCCGTACCCGAAGATCGGCGGCGTCCCCACCGAGGACCTCGTGCTCACGATCGCGGCCCGCACCCATATCGACGTCGACGAGCGACAGAATCCCGTCGGGGAGTCCACCGTCGAAGACACCCGATTCGACCTGCGCGCAGGGCGCCGGGTGGGAGACATCGATCTCGACGACGGCTTCGGCGGGGTAGGACCAGAAACCCTTGACGTTCAACCTGACCTGACCGGAGAGGAACCCGGCACCGGTGTCGCCTCGCTGACCGCGCCCGACGGCCGCAGCGTCACGATCTGGGGTGACCGGAGCATCCGTAACGTGCAGGTTTTCACGCCGCGCAACTTCCCCTTCGAAGGTCCGGAGGGCCCGCTCCTCGGGATGGCGGTGGCGATCGAGCCAATGACCGCCCCCGCGAATGCCTTCAATTCGGGAGTGGGGCTGCGTTGGGTCGAGCCGGGGGAGTCCTGGACGGTGCGCTGGGGCATCCGCCACGACGGTTTCGGCCTCTGACCGCGAAACCTCTGAACGGGAAGCCACGGGAGCAACCGGGCAACCCGCTTTCGGGTTTCCTTCTCTGCCGCCGATCCGGCAGTCTGGGAGCATGGCCGAGAACTCGAGGCAGAACCAGACCGATACCGTCCCGCGCGGTTCAGGAGCGCGGCCGCCGCTGAGCCCGCAGGACGCCGTGCGACTGACGGCCCTGATCCGGATGAAGCGGCTCGCCATCGGCCTGCTCCTTCTGATGGCGGTGGTGTTCGCAACCTCGTTCGCGCTGCAGGAGACCTACCCGTGGCTGCAGTATGTGCGCGCCGCGGCCGAGGGCGGCATGGTCGGCGCCATCGCCGACTGGTTCGCCGTGACGGCACTGTTCCGCTACCCGCTGGGGCTGCGCATCCCGCACACGAACATCATCGCCAGCCGCAAGGATGAGATCGGGGCAAGCCTGGGCGAGTTCGTCGAGACGAACTTCCTCTCCGAGGCGGTCGTTCGAGGCAAGCTCGAGTCGCTGGGTGTGTCCCGGCGGCTCGGGGCGTGGCTCGCCCAGGAGGAGAACGCCCGCCGACTGACCGACGAGGTCGCGGTGGCCGGCGCCGGGCTGCTCAACCTGCTCAGCGATGACGCGATCAAGGAACTGATCGAGACCGTCGCACGCGAGAACCTGCTGAAGCCGGAGTGGGGCCCTCCGATCGGGCGGGTGGGAGCACGGCTGGTCGAGTCCGGGCAGCAGCATGCCGCGGTCGATCTGCTGCTGGAACGGGCCGAGGGTTGGCTGCTCGCGCATCCGGAGGCCTTCGGGCGGGCCGTGTCCCAGCGCCTGCCGAGCTGGCTGCCCGGCTTCGTCGACAAGCTGGTCGACGACAAGGCGCACCGGGAGGTGCTTGCTTTCATGGCCACCGTGCGGGCGGATGCCGCACATCCGCTCCGGCAGGCCATCGACCGCTATCTCGTCGAGTTGGCCGACGACCTGCAGCACGAGCCGGCGATGATCGCACGGGTGGAGGCACTCAAGCTCGAACTGCTCGACAGTGCCCGACTGCGCGAGTTCGCGAGCGAGACCTGGGAGGCGGTGAAGGTCTCCCTCGTGGCGGCGCTGGACGACCCTGCGAGCGGGCTGCGCACCGGCATCCATTCGACCGTGATGGAAATCGGTGGGCGGCTGACCAGCGACCCGGCCCTGGGCACACGCATCGACCGCTGGCTGGCCGACAGTGCGAGCTATGTCGTGCGGCGCTATCGGCACGAGATCGCCGCGGTGATCACCGAAACCGTCTCGCGGTGGGATGCTGCGGAGACGTCAGAGAAAATCGAACTGCAGGTCGGCAAGGATCTCCAGTTCATCCGCATCAACGGCACCGTCGTCGGAGCTCTGGCCGGACTCCTCATTTTCGCGGCCGCGCAGGCGGTCGTCTCGCTCGTCTGAGGAGCCGCCATCGAATGCAGCCCCGGATGGGGGAGAGGCGGTCCGCACCCCGGATGGGGGATACTGGTGATCTGGTCTTCGATACACCCTGGTGTCTGAGCAACAAAGGGGCGTCAGTGCGGGAACTCATTCGTTGGGCACTGGCTCCCGCCGTGCGCACCTGGGCCGCCGCGTCCGAGCGCGGTTTCGGTGCGATTCCCCTGCCCACGGATGCTCCGCAGGCCCATTCCGCGGGCGTCGATTCCGACCGCATCCTCCTCCTTGGGTCGGGGCTGGCCGTCGGCCGCGGGGTGGTGAGCCACGACCTGGCGCTGCCGGGCTCGCTCGCGCGGGCGCTGTCCGTGCAGACCGGCCGCGGGGTTGACGTCGACCTGATCGCGAACCCACGGATGAGCGTCGCTACGGCCCTCCTCGAGCTGACCGAGGTGAGGCTCTCCCGTTTCAACGCGATCGTGCTGCTCCTGGGCGTGAACGAGGCCGTGAACCTGGTGTCCGCCCGCGCGTGGCGACGGGATCTGGCAAATCTGCTCCGATTCCTTTCCGCGTCACCGCCCGGAAGTACCTGCATCATCGTGGCGGGAATCCAGCCCATCCGGTCGATCCCGGTGTTCGATTCCAGGCTCGGAAACGTGGCGGACAGCCATGCCCGGCGCCTGAACCGGGTGACGGCGCGGCTTGTCGCCGCGAGCGGCGACACGGTTGTGTTCGTGCCGTCGCGTGCGGCGCCGACGCCACCGCCGGGCCGGTATCGGTCCACAGAGTCGTATGCCTACTGGGCCGACGTCCTGGCGTCCCGGATGGCTCCGCTCCTCAACGCCGACCCGGTCGCGACCTCTGACGCCGAACCGGTTCCCTCCGACGATCAGGCGAAGGTGCGGGAGGCGCGGCGCCAGCTCGCGGTTGACCAGCTCGAGATCGTCGACACCCCAGCCGAGGAGCGCTTCGACCGCATCGCGGCGCTGGCGCGTACCCTGTTCGGCACCCAGTCCGCGGCGCTCACGGTGATCGACAGGGATCGTCAGTGGCACAAGGCCCGCATCGGCGTTGCAGATGCCGAGTCGCCGCGGTCCAGTTCGATCTCTGCGGTCACGATCCAGGGCACCTCGGCGATGGTGATCCCGGACACCCTCCTCGATGGCCGCTTCCTCAACAACCCGCTCGTGGTTGACGGGCCGAAGATCAGGTTCTACGCCGGATTCCCGATCGAGTCGCCGTCGGGGGAGTTCATCGGCGCTCTCTGCGTCTTCGATTCCGAGCCGAGGGCAGCGGAAACCATCGACATCGTGCTGCTGCGCGAGTTGGCGTTGATGGCGCAGCGAGAACTCGCGATCCCCTTCACCGCCGAGTAACGGCAGCGCGACTAAGCGGCGCGGGGTACTGCGCCGATCACGGCGTTGTCCGCAACCCGCAGGTCGCGTTCGACGACCGCTCCGGGGTTGATTCGCGCAGCGCGGCCGATCCGCACGTAACTGCCGAGTCGGGCGGCGCTGCCGACCACCGCCTCCGCGCCGACGTGCACGTTCTGGCCGATGAACACGCCTGAGTCGACGACCGCGCCCTGGTCGATCCAGCTTCCCGGGCCGATCCAGGCATCCGCCCCGACCCTCGCTCCACTTTCGACGTAGGCGGTTCGGGACACGAACGCTCCGGGGTGCACGCGTGCGCCGGGGGACACCAGCCCGCGCCCGTTCGGGTGACGCCGGTACCGGGTGATGATCCCGGACTCGATTTCAACTTCTTCATTCACTTTGCCCACTGCGACCTCCGTCTTCTGTCGCCGGCATCGGGAATACCGGCCACATGTCAGTGAAGTATGGACGAGCTTCCCGAACGCCGCCCGAATCATGGCTGGGTTCTCGCCGGGAGTCCGCTATCGATTCCGAGCGTGGCCCGTGAGCAGGCCCGTGCCTGCGGGACGCGTGGGCAACGCCGCAGGCCGGGCCCGGGGCGTGATGCCAATCACGGCCCGGGCCACCACCGACCATGATTCTGAGAGTGGGCCCCGTCGGGCTCGAACCGACGACCCAAGGATTAAAAGTCCTTTGCTCTACCAACTGAGCTAGAGGCCCGCGGTTAATAATGTACAGGGGATTCCGGATCTGTTTTTCTAGGTACCGTTGGAGAGGGTCCCGGCGCACGTGACGGATGTGCCCACGACGTACACCAGAGACGAACCCAGGAGGATGCGATGGCCGAGAATTTTCACAAGCCGACCCAGTTCTCCGGCAGCAAATTTGAGTCTTTCCAGGGTGGCGAGGACCCGGCGGCGATCAGCCGGGTGGCGCACGAGACTGCGCACGCGCTTCTGGCCCGAGTGCGCAGCGACCCTGACCCCGACATCGTCGAGCGGCTCGTGGCCTACACCGACGAGAACGGCGTCGATGCGGTGGCCGAACTGTGGTCGCGGGCGGCGCCGCGCAGCCTTCCGGGGGCGCTCTGGCGGATCTACCTGGTGCGGCTGCTCATCCGCCAGGATCCCGTGGGCACGGCGTTTCTCTACCAGCGCGGAACCGAGGTCACCGTGGCGATCGATCCGGTCATCGCCGGCGCAGCGATCCCGACTGGCCCCGACGAGATCAGGGCGCTGGCCGACCAGATTCTGCGCGGAATTTTCACCGGTGACTTCGCCGTGGCGCTTGACCGCGCGGCGGCGTTCTGCCGAGTGATCTCGGTCGGTTGCACGAGTATCGCTGACGACTCGGAGACCAACGAGCCTCTGCGAGCCAGCGAGCTCACAACCCGGGCGTTGCGCTTCTCGACCACGGCGCAGGAGTTCGGCTCCTGCGCGAGACTCTGGCGAAGCCAGTCCCTGGACTGACCATCGGGAACGGATGCCCCGCCCAGTCGGCACGAGGCCCCGGGCGCATAATCACCGGCGCCGCAGCAGCTGCTCGATGCGGATGAGCGTGCGAAAGCTTCGCACCATCTCGCTCGTCGAGTGGAAGTTCATCACGATGGGGGCGTCGTTCACCGCGTCATAGAACATGTGGGTTCCCAGCACACCGATGTGCCCGGTCGGGCGGGGAAATCCGCGCAGCAGGAACGAGAATTCGCCGAAGCGCAGCTCCATCAGCCCCGTCCCGTAGTGGATGCCGCGGCGAAACCGATGGCGCACCTGCCGCATCTCGACGAGCGCCCCGGCGCTCACCAATGTCGACTGGAGGCCCTCGCTGAGTTTCACGAGATCGTCGACCGTCGACACAATTCCGCCGCCCGCCCAGTCGCAGCTCACGCTCCGGAAGCCGCTTGCCTCGACGGGCCCGAGCCACAGCGGCGCGATCGTGCGGGGATTCCCCCCAGCGGATGCCGCCGGATCCGAACGCCACATCAGCCAACTGTCGTTCATGGCGAGAGGACGGAAGATCCGGTCGCGAAGCACCTCGTGAAACGGTGCGCCCGCCACGGCCTCGATCACGAGCCCGGCGAGGACAAAGCCAGTATCCGAATAGTGAAATCGCTCACCGGGCAGCCCGACCGGCACTTGCCGGGAGCGGCTGAACTCGAGCAGATCCTGGGGCTCCCAGAAGCGGTCGGGGTCGCTGACGACGAGCTTGAGAAACCGTGCTCCGGACGTGACCGGTCCCTCGAAGAAATCCGCGGCACCCGATGTGTGGTCCAGGAGCTGGCGCACCGTGGCGTCGGCCAACAACACACCGTCGAGCGGACCGAGAACAGACTGCACGGTGGTGTCGAGGGTAACCGCGCCCTCGTCGACGAGCTGCATGATGAGAACTGTCGTCGCGACCTTGCCGATGCTGGCAGCGTGGAACGGGGTGCTGCGCGCACCGTACGAATAGTCGATTCCGTCCGCACGCGACCGAACGAGCACCTGAGGTGCCCCGAGCGCGCCGCGCGCCCGGGTGATCCGGTCGAGATGTCGGTCGAGTTTCGTGGCGAAGTCCGTGGCAGAGAACGTCGCCCTGGAAATCGCCGGCGAGGCAGAGGGGGGTTGCCGTGTGGCCATGGCAGGATACTCCTTAAGGCTAGTAGGTATATTGCTATTAGTAACATACAGAATGGTGGAGCGTATGGGCAATGTAATTCTCGGGCTGCTTCTCGTGGGCCCGGCCACCCTGTACGCCCTGACCAAACAGTTCGAACAGGGCGTCTCCCTCTTCTACAGCGCCAGCCTCGGCAGCCTTCGTGCCGCGGTGACCGTCCTTCTCGAGCGCGGTCTCGTGACTGTCGCCGGCAGCGTCGAGAACGGTCGCAACAAGAAGACCTACAGCATCACGGATGCCGGTCGCACGGCCTTCACGGAGTGGATGACCGCACCGATCACCGGCGGAGATCTCGAAACCGTCGCTCTCTCAAAGGTGTATTTCCTGGGAATGCTGACGGATACAGCCTCCCGCGCGACCGTACTGGCGGGCATCGTCGACCGCATCCGGGCCGAACAGCAACAACTCGAGTCGCTGGCGAGCCACCTCGACGGCGTTGACATTCCCCAGGGGCACGCGGAGATCTTCCGGTATCAGCGCATCACACTGGATTATGGTCTGCTGTCCCTCGCCGTAGCGCGGGAGTTCTTCGAGTCGCTGGCGCCGTCCCACGAGCTACCCACGCCGTAATGGCGGGGTGGATCTCGCCCCATGGATTCGGACCGATGCGTGGGAGAGCAGGTTGGGGAGGTTTAGACTGGATGTTGGCCGGGCCGCAGTAACCCCGGGCTCCAATATTCGCCGCTTTGAGCGGCCTCGCGCCGAGAGGCGTTCTGCGGTCCGGCCTTCACTCTTCCTCGGCCTGTCTCGCGCACCAATCCAATCTGGGCTCAGTGCCGAACTACGAGTTATGGACGCGGACAAGACCTGACATGCTTGTTCTCATGAGTGCTGAATTCGACGTCGACCGAGAGTCGACTGCTCCTGCTTCCCAGGAGGAACTTCTGGGCCGGGTTGCGCAGGGCGACGAGGCGGCATTCGGAGAGCTGTACGACCGGATGGCGCCGCGTGTCCTGGGTCTGGTCCGGCGCCTGCTGGTTGACCCCTCGCAGTCGGAAGAAGTGACCCAGGAGATCTTTCTGGAGATCTGGCAGATGGCAGCGAGGTACGAGGCCCAGCGTGGCGGGGCCTCGACCTGGATTCTGACCATGGCGCACCGTCGAGCGATCGACCGGATTCGGTCGTCGCAGGCCAGCCGCGACCGGGACATCAAAATCGGCGTCCGTGATCTCGCGATTGCCTACGATGAGGTGTCCGAAACCGTTGCTGTACGAATCGAGCACGAAAGGGTGGAAAAGGCGATGTTGAGATTGACGGAACTGCAACGCCAGGCGATCAGCCTCGCCTATTACGGCGGACTCAGTCAGAGCGAAGTGGCCGAGCGACTGCAGATCCCCCTCGGTACCGTAAAAACCAGGCTTCGAGATGGCCTGATCCGCCTGCGTGATGAGATGGGAGTGGCGGCATGAGCGACGACACCCGACACGACGACCCCCGCCACAATGCGGGGGAGAACCCAGGCGAGCTCGCCGGCGCCTACGCCCTGCACGCGCTGGGCGCGGAGGAAGCAGCGGCCTATGAGGCGCACCTCGCGGATTCCGAGCAGGCCCGCATCGAAGCGGCCGAGCTGAACGACACCGCCGTTGCTCTGGGCCTCGCTGTCGCCCCCGTGCAGCCCTCGGCCGGGCTCAAGGCGTCCCTGATGGCCAAACTCGCCTCCACGCCGCAGCTCGCACCTCTGTCGGCCGAGCAGGGCGCACCAGCCATCGCTTCGGCTACCACTGCCGGCACCGCTCCCGAGGAGGCCGCAGCCCGCAGGCTCGCTCCGGTTCCGCAGCCCGAGCCGGCACAGCCACAGTCCGCCGCGACGGAGGCTCCCGCGCCGATCCACGGCGCCGCCTCCGAACGCGCCCGCCTGCGCTGGTTCCAGCGACCCGTCGGCGTGCTGGCCGCCGCGGCCGCCGCCGTCGCCCTGTTCGCCGGCGGTATCTTCGTGGGCCAGTCCCTGGAGTCCAACCAGTTCGAGCAGGAGCAGGCCGCCGGCCTGGTGCAGATCACGGCGGCCGCGGACACTCAGCGGGCGTCGGCGACCACCGCCGACGGCCAGGATGCCACCCTGGTCTGGTCCGAGGAACGCGGCCTCTCCGCGCTCCTGGTCGACGAGCTGCCGGCCCTTTCGTCCGACCAGGACTACCAGCTCTGGTACATCGGCGGCTCCGGCGCGGTGTCGGCCGGAACCTTCGACTCCGCCGGCACGGGTACCGTGTGGCGGGTGCTCGAGGGCAGCCTCACCGCCGGCGATACGATCGGTGTCACGGTCGAGCCGAAGGGCGGCTCCACGCAGCCCACTAGCGACCCGATCCTGGCCATCCAGAGTTCCTGACCTGGCCCCGAACCGATCCGATCCCGATCGTCTATGCTCGGAAAATGACTGCTCGGCGAACGACGCTGCCCTTCACCCTGCTCATCGACCCGGTTGCCGCCGACGCACCGCAGACGGATTTCGGTGACACCTTTCACGAGGTGGACTCGAGTGCCCCGGCGCTCCGCGTGGGGGAGCTGAGCGCCCAGCGGGGCGACGGCGTCTTCGAGACCCTCGGCGTCGTCGGCGGCCACCCACAGGCGGTCGGCCCGCACCTCGCCCGGCTGGCCACATCGGCCGCGATCTGTGAGCTTCCCGAGCCGAACTCTGCCCAGTGGCAGGCCGCCATCGCGCACGTGGTCGACCGTGTCCCGCACGAGGGTGAAATCGTGCTCAAGCTCGTGTACAGCCGTGGCGTCGACCAGGGACCGGCACCCACGGCCTGGCTGCACGCGTCCGTCGCGCCCGATTTCGGCGGGGTGCGCGAAGCCGGCATCCGGGCGGTCACCCTGGACCGCGGCTATCCGCACGGGGTTGCCGACCAGGCGCCGTGGCTCCTGATGGGCGCCAAGACGCTCAGCTATGCGGTCAACATGGCCGCTCTGCGGGAAGCACACCGCCGGGGTGCTGACGACGCGATCTTCCTGACGCACGACGGCTTCGTGCTGGAGGGCCCGACCTCGACCGTGGTGCTCTGCACGGGCGGCGTCTACGTCTCTCCCGTGCCGAGCGGGGCCATCCTGCACGGCACCACCCAGCAGAGCGTGTTCGAGCATCTGCAGGCGGCAGGGGAACGCACGGAGTACCGCGACGTGACCGTCGACGAGCTGCGGGCAGCGGATGCCCTCTGGCTGTTGTCCAGCGTGCGCCTGGCCGTGCCCGTGACCGAGCTCGATGGCCAACCGATGTCCGTCGACTCCGAGCGCACCCGCGCCCTCAACGCCGCACTCCTCGCCCGCACCACCTGACGCCTGCCCTCACGGCCCGTGCGCGGGGCCCCGCCGGGGCCCGCGCCGCGGCTAGCCGAAGCGGCCGGAGACGTAGTCTTCGGTGGCCTGCACGCTCGGGTTGGAGAAGATCGTGGTCGTGTCGTCGTACTCGATCAGCCTGCCGGGCTTGCCGGTGCCGGCGATGTTGAAGAATCCGGTGCGGTCCGAGACCCGGGATGCCTGCTGCATATTGTGCGTGACGATCACAATCGTGTAGTCGGCCTTCATCTCCTCGATCAGGTCCTCGATCGCCAGCGTCGAGATGGGGTCGAGGGCCGAGCAGGGCTCGTCCATCAGGATGACGTCGGGCTCCACCGCGATTGCCCGCGCGATGCACAGGCGCTGTTGCTGACCGCCGGAGAGGCTCGAACCCGGCTTGTCGAGGCGGTCCTTGACCTCTTGCCACAGGTTGGCGCCTCGGAGCGACTTCTCGGTCAGGTCGTCGGCATCGGACTTGGCCATCCGCCGGTTGTTCAGCTTCACTCCGGCCAGCACGTTGTCGCCGATCGACATGGTCGGGAACGGGTTCGGGCGCTGGAACACCATGCCCACCTGGCGGCGCACGAGCACCGGGTCGACGCCCGGGCCGTAGAGGTTGTTGCCGTCGATGAGCACCTCGCCCGTGACGTAGGCCCCGGGAATGACCTCGTGCATGCGGTTCAGCGTGCGCAGGAACGTGGACTTGCCGCATCCGCTGGGCCCGATCAGGGCCGTCACGCTGCGAGGCTCGATTACCAGCGACACGCCTTCGACAGCCAGAAACTTGCTGTAGTAGACGTTGAGGTCGTTGGCTTCAATGCGCTTGGACATGCATTCCTTTGGTTCAGACGGCCGAAGGCCGGGAGGTGGAGCCTAACGGCCGTGCTTGGGAGAGAAGATCTTGGCGATGATGCGCGCGCCGGCGTTCAACAGCATCACGATCAGGATGAGCGTCAGGGCGCCCGCCCAGGCGCGGTCGACATAGGCCTGGGTGTCCGCGCCCTGGTTGGCGTACTGGGTGTAGACGAACACGGGGAGGGTCATCATGCGCTCATTGAAGAGATCGTAGTTCATGCTGGCCGTGAACCCGGCGATGATCAACAACGGCGCCGTCTCACCGATCACGCGGGAGATCGAGAGCATGATCCCGGTCACGATCCCGGCGAGGGATGTCGGCAGTACCACCTTGAGGATGGTCAACCATTTCGGAACACCGAGCGCGTATGCCGCCTCGCGCAGCTCGTTGGGTACGAGTTTGAGCATTTCCTCGCTCGAGCGCACGACGACCGGGATCATCAGAACCGTGAGGGCGATGGAACCGCCGAATCCGAAGCGGATGCCGGGGTCGGTGAACAGGAGCGAGAACAGCGCGAAGGCGAAGAGCCCGGCGACGATCGAGGGGATCCCGGTCATGACGTCGACGAAGAACGTGATCGCCCGCGCGAGCCGGCCGCGGCCGTACTCGGTGAGGTAGATCGCACTCAGCAGGCCGATCGGGACCGAGATGAGCGTGGCCACACCGGTGACCAGCAGCGTACCGACGACCGCGTGCAGTGCGCCGCCACCCTCGCCGACGACGCTGCGCTGGGATTGGGTGAAAAAGCTTGGCATGAGGAACGCTGGAAGCCCGTTGACCACGGTCGTGAAGACGAGCGAGAAGAGCGGCAGCAGCGCGATGACGAAGGCCGCGGTTACGAGGGCGGTGACCAGGCGGTCCTTGGCCTTGCGTACGCCCTCGACGTAGTACGAGAGCAGATAGATGGCGAAGCAGTAGACGACGGTGCCGGCGACGAGCGTTCCGACGATGTTGAAGCCTTCGGCGGCGCCGGAGAGCATCAGCACGAAGAAGAACGCCCCGGCGACCACCCAGCTGCCGAGGAGCACGGCGAGTGAGGAGTGCCGGGGGAGCTTACCCGCGGTGAGGGAGTTCGTCAGGGGCGAGGCCGCGGCCGTATTGGTCAGGCTCATCAGTTCGCTCCGGAGAATGCCTTGCGGCGGTTGATGATGACGCGTGCTGTCATGTTCACCACGAGCGTGATGGCGAAGAGCACCAGGCCCGTCGCGAGCAGAATATTGACGCCGATGCCGTTCGCCTCCGGAAAGTTGAGGGCGATGTTGGCGGCGATCGTAGTCGGATTCTGTGAGGTCAGGAGCTGGAAGATGACATCCCGGCTCGGTGAGAGCACCATGGCGACGGCCATGGTTTCGCCCAGAGCACGGCCGAGGCCGAGCATCGATGCGGAGATGATTCCGGCTCGGCCGAAGGGCAGCACGGCCATGGTGATCATTTCCCACCGGGTAGCACCGAGAGCCAACGAGGCTTCCTCGTAGAGCACGGGGGTCTGCAGGAAGACCTCGCGGGAGAGCGCGGTGATGATCGGCAGAATCATGACGGCGAGCACGATGGCGACCGTCAGGGTCGTGCGGCCGGTGCCGGAGACCGGACCGGCGAAGAGCGGGAACCAACCGAACCACTCGACTAGGTTTTTGTAGAAGGGCCGCACGAGCGGGGCGAGCACGCCGATGCCCCACAAACCAAAGACCACGGACGGCACGGCGGCGAGAAGGTCGATCAGGTAGCCCAGGCCCTGCGCGAGCTTGCGGGGGGCATAGTGCGAGATGAAGAGTGCGATGCCGATGGCAACGGGCACGGCCATGAGCAGCGCGAGAAATGCCGACCAGAGTGTGCCGAACGCGAGCGGTCCGACATACGACCAGAAGTTGGTGGCATCGCCCTTGAACTCATCGGGGTCGGCCACGAAGGCCGGCAGACTCTCGATCAGCAGGAACGCGGCGACGGCGGCGAGGATCGCCAGAATGAGGCTGCCGGCCACGATCGTGCTGGTGGAAAAGATGCGGTCGCCGGGGCGTTCCTTGGCCTTGAGCGAGGGGCGCTCTATTGAAGTCGTCATGCCGTGAATCTCCCTGGGAGGGTAAGGGCGAAAGCGGGTAAGAAGAGGTTCATGTCACAGGCCACGAACCCCAGTCTGCCCGACCTGGCGCTCGCAAGCGATGCGAGCGCCGGATCGGGCAGCTGAGAAGCGGTGATGCGGGGTACTACTTGACGGTCTCGAGGATCGCTGCGACCTTGTCCTGCAGTTCGGTCGTCATCGGTGCGGCGCCGGCGGATGCTTCTGCTTCGGTCTGTCCCTCGGCGCTGGCCATGTAGCCGACGTAGGCCTTGACGAGCTCAGCCTGGGCGGCGTCGGCGTATTCGGTGCAGACGATCGCGTAGCTGACCAGAACCAGCGGGTACTCCGCCGGGTCGGTGGTCATGCGGTTCAGGTCGAACGCGAGGTCGTTGGATTCGCGGCCCTCGACGAGGGGCGATCCGTCGACGACGGCGGCGGCGGCTTCGGCGCTGTAGGTGACGAACTCGTCACCGACCTTGAGCTTGGCGACTCCGAGGTCTCCGGCGCGCGAGGCGTCGGCGTAGCCGATGGTGCCCGTGCCGTTTGTGACGGCGTCAACGACGCCCGAGGTGCCCTGGGCACCTTCACCGGACTGGAACGGGAACGTGTCGGACGCCTTCTCGGTCCATACCGTCGGCGCGTTCTGGCCGAGGTAGTCCGCGAAGTTCTTCGTGGTGCCCGAGTCGTCCGAGCGGTGCACGGCGGTGATCGCGGTCGACGGGAGCGTGACGCCCTCGTTCAGCGCGACGAGCGCCGGGTCGTTCCACGTGGTGATGGTGCCGGCGAAGATCTTGGCCAGCGTGTCGGCGTCGACGTTGAGGTCGTCGACCCCGTCGACGTTGAAGATCACGGCGATCGGGGAGATGTACGTGGGCAGGTTGACGGCGGTGGTGTCCGCTTCGCAGGAACCGAAGGTGCCGGCAAGCTCGTCGTCGCTCAGATAGGAGTCGGAGCC
>JBBQDC010000013.1:0-35864 GCA_038319305.1 Actinomycetales bacterium | reverse complement strand
AGTCGCAGCCGTGTGGCATATTAGGTGAGTTGCAAAACGGCCCCATCGTTTAGCGGCCTAGGACATCGCCCTCTCACGGCGGTAACGCGGGTTCGAATCCCGCTGGGGTCACAACAGCTCGGTTCTCTTCCGGTGGAAGGGTACCGGGCTTTTTTCTTTTCGGGTGCAGTTCGAAGGCCTGAGAATCCGGCAACGGACTCAAATATGCGGTGACCCCCGGTAGACTCCACCGAGTGAAGGGGCGTATCCCTCTAGCTCCGTTCCGGGAACTTCGCCGTGAACGTCAGCACGGGCCGCACTGCAGGGGCCCCGGCACTGCGGTGTCGATGCATCGATAAGGGAGAGACTTTCTGGTTTCTTGCTGCCTCCAGCATCCCTGCACTGAAAGGCTCTACACGTATGGATTCTGCTCTCCCACTCTGGTTCGAGATTGGGGCGCTCGTCGGCCTGACGCTCATCCTGGTTGCCGACCTCCTCATCGTCTTCAAGCGGCCGCACGTGCCCTCGATGCGCGAGGCCAGCCTGTGGGTTGCCTTCTACGTGGGACTGGCCCTGATCTTCGCCCTGCTGATGCTGGTTCTGGGCGATGCCGAGCACGCAGGGCAGTTCCTCGCCGGCTGGCTCACTGAGTACAGCCTCAGTATCGACAACCTGTTCGTCTTCGTCATCATCATGGCGAGGTTCTCGGTACCGCGGAAATACCAGCAGGAAGTGCTGATCGTGGGCATCATCATTGCGCTGGTGCTGCGTGGCATCTTCATTCTGCTCGGCGCCCAGCTGATCGAGAACTTCAGCTGGATCTTCTATATCTTCGGCGCCTTCCTGCTCTACACGGCCGTGCACCAGGCGGTCGCGAAGGAGCCCGACGTGGACGAGGCCGACAACGGCCTGATCCGGTACCTGCGTCGACACATGAACATCTCGTCGGCCTTTGACGGCTCCAAGCTGCGCACCCTGGTCGATGGCAAGAAGGTCTTCACCCCGATGCTGATCGTGCTCCTCGCGATCGGCACCACCGATCTGGTGTTCGCTCTCGACTCCATCCCGGCCATCTTCGGCATCACGACCAGTCCTTTCATCGTGTTCACCGCGAACGTGTTCGCCCTGATGGGCCTGCGCCAGCTGTATTTCCTCCTGGGTGGGCTGCTCGAACGTCTCGAATACCTCAAGTACGGGATCGCGTTCATCCTGTTTTTCATCGGCGTCAAGCTTGTTCTCCACGCCCTGCACAACAATGAGGTCTTCTTCATCAACGGTGGCGAGGGAGTGGCCTGGGCTCCGGAGATTGACACCTGGACCTCGCTGGGTGTGATCATCGTCTCCATGGCCGTGGCCACCGTCGCCAGCCTGATCAAGGCCCGACGGGATGCTCTCCGTCGAGGCCACACCCTCGCCGAGGAAATCCCCCAGCTCGTCAAGGAGTGACATTCACCGACGTGCGTGGCACGCACCCGAACACTGGAGCAGACGTGGCCTTGCACGGTGAGAGCGAACTGGTTCTCCCCGCAACCCGTGCGCGGTTCGCGTACAGCGCGCGGAGCGACGTCGGCCGTGAGCGCAAGGTCAACGAGGACAGCTGCCTGGCACAGTCGCCGGTCTTCCTGGTCGCCGACGGTATGGGTGGTCACTCCCAGGGGGACGTGGCCAGCCAGACGGTTGTACGCGTCTTCGAGGAGCACATCGCCCGGGACGCGCCCTCGACCCCGGAACGTGTGCTGGACGCCATCCACTCCTCGAATGACGCGGTGCGCGACCTCAGCGCCGTCGATGACTATGGCACCGCGGTCTCCGGCACGACCCTGTCCGGCATCGCCTTCGTCGATGCCGGCGACGACGTCGGCTTTCACTGGATGGCCTTCAATATCGGCGACTCACGGGTCTACACCTGGGACGGGCACACGCTGGCCCAGCTCAGCGTGGACCACTCCGTTGTGCAGGAGATGGTCGATGCGGGCCTCATCTCCAGTGACGAGGCGGAGCAGCATCCGGAGCGCAACATGATCACCCGCGCGATCGGCGCCGACGAATCCGTGGACGCCGACGTGTGGCTGTTGCCGGCGTCCGGGCGGCACGCCTTCCTGATCTGCTCCGACGGACTCACCAAGGAACTCGGCGCGGCTGAGATCGCGACGCTACTGGCGTCCTATGACGGCACTGATGAGCCCGACCGGTCCCTCGCGGACGTGCTCGTCGACGCGGCCCTGGCCCGCGGCGGACACGACAACGTTACGGTCGTGTACGTGGAGTCGGAACTCGGAAATCCCGAACGGGACGGCACCGACAGCGTCGAATCGTGAGTGTGTCCCGCATCCGAACATGGTGGGACCGGAACCGCGTCGATCTCTCGAAATAGCGCGCCGCGGATAGAGTGGCGACGTGGATAATGCCGAAAGCACCCTCGGATGAGGGTCGTCAGACAGGCTCACACAGGCAAAGTGTTAGCCTGTGGGGGTGCTGCCCGGTCGACTCCCTCTTCTCTGCCGCGACGAGTCCCAGTTCTGAGGCCTCACTCGTCGTGGAGTTTCCTGTTGGCTGAATACCCATCGTTGAGGAAGACGCACACACATGACTGATGCATCACTGCTCGAAGAACGACCGCGTACTCTGGCCGAGAAGGTCTGGGACAAACACCTCGTCTCCAAGGGTGAAAACGGCACTCCCGATCTGATTTACATCGACCTGCACCTCGTGCACGAGGTCACCAGTCCGCAGGCCTTCGACGGACTTCGCGTGGCCGGACGCCCCGTGCGTCGCCCCGATCTCACTATCGCCACGGAAGACCACAACACTCCGACCCTGGCCATCGACAAGCCCATCGCTGACCTCACCAGCCGCACCCAGATCGAGACGCTGCGGCGCAACTGCGAGGAATTCGGCATCCGGCTGCACTCGCTCGGCGACATCGAACAGGGCATCGTGCACGTCGTCGGACCGCAGCTGGGCCTCACCCAGCCGGGCATCACCGTCGTCTGCGGCGACTCACACACCTCCACCCACGGCGCTTTCGGGGCCATGGCGATCGGCATCGGCACGAGCGAGGTGGAGCATGTGATGGCCACCCAGACGCTGCCCCTCAAGCCGTTCAAGACCATGGCGATCACCGTCGACGGCACCCTCCGCCCAGGCGTGACGGCCAAGGACCTCATCCTCGCCGTGATCGCGAAGATTGGCACCGGCGGGGGTCAGGGCTACGTGCTCGAGTACCGCGGCAGCGCCATCCGTGCCCTCTCTATGGAGGGCCGCATGACCATCTGCAACATGTCGATCGAGGCCGGCGCCCGCGCCGGCATGGTCGCTCCGGATGCGATCACCTACGACTATCTCAAGGGTCGCGCGCACGCTCCGGAAGGCCAGGACTGGCTCGACGCGGTCGCCTACTGGGACACCCTCGCCACCGACGGCGGCGCCGTGTTCGATGCCGAGGTGTTCCTCGACGCCGACACCCTGGAACCCTTCGTGACCTGGGGCACGAACCCCGGGCAGGGGGTGTCCCTGAGCGAGGCCGTGCCGGACCCGTCCGTCATCGTCGATGCCAATGAGCGGTCGGCCGCCGAACGTGCCCTCGAATACATGGACCTCGCGGCCGGCACCCCGATGAAGGACATCCGGGTAGACACCGTCTTCCTCGGCTCCTGCACCAACAGCCGGGTCGAAGACCTGCGCGCCGCGGCGAAAATCATCCAGGGCCGCACCTTGGCCCCTGGTGTGCGGATGCTGGTGGTGCCCGGTTCGGCGCGGGTGCGGATCGAGGCGGAGGCGGAAGGCCTCGACAAGATTTTCACGGACTTCGGCGCCGAATGGCGCTTCGCCGGCTGCTCCATGTGCCTCGGTATGAACCCCGACCAGCTCGCTCCGGGCGAGCGGTGCGCCTCCACGAGCAACCGCAATTTCGAGGGACGACAGGGCAAGGGCGGGCGCACGCACCTCGTCTCCCCGCTGGTCGCAGCAGCGACCGCGATCCGGGGTACGCTATCGAGCCCGTGGGACCTGGTCCAGGATGGAGTCACGCAGTAATGGAAAAGTTCACGACCGTCACGGGCATCGCGCTTCCCCTGCGCCGCTCCAACGTTGACACCGACCAGATCATCCCCGCCGCCTACCTCAAGCGCGTCACCAAGACCGGGTTCGAAGACGCCCTCTTCGCCCGCTGGCGGGCGGACCCCGATTTCGTTCTCAACGATCCGGCCTACACCGGTGCCCGCGTGCTGGTTGCCGGCGCCGACTTCGGCACCGGATCCTCGCGGGAGCACGCCGTCTGGGCGCTGCGCGACTACGGCTTCGACGTGGTACTCAGCCCCCGCTTCGGTGACATCTTCCGCGGCAACTCCGGCAAGCAGGGTCTGCTCGCCGGCCAGATCTCCGAGGCCGACGCCCAGCGCCTGTGGGACGTCATCGAGGTCTGCCCCGGAATCGAATTGACGGTCGACCTTGTGTCGAGAACCGCGCGGGTGGGCGCGCTCACCGTCACGTTCGAGATCGATGACTACACCCGCTGGCGCCTCCTCGAGGGCCTCGACGACATCGGCCTCACCCTGCGCGATGAAGCGCGGATCGCAGAATTTGAATCCCATCGGGAGCCATGGCGGCCCCGCACTCTCCCCGCAAGGCAGGTAAGTTAATGAGCACAATCAGCGAAATCACCCAGAATCGTGAAGACGACCAGAACAAGGAAGACGCGCAGAACCGCGAGAATGCGCAGAACTGGGGGGCGGCCGTGGGGCTGCAGGGCGACCGGATCACCATCCGCGGCGGCATCCCTCTGGTCGGCCGGATCGAGCTGAAGGGCGCCAAGAATCTGGTCACCAAGGCCATGGTCGCGGCTCTGCTGGGCGAGAGCCCCAGCACGCTCAAAAACGTGCCGAACATCAGTGACGTGCGCATCGTGCGCCAGCTGCTCGAGGTGCACGGCGTCAAGGTCACCGACGGCGCGGAACCCGGCGAACTGCTGCTCGACCCGGTCGACGTCGAGAGCGCGCACTTCGCCGCGATCGACGCACACGCCGGTTCCTCGCGCATCCCGATCCTGTTCTGCGGCCCGCTGTTGCACCGTCTCGGCGAGGCGTTCATCCCCGACCTCGGCGGCTGCCGCATCGGCGACCGTCCGATCGACTACCACCTGGACGTGCTACGCAAGTTCGGCGCCGTCGTCGAGAAGCAGCCCAACGGCATCCGGATGTCCGCGCCCAACGGGCTCAGGGGCACCAAGGTGTCCCTGCCCTACCCGAGCGTCGGGGCAACCGAACAGGTGCTCCTCACCGCCGTGCGTGCGGAGGGCATCACCGAGCTCAAGGGCGCGGCGATTGAGCCCGAGATCATGGATCTCATCAACATCCTGCAGAAGATGGGTGCCATCATCACGGTCGACACCGACCGCGTAATCCGGATCGAGGGCGTCGAGCGCCTCGAGGGCTACAATCACCGCGCCCTGTTCGACCGGAACGAGGCCGCCAGCTGGGCCGCCGCGGCCCTGGCCACCGACGGCGACATCTTCGTCGGCGGCGCGCGCCAGCCCGAGATGCTGACGTTCCTGAACGTGTTCCGCAAGGTCGGCGGCGCGTTCGATATCCACGACGACGGCATCCGCTTCTACCACCCAGGCGGCGACCTCAAGCCCGTCATCATCGAGACGGATGTGCACCCCGGCTTCATGACGGACTGGCAGCAGCCGCTCGTGATCGCCCTGACCCACGCACACGGCGTCTCGATCGTGCATGAGACCGTCTACGAACAGCGCTTCGGTTTCGTTGACGCTCTCGTCGAGATGGGGGCCACCATCCAGATCCACCGGGAATGCCTCGGCGGACACCCGTGCCGGTTCGGCCAGCGTAACTTCAACCATTCGGCCGTCATCACCGGGCCGACGAAGCTGCACGGCGCGGACATCGAGGTTCCCGACCTGCGCGGCGGTTTCAGCCATCTGATTGCGGCGTTGACCGCGTCCGGCACGTCGACCGTGAGCAACGTCGGAATCATCAGCCGCGGGTACGAAAACTTCATCACCAAGCTGCGGTTGTTGGGGGCGGACTTCGATCTCGAAGGATAATGGCCCTGTGCCAGCATCAGATCCAGCGCCCGTGTCCGATCCACCACCCAAGGTCAACATCTCCAGTGAAGCCGTGAACCCAGGACGGGCGCGTTCGGAGACCCGACGGCCATCCGCGTTCTGGGTGTTGGCGGTGCTGATCCTTCCGGTGATCAATCTCGCCGTGCGGTTCAAGGTCACCGACGCCGCTAAGTTTCCGCGTTCGGGGGCGTTTGTCATGGCGCCGAACCACTTCAGCGAAATCGACCCCGTTTTGATGGGCGTGCTGAGCTGGAAGCTGGGGCGCGCGCCCCGGTTCATGGCGAAGGCCTCCGTCTTCACGATCCCGGTGATCGGGTGGCTGCTCCACAAGTCGGGGCAGATCCCGGTGCAACGCGGCGGCAGCGTGCGAGGCAGCGAGCCCGTGAAAGCGGCCCAGCGCCTGGTTGAACGCGGCCAGATGGTCGTCGTCTACCCGGAGGGGTCGCTGACCCGCGACCCCGCGCTGTGGCCGATGCGCGGCAAGACTGGTGCCGTGCGGATCGCGCTCGAGCGGGGCATCCCGATCGTGCCGGTGGCCCACTGGGGAGCGCAGGAGATCATGCCGCGCTACTCGAAGCGGCTCCGCCTGTTCCCGCGCAAGACCGTGCTCGTCAAGATCGGTGACCCGCTCGACCTGGCGCAGTTCCGGGGCCGCAACCTCGACCCGGCGACGCTCAACGAGGCGACCACGCTTGTCATGGCTGCCATCACCCAGTTGCTCGAAGATCTTCGGGGTGAGACGGCGCCGACCAAGCGTTGGAACCCGGCCGAGCACGACCAGAAAGAGACCGGCCGTTTTGAAGCCTAAGGTTCAGCCAGGTAAGCGGGTCGCCGTTCTCGGTGCCGGCAGCTGGGGCACGACGTTCGCCAAGATCCTGACCGACGGCGGGGCAGACGTCGTGCTCTGGGCCCGCCGCCCCGAGCTTGCCAGGGAGATCACCGAGGCCAGGCGCAACAGCGACTACCTGCCCGGCATCAACCTGCCCGTGGGCCTCCGCGCCACCTCGCGGCTCGACCTGGCCCTCGCCGGAGCGGAGCAGGTGTTCGTGTCGGTGCCGAGCCAGTCGCTGCGTGAGAACCTGATCCTGGCCGAGCCGTTCCTGGCTCCCGGCGCCATCATGGTGTCACTGATGAAGGGCGTCGAGCGCGAGTCCGGCCTGCGTATGAGCCAGATCATCGCCGAAATCCTGCCGATCGACCCGGATCTCATCGCGGCGATCTCCGGGCCCAACCTTGCCCTCGAAATCGCCAAGGAGCAGCCGACGGCCGCCGTGGTCTCTTCCAACAGCCTCGAGACCGCGCAGGCCGTAGCCATGCTGGCCCGCAATCGCTACTTCCGCTCGTACGTCAACACGGATGTCATCGGCACCGAATTCGGCGGCGTGCTCAAGAACCTCATCGCCGTGGCGATCGGCATCGTCGATGGCGTCGGCTACGGCGAGAACACAAAGGCGTCGATCATCACCCGCGGTCTCGTGGAGATGACCGATTTTGCGGTGGCCTACGGAGCGCATCCGGAAACCCTGGCAGGTCTGGCCGGGCTGGGCGACCTGATCGCAACCTGCCAGTCGCCACTGTCGCGCAACAACACCGCCGGTCGGCTCCTCGGCCAGGGCTACGGCATCGCCGACGTCGTCAAGCAGATGCAGCAGACCACCGAGGGCCTCGCGTCCGTCGGCCCCATTCTCGATCTCGCCCGAGCCAAGGGGGTGGACATGCCCATCGTCGAGCAGGTCCGTCAGGTGCTGGCCGGTACTCTGAAACCGCGGGACCTCGCCCCGCACCTGACCACGGACTCAGCCGAGCCGCAGGGCGAAAGGACGATTGATGACGAACAAGCTCACGGTGGCGTTGCTCTTTGGGGGTCGTTCAAGCGAACATTCGATCAGTTGCGCCACAGCGGGCGGCGTCCTGGCGGCGATTGACCGCGACCGCTACAACGTCATTCCGATCGGCATCACCCGCGACGGTGCGTTCGTGCTCGAAGCGGATGACCCGGCCCGCTTCACACTGGACGCGACCGAACTGCCGGAGGTCTTCGACAACGGCACTCGCATCCGGTGGCCGGAGAGCAGTCTGAGCCGCCAGCTGACGGTCAGCGACGGTGTCGGCTACCGCTCCCTTGGTAACGTCGACCTGGTCTTCCCGATTTTGCACGGCCCGTTCGGCGAGGACGGCACCGTGCAAGGGCTGCTCGAACTCGTCGGGCTGCCCTACGTGGGGTCAGGCGTGCTCGCCTCGGCGCTCGGCATGGACAAGCACTTCACCAAGACCGTCTTCGAACAAGCCGCTCTGCCGGTGGCGCCGTGGCGCACGATCACCGCAGCGGACTGGGCCGAGGCTCCCGGCATGGCCTTCGCGGCGGCCGAGGAACTCGGGCTCCCCGTGTTCGTCAAGCCCGCGCGGGCCGGGTCGAGCGTGGGTGTGAGCCGCGTGTCCAACCTGGACCAGCTCGCCGAGGCGATGCGCGTGGCTCTGCAGGAGGACAGCAAGGTTCTGATCGAGGCCGGCCTCACGGGACGCGAACTGGAGATCGCGGTGCTGCAGGGGCGGCCCGGGGAGCCGGCGCGGGCATCCGTCGCCGGGGAGGTGCAGGTCACCGGCCGGGACTTCTACGACTTCGCCGCGAAGTATCTCGGTGCACCTGGCATCGCCCTGGTCTGCCCGGCCGACCTCACCCCGGCGGAGCTCGCCGAGATGCAGGCCCTGGCCATTCGCGCATTCGACGCGATCGACGGCGCCGGCCTGGCGCGGGTGGATTTCTTCCTCACCAGTGACGGCTGGGTCATCAACGAGATCAACACCATGCCGGGGTTCACCCCCATCTCGATGTTCCCGAGCTGCTGGCTGGCCAGCGGGTTCACTTATCCGAAGCTGATCGATGAGCTGATCGACGTGGCGTTGAGTCGCCGCGGCGTGATAGTTGCGGCAGCTGCGGAGTAACACCGTGACCGTCGCCGGCTGCGCTGGCCGAGCCTGCTGCGCGGGCTAGGCCTTCTGCACCGTGATGGTCCACTGGGCATCGCCGATGCGGTCGAAATGGGTGACCGGGTAGCCCTGCTCCGCCGCCCAGCGTGGCAGGGCATCCGTTGCCTGCGTGCAGTCGAAGTTGATGACGAGTTCGTCACCGAGGTTCAGCTTCAGGATGGCGTCCCTGGCTTCGACCAGGGGGAACGGGCAGACCTGCCCGTCGGTTTCGAGTACGTGCTGTGCCATGGTGGTGTCCTTCTAACGGTTGGCCGGGACGAGGACGGGGGAGGTCCCGACTCTCGCGGATCCGGTGATGAAGAGACGGGTCGCGGCGCCGGTGCCGATGATCATGAAGATCAGCGACACCCAGCCCTGGAAGCCGAACGTTGCGGTGTTCACCATGGCGTTGCCGATGGTGCAGCCGCCCGCCAGGCTGGCACCGACGCCCATGAGCGCGCCGCCGACGATGCTGCGCACCGTGGTGAGGGCATCGGGAATTCGAATCCGGAACTCGCCGCTGCCCTTCGCCGCGATGAACGCTCCGACGAGGATGCCGATCACCAGGTAGACACCCCAGTCGACGACCTCGGCGTCACCCTGCACCAGGAAGTTGATGATGGCCGAGGATGGACCGGTGATACCGAGCCCCGACTCGCGGCCGGTCGCCCAGCTGAGCGGCCACGCGAGGATGGCGAGGCCGGCGATGATGAGTGCCGTGCTGAACGCGCCCCACTTCTTCTCGAACAGCAGATGCCGGAGGCCGCTGGTGCGAGCCGGCAGGGATGCGATCGTGAGGCTCGGCCCCCGGCTGAGGTGGTGGCGCACGAGCAGGGCCACGCCGGTCACGAGGATAGCCACGAGTAGCCAGGGTGAGATTCCGAGGAATCCGTGGATCGTGGAGGCCTCGATGGTCACCCCGCGCAGCGCGGCGACGGGGGCCGCGAGCGCACCGGTCTTCGACATGGCGGAGAACAGCGCGTAGAAGATCAGGGCGAGCCAACTGCCCACGAGGCCCTCGCCGGCGCGGAAGTAGGTTCCTGTGGCGCAGCCGCCGGCTAGCACGATGGCGAAGCCGAAGATGAACGCGCCGATGATCGTGGCGAGCCACGCGAAACTCTGGGGAGCGAGGCTGATAATGCCCGCGGCGTCAAGGGCGAAGACGCCGACGCTCTGCACGGCAACGACGATCAGGAAGGCCGTCAGCCATCGGGTGTTGCCCGAGATCCACAGGTCACGGAACGCCCCCGTTACGCAGAAACGGCCGCGTTGCATGGTGAAGCCGAGGGCAATCCCCAGCCCGAGTCCTGTGAGCAGCAAGGTGATTCCCCGTCCGTAGCCGGCCGCACGTCAACTGACGACGGCTCCCTGGCGACGCTACGTGTCGCGCTGCGGGGCCGGGGCCAGACGTCGTTCCGTGACCGGATGAGACGTAACATTTGACAACGCCGGGGCTAGGGGGCCGGAGCCAGCGTCTCACCATCGGTCGGCAGCAGCAGGTCCTCGGCACCGAGGCACTGGCCCGTAGCAGGGATGTTGCTCACGGCCTGGGCCAGGTCCACGAGCACTGTGGACCCGCTGACCTTGTCGGAGTCGACGATCAGTTCGGTTGCCGGGTTGCGGCCGTAGGTGGTGTACCGGTAGAGCGGGGCATCCGAATCGTCTTCAATCCAGTCGATGCCGTTGACCGTGAGGCAGGGGAGCGTCGTTGGTGCGGGCACCGTCACGCCGCAGTGCAGCAGGACCGCGCTCGGGGTGCCCCACGCGCCCGTGGCTTGGGCGTTCGTCTCGCGTTCCGGCAGCGAAGCCACCGAGGTCGGCAAGCGCACGATGAGGCTGGCGCAGGTGGGATTGACGGCATCCGCGGCCGGTTCCAGCGGCACGATCGCCGTGCAGCCGGTGAGCAGAACGGTGCCTGCAACGAGCGTGAGCGCGAGGCCGGTGCGGAGGAAGCGGATGCGGGGAGTCATTGCATTCAGGCTACCGTTTGATGCATGACGAATGCTGCGGGCGCGATGCTCCCCTCGAGTGAAACGCTGGCCGATTTGAGTGAAGGGGAGGTTCTCGCCCGGATTTTCCCCCGTCTGCCGGCCGCCGCAGCCCAGCTTCTCGGCCCCGGCGACGACGCCGCCGTGATGCAGGCCGCGGACGGGCGCTTCGTGGTGACCACGGACATGATGATCCAGGGCCCAGACTTCCGGCTTGCCTGGTCGAGCCCGCACGACCTCGGCTGGAAGGCCGCCGCGACGAACCTGTCCGACGTCGCCGCCATGGGGGCCCGCCCCACCGCGCTGGTGGTGGCGATCGCCGCCCCGCCGTCGACGCCGATCCAGGTGATCGAGGGCATCGCCGACGGGCTCCGCGACTGCTGCGAGGCGCTGGCCCCCGGCTGCGGCGTCGTCGGCGGCGATCTGTCCGCCTCCGACGCCCTCACGCTCGCTGTGACGGCCTTCGGTGACCTCGAGGGGCGCGAGCCCGTATTGCGCTCCGGAGCCCGGCCAGGCGACATCGTGGCCTTGGCTGGGCGCCTCGGTGAGGCTGCGCGGGGCCTGGACCTGCTCTTTCGTCTCGCCGTGGACGAAAACGGTATTCCGGATGCCGCGCTGGCCGACACCCTGCGGGCGCAACATCCCGAGGCGGTCGCCGCGCAACTTGCCCCCGTGCCGCCCATCGACCGCGGACCGGCCGCGGCCGCCGCCGGTGCGACCGCGATGCTCGACGTGTCTGATGGGCTCGCCATCGATGCCGGGCGCCTCGCCCGGGCCAGCGGTGTGGGCATCGACTTCGCCCGGTCGGCCCTCGGCGAGAACGTCGAGCGCTCCCTCGGTGGCGGCGAGGACCACGGCCTCCTGGCCACGTTTCCGCCGGGCACCGTGCTGCCCGATGGCTTTCGCGCTCTCGGCGCGGTGACGGACACCCTCGGTTCGATCCTGGTGGACGGTCGCCCCCACGACCAGGCCGGCTGGGACCCGTACCGCGGGTGGGACGGGTTCGTGGGCTGAGGCACGGCCAGCCGACCGTCTGGGACGCCGCCCGGCTCGTGACTCAGGCGACCGGAAGCACGGGGAAGGCGTACCAGACGGTCGTGTCGCCGTAGTCCTTGCGCCGGTCGGACTCGAGGCCCGCACCCCAGACCGGTTCGGGGGAGCGTGAACTGCGCTCCACGATGACGAGGGCGTCCGGGTCGAGCAGCGGCGCCAGGGCGGCGAGGTTGTGGCCGAGTTCGGTCTCGGCAAGGTCGTAGGGGGGGTCGATGAAGACCAGGTCGAACCCCTCGCCGGTGGCCGTGAGGAACGACTGCACGGCCTGGCTGCTCACCCGGATCTTCGGAGCGTCACGCTTGGGGGCCGAGCGCAGCACCGCCTCGGTGTTCTTGCGGCACATCTGCGCGGCGCCGAAATTGTTCTCGACCAGGGTCACGATGCGCGCTCCCCGGCTGGCCGCCTCCAGACCGAGCCCGCCCGACCCGGCGTACAGATCGAGAACGCGAGCGCCACGGATGATGTCGCGCGCGTCGAGCGCGGAGAAGATCGCCTCCCGCACGCGGTCACTGGTGGGACGGGTGCCGGTCTTGGGCACCATCAAAGGCAGGGAACCGGCAAACCCGGCAACGATTCGCGTCATAACCCGTCCAGTTTATCGCCCGCGACGGCACAGGTCGCAGGCCCCCGGCGGAGCACCCGACCCGAACCGGTCCCGCATGCAGCAGGTGCAGCTTACGATCGAAGCATGAGCGATTCGGAGGCCGCGGAGAACCCCCTCGTCCCGGTGACCCTCGACAGCAAGCTGGCCACCGTGGTGGGCGGCAAAACGGCCGTCGCCCTGGGCAAGGCCTTCGGTGTGGTCACCGTCGGCGATCTGCTCAGCCACTACCCGCGCCGCTACGCCCGTCGCGGCGAGCTCTCGTCGATCAGCACGCTGCCGCTCGACGAGAACGTGACCATCGTCGCGGAGATCCGCTCGGTCGAGGAACGCCCGATGAAGGCCCGCAAGGGATCGATCGTCGAGGTGAAGATCTCCGACGGCCACGGCATCCTGGCTCTCACCTACTTCAACCAGTCCTGGCGAGCGCGGCAGCTTCGGCCCGGCATGCGCGGCATGTTCGCCGGCAAGGTCACCGACTACCGTGGGCACCTGCAGCTCACCCACCCGACCTACAAGCTCTTCGGCCCCGGTGACGACGACGAGCCCGAGATGCCCACGGATGCCGCGGCCGCCAAACTCTGGATCGAGCAGCCCGTCGCCATCTACCCGGCCACCAACACCGTGGCCAGTTGGCAGGTTGCGAAGACCATCGAGATCCTGCTCGACAGTGTGGGTCTCGTGCCTGACCCGATCCCGCTGGAGCTGCGCGCCGAACGGTCTCTACTGCCGCAGGGCCGGGCGCTCGAGCTCATCCATCGCCCGGAAACGGATTCAGACTGGCGCCGAGGTCGAGACACGCTGCGCTTCACCGAAGCCTTCGTGCTGCAGAGCGCCCTGGTGCAGCAGCGGCTCACGGCCCGGCAGCAGCAATCCACCTCGCGCGTGCCGACGCCCGGCGGGCTGCTCGATCGGTTCGACGCCGACCTCCCCTTCACGCTTACCGAGGACCAACAGAGCGTGGCCGCGGAGGTCTCCTTCGACATCTCCGAGACCCATCCGATGAACCGGCTCGTGCAGGGTGAGGTTGGCTCCGGCAAGACCGTCGTGGCCTTGCGAGCCATGCTGACCGTCGCCGATACGGGCGGCCAATCGGCCTTCCTCGCCCCCACCGAGGTTCTGGCGGGCCAGCACCTGCGTGCGATCGTGCGGTCGCTCGGGCCCGAGTTGGCAAGCAAGCTGATGCCCACCCTGCTCACCGGGCAGCTGTCGGTGCCGGAGCGTCGCAAGGCGCTGCTGCGGGTGGTGTCCGGGCAGGCCAAGATCGTGATCGGAACGCATGCACTGCTCGGCGACAAGGTCACGTTTTTCGATCTCGGTCTGGTCGTCGTCGACGAGCAGCACCGGTTCGGCGTCGACCAGCGCGAGGCGCTGCGGCAGAAGGGGGCTGTGCCGCCGCACGTGCTGGTGCTCACCGCCACCCCGATCCCGCGCACCGTGGCGATGACCGTGTTCGGTGACCTCGACGTGAGCACGATCGCGGAGCTTCCGGAGGGGCGGCAGGGCATCGAGACGTTCGTCGTGCCTCTGCTCGAGAAGCGCGGCTGGGTCACCCGGGTGTGGACCCGGCTGGCGGAAGAGGTTGCCCTGGGCCGCCAAGGATTCGTGGTGTGTCCGGCCATCGCCCCGAAGCAGCTCGAGGAAGGCACCGAGGTCGATCCCGAGGCGGCCGTGCCGGCATCCGTCGAAACGGTGCTCGCCGAACTGCGCCGCAACCCTGCCCTGGCCTCCGCCCGCATAGAACCGTTGCACGGGCGGATGACCAGTGAGGAGAAAGACCAGACCATGCGGGCGTTCGCGGACGGACAGATCGACGTGCTCGTGGCAACGACCGTCATCGAGGTTGGTGTCGACGTGCCCAACGCCTCCGCCATGGTGGTACTGGATGCCGACCGCTTCGGTGTCTCGCAGCTGCACCAGCTTCGCGGCCGGGTAGGCCGCGGCGGTGTGCCGGGGCTGTGCCTCCTGGTCACGTCTGCGGAGGCCGAGAGCATTGCCCGCGAGCGGGTCGAGGCCGTCGCGGCCACCCTCGACGGGTTCGAGCTGGCCCAGGTTGACCTTGAGCTGCGCCGGGAGGGCGATGTGCTCGGCAGCAACCAGTCCGGGGGGCGCTCCTCGCTGCGCCTGCTGCGGGTGGCGACCGACGGCGACCTGATCGGGGAGGCCAGAGGCCACGCGCAGCGCCTGAGCGAACGTGACCCGAACCTCGAGACTGTCCCGGCGCTGCGGGAAGCGGTGCGGCGGCGCCTCGACGACGCGGAGCGGGCCTCGCTCACCAAATCCTGACCGGAGACCAACCGGAGAGGGAGATCAGCGCACGTTCAGGCACCGTTCACGGTCTGGGGCTAGGGTGACGCTATGCACAGGATCGCCGTCGTCCCTGGTTCATTCGACCCCGTCACGAGGGGTCATCTCGACGTGATTGAAAGGGCAGCCGGTCTCTTCGACGAACTGCATGTCCTCGTCGTGCACAACCCGGGAAAGTCGGCACTGCTCCCGATCAGTCAGCGCGTCTCCCTTCTGCAACGGTCCATTCTGGATGCCGGGCTGCCGGGCAACATCGTGGTGGCCTCCTGGAGAATGGGGCTGCTCGTCGACTACTGCCTGGAAGTCGGCGCCAGCGTTCTGATCAAGGGCATCCGCTCGCAGGTCGACGTGGCCTACGAGACCCCGATGGCGATCGTGAACCGCAACCTTGCCGCAGTGGAAACGGTCTTCCTGCTGCCGGACCCGGCCAACGCCCACGTGTCCAGCTCCCTGGTGCGCCAAGTCGCTGCGCTCGGCGGCGACATCACCCCGTATGTCCCGCCGGCAGTTGCGGAGTTCCTGCAGAAGGCACCCGTGTGAGTGCGTCGCACGTCAGATCGGTATCCGTTCCGGTGCTCGCCCCGAGCGCGGGAGGCTCTGTCGTCGACACGGACGACGAGACCCCGATGGACCTGCCTGCCGTCGAGGCGGCGGCGCGCGCGATCATCCGCAACGTGGAAACCGTCATCGACGGCAAGCACGCGGCCGTCACCACCGCCCTCACGGTGCTGATGGCCCAGGGTCACCTCCTGATCGAGGACGTTCCCGGCGTCGGAAAGACCATGCTGGCCAAGGCCCTCGCCAAGTCCGTGCACTGCACGGTCAGCCGCATCCAGTTCACCCCGGATCTGCTGCCCTCCGACGTGACGGGCGTGTCGGTGTTCAACCAGGTGGACCGCCGGTTCGAGTTCAAGCCGGGCGCCATCTTCGCGAATATCGTGATCGGCGACGAGATCAACCGGGCAAGTCCGAAGACCCAGTCAGCGCTGCTGGAATGCATGGAGGAACGCCAGGTCACCGTCGACGGCGCCACCTACCTGCTGCCGCTGCCCTTCACGGTCGTGGCTACCCAGAACCCGATCGAGATGGAGGGTACCTACGCGCTGCCCGAGGCCCAGCGGGACCGGTTCATGGCCCGCATCTCGATGGGGTACCCCGACACCGAGTCAGAGCTGATGATGCTGGACGCCCGTGACATGTCGAGCCCGCTGGCCGGCATCGAGGCGGTCGTCTCCGGAGCCCAGCTGCGCGGAATGATGACGGCCGTGCGGTCGGTTTTCGCCTCCGCGGCGGTCAAGGAGTACACGGTCAGCCTGGTGCGGGCCACCCGCGAAGATCGCGACCTGCGCCTGGGCGCCAGCCCCCGCGCCACGCTGCAGCTGATCCGGGCGGCCAAGGCCCAGGCGGCGCTGCACGGCCGGGACTACGTGCTGCCCGACGACATCGACTCGCTCGCCGTCGCCGTGCTCGGACACCGCCTTGTGGCGAGCAGCCGGGTGCTCGGCCACCATCAGGACAGCGGCCTGGTGGTCGACGACATCGTGCGCCGAATCGTGGCCGCGACCCCCGTTCCCGTCGGCGCCTCCGGGCATCCGTGACGCCATGCCTGCGAAGCAGTGGCGCACCCGGTTCCCCCGGCTCACCCTCCGCGGCGGGATGTTCCTCGCCGCGGGCGCCGGTCTGCTGTTCCTCGCCCTGCTGACGAACCAGCGCGACCTGTTGTTCGTCGCCGGTCTGCTTCTGGCGATCCCTGCCGCCGCGGTCGGGTACGTCTCGATCCGTCCCGTGCGCCTGCGCGTCACCCGGATGCTGCGCCCACCGGTCGTGCCTGCCGGTGGCGAGGTCGTCGTTGCGCTCGGCCTGCGGAACCTCTCGTCCCGGCCCGTGTCGGGTCTGCGCCTGCGGGACACCGTGCGCTGGCGGGAAACTACCGACCTCGGACTGACCGTGCCGGCCGGAACGCCGTTGCCGGCCCTGGACCGTTATCAGGGCGGCCCGGATACCGGCGCCGACAGCGTGAGGTTCGAATACCGGCTCCGCCCGCCCCGGCGGGGCCTCCACACAACAGGTCCGGTGCGGATCGGGCGTTCGGATCCCTTCGGCCTTGCCTCGGGCGAGTGGGCCGTTGGGGAGCCGAGCGACCTGGCGGTGACGCCCCGGGTGACCGTCCTGGCTGGTCGAGGCCTCACCGGGGCCCTGAGCGACGGCGATCTGCCGGAGCGGCTTCGGCGTCTGCACCACAATGCGGACCCACTGATCGCGCGCGAGTACCGGCCGGGCGACCCGCTGCGCCGGGTGAACTGGCCGGCCACGGCGCGCCGGGGCGAGATCATGGTGCGGCAGGAGGAAGAGCAGAGCAACCCGGGCGCCCGTCTCGTGCTCGACACCGCTCTGCGGGGCCGCCGCAACCGCCCGACCGGCGACGGTACCGACCAGGATGGCGGCGAGCCGCGCCTCGAGCAGGCCTTCGAGGTGGCCGTCGAACTTGCGGCATCCGTGGGCGTGCACCTGCTGGCGGCCGGCTACCGGCTCGACCTGGTCGCGCTGGGTCCGAGCCTTTCGAACCCGAGCCTCGGGAGCCCGAGCCAGTCGAACGCGGACATGTCGAGACCTGGCGTGCGCGGCGGCCTGCGCGGCGACCCGCCCGCCGTCTTCCTGCCGCCGGGCGGAGCAGCACTGCTGCTCGAAGGTCTGGCCGGGGTCGAGCCGGCGGACGAGGCCGAGCCGGGGGAGACCGCGGAGCACGAACCGGAGGTGGCGAACACCGCCGCCGGCGCCGGCGTGACACCCGAACCCTCTTCCTTCGTCACGCCGGTTGCGAGCGAGGCCGGAACGGCGGGGAAACGCCGCACGTTCCTCCCGCCCGGCGGGCTGCTGCCGACCTTCTCGGTGCTGGTCGCCGTCGACGACCGGGATCTGGTCGATCTCGCAGACCTCGTGTCCCAGAGCCGGCCGGCGGTGGCGTTCGTGCTGGACACGGTCGACGCGAAGGCCGTGCGCCGGCTGCGCGAGGCCGGCTGGCGCTGCATCCCCGTGCGCACGGTCAGGGACATCCCCCGCGCCTGGGAAGACTTCATCGGCGAGAGGAGGTCCGTGCATGACGCAGTCTGACCTGGACTCTCGTGATGCGGGCTCCCGCTCTGCCCGGCCCGGCCCGGTCGCCCGGGCTGCCCGCATCGCCAGGGCGGAGTGGCCCTTGGCGTTCGCGCTGCTGTTGCTGCTGGTCGTGGCCAACGCCGGCCTCGGACCGCTGCTGGCGGACACAGGCTGGTGGTGGCTGATGACGGTCACCGCCGCCGGCGTGTTGCTCGGCGCCGCAGGGCTCCGCCGCGCCGGTCTGCCGGCCGCCCTCGGGCCCCTCGCCGGGTTCGGGGTGCTCGTGGCGATCCTGACGCTTCTCTTCGGCGCCGGAAGCGGCTGGCTCTGGCTGGTCCCGAACGGGGAGACGATCGACCGCTTCCGCGACCTGGTGCTCTCCGGGTCGGTCTCCATCGAGCAGCAGTCGACGCCGGCCGAGGCGACCGCCGGCATCCTGTTCCTGCTCAGTGCCGGTGCCGGCGTGATCGCGATCCTGATTGACACGCTCGCGGTTATCCTGCGGGTGCCAGCGCTCGCCGGACTGCCCGTGCTGGTGCCTCTGCTCGTGCCGAGCCTCGTTCTCGGCGACGAGGCGAATCTGCAGGCCCTCGTTCTCACCGCCACCGCCTACCTCCTGCTCCTCTACGTCGAGATTCGGATGCGCCAGGCCGTCGGCTTGAGCGGCCCTCCGGTCGCAGCACGGCCGGGCTCGCTCGCTCCCGGGCGGCGCCAGGCGTCCGGCGCGCTCGGGGGAGCGGTCGTCGTGGGCAGTGTTGCGATCGTGGCCGCGATCGTGGTCAGTGTCGCCACGCCCGTGCTGCCCGGAGGCAGCCTCGCCGGTGCGCGGCAGGGCAGCAGTCTGCTCTTCGCTAACGGTGTCAGCCCCATGATCAACCTCGGACAGGACCTGCGCCGCCCGGAGGCACAACCGGTGCTGCACTACCGCACCACGGCGACCCGGCCGCCCTACCTGCGGTTGCTGACGCTCGACGAGTTCTCCGGGCGTAACTGGACCGCCGGCCTTGCCACCGGCACCCGCGCGAACACCGTCGACGACATCGACCTGCCGCCCGGGCTCTCACCTGACATTGCCACGAAAGAGACGATCACGACCGTCGGTATCGACAACCTGGCGACCCGGTGGCTGCCGGCCCCCGCGCCGGCGCGCTCGGTGACCGGCCTGCTGGGTGCCTGGTACTGGAACGAGTCCACCGGATCGATTGCCAGCCCCGGCGACACCACCCGCGGTCAGGAATACACCGTCACCGCGCTCACCCTCGAGCCGACGGCCGAGCAGCTGCGGCAGGCCGAGGGTGACTATCCGCAGGAGATCCGCCGCAGCCTCAGGCTGCCGCCGCAGACCCCGACCCTGATCGGCGACACCGCCCGCGAGGTCACCGCCGACGCCGCGACCGCCTACGACTCCGCCCTCGCCCTGCAGGATTACCTGCGCGGCAGCGATTTCTCCTATGACATCGAGGCTCCCGTCGATGACGACTACGACGGCGGCGGCCTCGACGTCGTCAGCACGTTCCTCGAGGTGAAAAGCGGGTACTGCGTGCACTTCTCGTCGGCGATGGCCGCCATGGCCCGATCGCTGGGTATCCCCGCCCGGATCGCGATCGGCTACCAGCCTGGGTCACTGTCCGCGTCGAGTTCCATCGCCGGGGTTGGCCGGTACAGCGTCGATACCCACGACCTGCACTCGTGGACCGAGATCTACTTCGAGGGCGTCGGCTGGGTGCCCTTCGAGCCCACGCCCGGTCGTGGGTTCGTGCCTGCCTACACCCGCGACGACGCTGCGGCCGTGCCGCTGGGCGAATCCGGGGCGACCACCCCGACGACCGCGCCGCGCCCTGAGGACCTTGGCGGCCAGAATTCCCAAGACGCCCTGGCCGGCGCCGCCTCGCCGGCGGAGGAGGTCGGCGGCATCCTCCGCCTCGGACTGCTCCTGGTCGGGACATTCGCGCTGCTCCTCCTGCCGGCCGTCATGCGTATGGCCCGGCGGATGCTGCGGCGACGGCGCATCCTGTCGGGGCACAGCGGAGCCGCGGAGGCGTGGCGTGAGGTCAGTGACACGGCCGTGGACCACGGTGTCTTCGTGCGGGACACCGAGACGCCGCGCGAGCTCGCCGCCCGACTGCGGGTGCAGGTCGGCAGGCCGGGCACCGGTGAGGGTGAGGGAACCGCGGCCGAGGCCCTCGACCGGCTCCTGATTGCGGCGGAGCACAGCCGCTACGGGCGCCCTGGCGTCGAGGGGCAGGATGCTCGGTCGCCGGACCTCCTGGCTGATCTCGACCTGGTGCTCCGCGGCATACATTCTGGGTCAGACTGGCGTCTGAGGGTGCGGTCGACGTTGATGCCGGCGTCGCTGTGGCGGATCGGCGAGCGACGAACGGACTACCCAGCCGCGAACGCGTAGAATCTCCCCCCGTGAGTAAGTTTAAGAAGACCCCGTACAAGGTTGATGTGCGCGACCTGATCAACCGCCCGGGCACCATGCACGAACGGCACCTCGAAATCGTCGTCCCGGAAGACCTCGGCGAGAGCCTGGTTGCAGTGAAGGCCGGCTCCACCGTGATCGCGAATCTGCGACTGGAAACCCTGCACGAGGGCATTCTCGTGTCGGCCCAGGTGTCGGGAATCGCCGCCGGAGAATGCGGCAGATGCCTCATCGACGTCGAATTGCCGGTCCAAGTCGAGTTTCACGAGCTTTTCGCGTACTCTCTAGACGAAGCTTATGAAAGTGAAGTTCAAGATGACCACGTGGATCTTGAACCTCTGATCAGGGATGCGGTGGTGTTGTCACTGCCGTTCCAGCCGGTTTGCCGGCCGGATTGCCCAGGTCTCGACCCCGAGACCGGCGAGCGGCTTGCCGAGGCCCCTGAATTCGTACCCGAAGAAAAGCGCGATCCCCGGTGGGCCGCGCTCATGAAATTCCAAGCTTCCGAAAGCAGCGGCACGGATGAAGACATCCAGGCTGAAACGGATAGAGAAGAGAAATAGTCATGGCAGTCCCGAAGCGCAAGCAATCACGCTCCAACACCCGTTCACGTCGTTCCTGCTGGAAGGCCGAGGCTCCCACCCTGGTCAAGACCATGGAAAACGGCAAAGTTGTCTACAGCCTGCCGCACCGCGCCAAGGTTGTCACCGACGCCGCCGGCACGGCGCTGTTCATGGAATACAAGGGCCGTAAGGTCGCCGACGTTTAATTCGGCTGTGCCAGAACGTCTGATGCCGCGCCGACGGATGCCGGGGGACCCGATTGCGGGTTCCGGTCCGTGGAGTCGCGGCATCAGTGTTGTCCGGGGGGATCTTCTCGGTGGGCACTCATGAGCGCTGCGCCTGAGCGGTCATCGCTGCTGGCGACCCTCGGTGTGCAGCTCGATCCGGCCCTGCTGGAGCTGGCGCTGACCCACCGCTCGTACGCGTACGAGCACGGCGGCGTGCCCACGAACGAGCGCCTGGAATTTTTGGGCGACTCGATCCTGGGGCAGGCCGTGACGGTCATGCTCTACCGGGAATACCCGATGCTCGATGAGGGTGACCTCGCCAAGCGCCGGGCCAGCCTGGTGTCGAGCGTTGCCCTCGCGGGCATCGCGCGCGGCATCGGACTGGGCGACTACGTGCGTCTCGGCCGCGGCGAGATCCTCACCGGTGGTCGCGACAAGTCCTCGATCCTCGCCGACACCGTCGAGGCGCTCATCGGCGCCGTCTACCTCGACTCCGGTGGAGAGACGGCCACCGCGCTCGTGATGCGCCTGATCGAGCCGCTGCTGCGCGATCCCGGGCACTTCGGTGTCTCCATGGACCCCAAGACGAGCCTGCAGGAAGCCTCGGCGCGACTGGGTTCCGGCGCCCCGGTGTATTCCATCGCGGAGAGCGGTCCCGACCACTCCAAGGTGTTCATCGCCACCGTGACAGTGGGCGTGGTCACGGCAGTCGGTGAGGGCACGAGCAAGAAGCACGCCGAGATGGCTGCAGCGCTCGACGCCTGGACGCGCCTCAGCACTCCCTGAACTGCTGGCACGCCGTGTCGCTGGAAGGCTCGAATGCCCGAGCTGCCTGAAGTAGAGGTTGTTCGCGCCGGCCTCGCGCCGGCCGTGTCCGGCGCAGTGATCGCCGGTGTCGAGGTCTTCGAACAACGATCGCTGCGGCGCCATGACCCGGCGAGCGGGCCGTTCGCCGACCTGTTGCAGGGGCGAATGGTGCTCGCCGCCGTGCGCCGGGGCAAGTTCCTTTGGCTGCCGCTGAGTTCCGGGCGCGCGCTCGTGGTGCACCTCGGGATGAGCGGCCAGGTGCTGCTTCGCAGCCCCGGATCGGACACGGACCGGCAACTGCGCATCCGTTTGCAGATCGAACACCCGGAGCACGGCGAGCTGTGGGTCAACTTCGTCGACCAGCGCATCTTCGGCAGCATGGCCGTGGACTCGCTGCAGCCCACCAGCGATGGGTTGACGGCCGGGTACTTCGGGCTGGCAGGCGGTTCCGGCGGTTCCGGCGGACTGGCTGCAGGCGCGGGCTGGCCGGGGCTGATCCCGTCGCAGGTGGCGCACATCGCCCGCGACCCGCTGGACCCGGGCTTCTCGGCGCCGCTCTTCCTGGCGGCCCTCGCGCGCAAGAACACCGGGATCAAGCGCGCCCTGCTCGACCAGACCCTGATCAGCGGCATCGGCAACATCTACGCTGACGAGGCGCTGTTCGAGGCCCGAGTGCACTACGAGCAGCCGGCACAGTCCCTGTCGCCCGCGAAGGGGCGGGCGCTGCTGGCCGCGGTGCGCAGCATCCTGAACCGTGCCCTGGCCGAGGGCGGAACGAGTTTCGACGCGCAATACGTGAACGTGAACGGGCAGTCCGGGTATTTCTCGCACAGCCTCAACGCGTATGGACGGCAGGGTTCGCCCTGCCCCCGCTGCGGCACACTGCTTGTGCGGCAGCAGTTCATGAACCGCAGCTCACACCTCTGCCCACGCTGCCAGCGACTGCGCTGACGCACCGCCCGCACGGAACCGCCGCCTCGAAAACACATTCGAAACTAAGCTATAAAAAGGGTGAATAACTCTCGATTATATGTCTCGCTTTTGCTATCCTCGAACCATGACCACCACCGCAGACGACCTCAGACAGGCAACGGATGCCGTCGCTCGCCTGGGCTCGTCCTGCGCCGATTACGAGGCCCTTCCCGATGCCGAGGTGCTGGCCGGCCAGAAGCAGATCGCGGCCGCGCGCCGTCTCTTGGATACCCGCTCCGCATGGATGGCGGCAACCATCGCCCGCCGATCTCGCCCCGAGCTCGGCCACTCGGGTCTAGCTGCGCGGCAGGGGTTCCTCTCACCCGAGGCGCTGATCCAGACGGTGACCGGTTCGACGAAGAACGATGCGTTCAAGCTCGTTGCCGTCGGCACGATGATGGCCGATGCCGAGGCGGCGGAGGCGCTCGTCGAGGCGGCCGTGGACTCGCCCGACAGCGATCCCGGTCTTGTCGCGGCGTTTGTGGCGAAGGTGCCGTGGCAGGCGCCGATCGCCCGGGCGGTCACCGATGGCTGTCTCTCGGTCGATGCGGCCGAGTCGATCCGTTCCGGTCTCGGCCAGGTCGATGACGCGGTCACCGCCGAGAAGCTCGGCACCACCCTCGAGGCGCTCCTCGTTGAGGCCGCGTCACTGAACGCCGACCAGGTTTTCAAGCTCGCACGGCGCCTCCGCGACCAACTCGACGAGGCCGGCATCGCCGTCCGGGAGAAGCAGGCCCACGACGACCGGTTCCTGCGGGTGTATCGGCTCGGCAACGGCAAGGTGCGCCTGAACGGGCTGTTCGCCCCGGAAGACGGCGAGTTCGTGCTGTCGACTTTCGACTCGATCACGAGCCCGCGCCGCGGTGGGGTGCGGTTCGTCGACAAAGACAAGGCCGCCTGGGCGAAACGCATGCAGGACGACCCCCGCAGCACCGAGCAGATCGCCGCCGACGCCCTGGTGCAGCTGCTGAAGATCGCCGGTGAAGCCGACCAGGGCCGGGTCTTCGGCGGCCGCCGCCCTTCGGTGCGGGTGATCACGACCGAGAAAGCGCTCCGCACTGATGGACCTGTTCCGGCCGAAGTCGCCGCTCACGGGCAGATCGAGGGAAACCCAGTTCCCATCTCGCAGGAGACCATCGACCGGCTGCTCTGCGACACCGGAACCCGCGGCATTCAGGTCGACGACACCGCGCAGATCATCAACGTCGGCCGTGACCAACGCCTCTTCACCGAGGCACAACGCGCCGCGATGGGGGTGCGTGACGGCGGCTGCCGCTGGGTGGACTGCGACAGATCACCGGCATGGAGCGAAGCGCACCACATCAACGAATGGCTCACCGACAACGGGTACACCGACCTTGCCGACGGGGTGCTGCTGTGTCATCCGCATCACCTGCTGCTGCACAACCAGCACTGGAGCATCATCCGAACCGGAACGGAATATTGGCTCAGGCCACCGGTCGAGGTCGACCCGGAACAGACGCTGATCGCACTGCCGAGCAAGAGGGTGGGGGTTTAGGGGCGGGTCTTTGGTTTCTGGTCTCGACAAGCTCGACCACCGGGTCTCGACGGTTTCTGGTCTCGACAGGCTCGACCAGCGTCGCGGGAGCCTCTGGAGGGCCGGCTACCGGGTCTCGACGGGCTCCACCAGCGGGTCTCGACGGGCTCGACCAGCGGGTCTCGACAGGCTCGACCACCGGGGGTCTCGACGGGCTCGACCAGCGGGTCTCGACGGGCTCGACCACCGGAAGCCGGGTCAGCGGGCGTCGCGGCGCCAGGCACCCTCGTAGCCCATCGGCACGAAACCGATGGCCTCGTTGACCGTGAGCATGTGCCGGTTCTCTTCCGCGTTGTAGGTCAGCACTGACGGATGCCCGGTGCGCTCGAGCGTGAGCAGCTCGAGATTCGCCACCTTCAGCAGCATGCCCAACCGGTTTCCGCGGTGCTCGCGCAGCACCAGGGTGTCCTCCTGGCTGACCGCCCGGCCGGACTCCGCCGGCACTTCCAGTTGGCTGAATCCGACGAGGTGGCCGCTCGGCCCGTGCAGCACAGCCGAGGTCAGCTTGGTGCGCGGACTCGCCGCGACCTTCTGCTCCTCCTGGCTGACGCGCTCCGGCGTCCAGAGCTGTTCGGGTTCGGCCAGGCCGGCACTCGGGGCATCCGTGCTCATGCGCGAATAGAGCACCGCCAGATCGGGCAACCAGTCCGGCGGGGTGCGATCGATCCACCGCAGGACCGAATAGTCCGGGCCGGCATGCACGACGGCGGCATCGCCCAGACGGCGGAGCTGCGCGGGATCCACCGGCAGGGCCAGCCGGCTGGCACGCACGACCTGCTCGAGAAGATAGCCGCGGCCCCGCAGAAACCGAACTTCGGGGTTTTCAAAGGGAACCGAGCCGAAACCGGTGGGGGAGGGCAAACGCTCACCCGGCGCATCCGGTGACGGCGCGTAGACGATCTGCACGCTGCGGTCTTCGGCGTGAGCGATCGCCTCGAGCCGGTCGGCGAGGGCCGTGCCGATGCCGCGCCCACGGTATTCGGGAAGCACTCCCACGGCCAGCCACGCGTGGTCGGCGGAATCCTCCAGAAGGGTCTCGTAGTGACCACGCCCGACGATGCGTCCCTCGGACCGCGCCACGAACAGACGCTTGGGCTCCCACACCTGGTTGAGCCAGCCGGGCAGGACCTCGTCGGCGGTCAACTCCAGGTCCGTGGTGCCGTACGCCTCGGCCTCGACCGTGTTGCGCACCCCGTTCGCCGCCACGAAATCCGCCCAGCCGGGAGCCTGCGGGGCGGCGGGGATTGCGAGTTCCTCGATCTCGAAGCGGAAGGTCTCCATGGTGCGCCAGCGTAGCCGCGCTTCCCCGTGCCGTCCTGTGCCATGACCCGCCGAACGAATTCGTCAGAGACCGCGCCTACCGAGCGGTGTCGGCGGTGTCCGGTACCGTGGTCGGGAGCGGCACGTCGGGCGTCCGCGGCCCGATGAGCGACGAAAGGGGGCGAACCGGTGTATCTGAAGAGCCACACCCTCAAGGGCTTCAAATCATTCGCCCACCCCACCACCTTCGCCTTCGAACCCGGTGTGACCTGCGTGGTCGGCCCCAACGGCTCGGGCAAATCCAACGTCGTCGACGCGCTCGCCTGGGTGATGGGTGAGCAGGGCGCGAAGACGCTCCGCGGCGGCAAGATGGAAGACGTCATCTTCGCCGGTACATCCACCAAGGGCCCGCTCGGCCGGGCGGCCGTGACGCTGACCATCGACAACACGGATGGCGCCCTGCCGATCGACTACACCGAGGTCACGATCTCCCGCACCCTCTTTCGCAATGGCGCGAGTGACTATGCGATCAACGGGCGCACCTGCCGGCTGCTCGACGTGCAGGAGTTACTGAGCGACTCCGGCCTCGGCCGGGAGATGCACGTCATCGTCGGTCAGGGACAGCTGGACGCCGTTCTACGAGCCAGCCCCGAGGAACGGCGCGGATTCATCGAGGAGGCCGCCGGCATTCTCAAGCACCGTCGGCGCAAGGAGAAGACCCTGCGCAAGCTCGACGGCATGCAGGCCAACCTCACCCGGCTCAGCGATCTGGCCGGGGAGATCCGCCGGCAGCTCAAACCACTCGGGCGTCAGGCCGACATCGCCCGGGAGGCGCAGACCATCGCCGCGGTCGCCCGCGACGCGCGGGCCCGGCTACTCGCCGACGACGTGGTCACCCTGCGCACCGCTCTCGACGCGCACGGCCGTACCGAGAGCGAGCGGCACGCCGAACGCCTCGTGCTGACTGAGCAGCTCGACACTCGGCAGCGACGTCTGCAGCGGCTCGAGCAGGAGCAGGTCGGCGACGCCGTCGACCTGGCCCGGCGCACGAGCTTCGGTCTCGAATCCGTACAGGAACGCCTACGCGGCCTCTACACCCTGGCCAACCAGCGGCTCGCTCTGCTCGGCTCGCAGGCCGAATCCGTCGACGCCGGAGCGAGCGTGACCACGGCCATGCTGACGGATGCCGCGGCCGAGATCGACACGCTGCGGAGCAGAATCGACGTGGCCGACTGCGCCTGGGCCGCCGCCCGCGCGGCCACCGAAGAAGCCCGCGACCGTCTCGATGTCCAGGACGAACAGATCGCGGCCCAGGCCGTGCTGGTCTCCCGACACGACCTGCACCTCACCCAGCTGACCGGGCAGGCCGAGACTGCCGCGGGCCGCCTCGCCTCCGTGCGCGGCGAGGTGCTGCGCCAGCAGAATGCCCTCGACTCCGCGCGTGGCCGCGTCGCCACGGCCGAGGAGCTCCTCGCCGGACTGGCCGCAGACGCCGCGGCCCTCGACGCGGCCGCCGTCGACGCAGGCGAAAGCCACCCGGCCGCGGCCGCCGCCGAGGCCAGGAGCGCCGTCGCCCAGGCGGAAGCCGAGGTCGAACGCCTGCGCGAGGAACTGCATCTCGGCGAACGCGAACGGGACGCCCTGGCTGCCCGCGCGGGGGCGCTGTCCCTCGCCCTGGACCAGAAGGACGGCTCGGCGGCCCTGCTCGCTGTGGCGCCCACGGGCATCCGAGGGCTGCTGGCAGAGCACGTGAGCGTGCGGCCCGGCTACGAGGCCGCGATCGCCGCGGCCCTCGGCACGCTCTCCGACGCCGTGCTCGCCGACACCCGGGGCGCCGCCATCGATGCCATCGTGCTGGCCCGCGCCGACGACCTCGGCCGGGTCGAGCTCATCGTGGCCGACACGACCGACGACGGTGCGACGGATGCCCTCGCGCCCGAGACCCTGCCTGATCTCTCCGCCCACCCGGGGCTGCTCTGGGCGAAATCCGTGATCGACGCGCCCCCCGGGGTGCTCGGCCTGCTCCGGCGCACGGCGATCGCCGACGATCTCGACGCCGCCCGAACCGCTTCGGACCGGATCAGCGGCCCCGGTGCGACGCGCCCTGCACCGCCGATCACTATCATCACCCGGGCGGGCGACGTGCTCAGTGACTCCGTGCTGCGCGGCGGCTCAGGCGCCCGGCGCAGCCGCCTCGAGCTCGTCTCCGACCGCGACGCGGCCTCCGCGTCTCTGGCAGCGGTGCGCACCCGGCTCGAGCAGATCGTCGCCGACGTCGCCGAGGCCCGCTCGGTTTTGTCCACGTGCACGAGCCAGGCGCAGGCCGCCGCCGCGCGGGTGCGGGAGAGCGACTCCCGCACTGCTGTTCAGGCCGGGAAAACCAACCGGGCCACCGTGCAGCTCGAGGCGGCCACCGCCGAACTGAATCGGCTCTCCTCCGCCCTGCTCCTCGCGGCCGACACCGTCGCCGTCGCGGAGACCGCCAGCGACCAGGCATGCACCGAGCGGGACGAGCAGCGCGCCCAGCCTCGCCCGGTGCTGGACACCGGATCTCGGGACGCGTTACACCACGCCCTCGAGGTCGCCCGCGAAAGCGAGGTGGAGGCCCGGCTGCAGGCCGAAACCGCCCGTGAACGCGTGCGCGCCGGGCAGGCTCGGGCCGACGCCCTCCACAACCAGCAGCACGCCGAGCGGGCGGCGGCCGATGAGGCCGCCCGGCGAATGGTCATCCGTCGCCGCCAGGTGGATGCCGCCAGCCAGGTGGCCGAGGCGCTCCCGCTGGTGCTGGCCTCGGTTGACGCCGCCGTCAGCGAGGCCAGAACGCGCTTGGCTGCCGCGGAGGCCGAGCGCAGCAGCCAGAACGAGGAACTCGCGGCGCTGCGCCGTGAAGACAGCACCCTGCGCGCCCGGCTGCAGGCCGTCACTGAGACCGTGCACGGCCTCGAACTGGCCATCTACGAGAAGAAACTGCACTTGTCCGGGCTGCTCGAACGCGCCGTCAGCGACCTCGGCCTGACCGAGGATGTGCTCGTGGCCGAGTACGGTCCCGACCAGCCGATCCCAACCGCAGGCCCACGCGCCGAAGACCCGACGGCCGAACCAGCCCGCTTCGACCGGGACGAGCAGCAGCGCCGCCTGTTCGGCGCCGAACGCCGCTACGCGCAGCTCGGCCGGGTGAACCCACTGGCGCTCGAGGAGTTCGCGGCGCTCGAGCAGCGGCACCGCTTCCTCACCGAGCAGCTCACCGACCTCACCAACACGCGCCGCGACCTGCTCACGATCATCGAGGAGATCGACGAGAAGATGGGGGTCATCTTCGGCAGCGCTTTCGACGACACCCAGGCGGCCTTCGCCGAGGTGTTCCCGGTGCTGTTCCCTGGTGGGAGCGGCAGCATCCGTCTCACCGACCCCGACAACATACTCACGACCGGGATCGAGGTCTCCGTCAAGCCCGCCGGCAAGAAGATCGAGCGGCTCTCGCTGCTGTCGGGTGGGGAGCGCTCACTTGCCGCCGTAGCCCTGCTGATCGCCATCTTCAAGGCCCGCCCGAGCCCGTTCTACATCATGGACGAGGTCGAGGCCGCGCTCGACGACGCCAACCTCGGCCGGCTGCTGACGATCTTCGAGGACCTGCGGGCCACCAGCCAGCTCATCGTGATCACCCACCAGAAGCGCACGATGGAGATCGCGGATGCCCTCTACGGCGTCTCGATGCGCTTCGACGGGGTCTCGGCCGTCGTCGGCCAGCGCATCCTGAAGGACGACGAACAGGCATCCTGAAAGTTCGTCGCTGGCTAACGCAGAATGGCCAGCAGCCGCGTGCAGGCCTCGTCGACTCGGCGACAGGCCATGCTGCAGGTGTGCCAGTCCGGATGAAGATCGGCCATCTGCTCGCAGGCCTGCAGCGACGCACGGGCGGCCTCGCGGCAGGTCTCCAGCATGGCTATGGTCGTCGCGCCGTCGCTTCCGGCATGCCACGACAGCAGCCGGCTCGTCGACGCGCACACCTCGATGCAGTCCAGGTCGGCGAGGAAGCAGCGGGTGACGTCACCGTTCCCCTCCAGCCGGAGGCACGCGTCCGCGCAGTCCTCGCTCACCACCACCAGCGCGTCGCACGCCGCGACGCACCGGGTGATCCCGGTGCGGACATCGTCGGGTCCCGTGCTCACTGCCATGCCGATACCCTAGACCGGGCCCGTGCTGCTGTCGTGGGGCTTGCGCGGCTCGGGAATCCGTCTCGACAATGGAGAGCGCAGCGGCGCAGTCACCTCGCGAGCCATAGGCTGTAGGTATGGCTGAACGCACCCCCTGGTCTCTCTCCGGCGCACTGCGCGGCATGTTCGCGAAGAAGCTCATCGACGCCGAAACCTGGGAAGACCTCGAAGACGCGCTCATCCAGGCCGACTTCGGTCCCAGCATCACGGAGGCGATTGTGGCCGACCTGCGCGCCAAGGTCGCCAAATACAACACGACCGACCCGACCGACCTGCAACGGATGCTGCGCGAAGGCCTCGAGGAACGGCTCTCCAAGCTCGACTCCACCCTCAACCTCAGCGCGCGGCCCGCCGTCGTGCTGGTCGTCGGGGTCAACGGTGTCGGCAAGACCACCACGATCGGAAAATTCGCGAAGTTCCTGCGAACCTACAACCGCAGCGTGCTGATCGGGGCGGCGGACACGTTTCGCGCGGCGGCCGTGGAACAGCTCGCCACCTGGGCCGAACGGGCCGGCGCCGACATCGTGCGACCGCAGGCACACGGCCAGGACCCGGCATCCGTCGCCTTCCAGACCGTCGAGCGGGCCATGAAAGACGGCACGGAGATCGTGATCATCGATACCGCCGGGCGGTTGCAGACGAAGGGCGGCCTGATGGATGAGCTCACCAAGATCCGTAAGGTGATCGAGAAGCAAACCCCGATCGCCGAGGTTCTCCTCGTACTCGACGCGACGACCGGGCAGAACGGTCTCGCCCAGGCCGAGGCCTTCATCCAGCACGCCGGCGTGACCGGACTCGTGCTCACCAAGTTGGACGGATCCGCGAAGGGCGGCTTCGTTCTGGCCGTGCAGGAGAAGACCGGCATCCCCATCAAACTCGTGGGTCAGGGTGAGGGCATCAACGACCTCACCGGTTTCACGCCGCACGTTTTCGCACAAAAACTCGTCGGATAGGACGGTCATGACCATCGAACACGATTTCTTCGGAATCCTCGGCAGCGACGACGCAGGCGAGGTCTACTGGTCGGATTCGGCCGAACTGGGTGACCAGGACGTGCAGATCGACCTCAGCTCGCCCGACGAGGAGTCCGTCTCGGCCGAAGCGCTCGACATCGCAGCTGCCATGGTCAACGCCATCGAGGAACTCGATTCCCAGGCCCGCGAATCGCTCGTGGCCGACCTCAGCAAGGAGGGCTCGGTGACGAGCGCGTACATCACGACCGAACTGGACGAGATGGATCCTGAGGTTCTTGACGACGCCCTGATCTGGGATTCCGGTGACAAGCAGATCGATTTCCTGCGCTCCATCCAACTGCAGCGGGTCGGGTTCCACCCGCACCACTTCCGCCGCGAGGAACATTTCGCGGTACTCGAATATTCGATCAGCCCCGATGAAACCGATGCCCTACTCATCGTCACGATCGATGTGCACGGCGACCCTGTGCTCGTCGCCGTCGAGCAGTAGGCCAGTCGAGCAGTGGGCCGTTAGCGGCGACGCCTACTGGATGGTGCCCTTGGCCGGGTCGCCGAACGGCACATTGCGCAGCACCGTGACGCCTGTGGGAACAGCGAGGGCGTCATCGGTGAGGGTGCCCAGTTCGGCGATACCCGCACCGGCGGCGTGCAGGGCGAGAGCGGCGGGGCTGGCCCACCGCTCGACCATGACGACCAGATCGCCGTTGGTGTGTGCGGCATAGAGTTCACAGCCGGGTTCGGCGTGCACTGTGGGGGAGACCACGGCGAATGCGTCAAGAATCTCCTGGCTGCGACCGGGCTTCGGGGTGAGAACGGCGACGACGACAACGGACATGATGGCTCCTGACCTCGAGTGCGGTTTGCGCACCCGAACAACCGTAGGCTCCGCGACCGGTTAAACTAGACGGATCATGGCTACTTTTGGAAACCTCTCAGATCGCCTGGCCGAGACGTTCAAAAATCTCCGCACCAAGGGCAAGCTCAGCGCGGCGGATGTCGACGGCACTGTTCGCGAGATCCGGCGCGCGCTGCTCGACGCCGACGTCGCCCTCGAGGTGGTCAAGGACTTCACCGGCAAGGTACGCGAGCGCGCCCTCGGCGACGAGGTCAGCAAAGCGCTGAACCCGGCCCAGCAGGTCGTCAGGATCGTCAACGAGGAACTGGTCGAGATCCTCGGCGGCCAGCAGCGCCGACTCGAATTCGCCAAGAAGCCGCCGACCATCATCATGCTCGCCGGCCTCCAGGGTGCCGGTAAAACCACCCTCGCCGGCAAGCTCGCCAAGTGGCTCGCCAAAGACGGTCACACGCCGATCCTGGTCGCGGCCGACCTCCAGCGGCCCAATGCGGTCACCCAGCTTGAGGTCGTCGGTGCCCAGGCCGGCGTGCCCGTCTACGCGCCGGAGCCCGGAAACGGCGTCGGCAATCCGGTCAAGGTTGCCCGCGACGGTGTCAAGTACGCCCAGCAGAAGATGCACGACGTGGTCATCGTCGACACCGCCGGACGCCTCGGCGTCGACGCGGAGATGATGAAGCAGGCCGCGGACATCCGTCAGGCCATCGACCCCGACGAAGTGCTGTTCGTAATCGACGCCATGATCGGCCAGGACGCCGTGGCCACCGCCAAGGCGTTCCAGGACGGCGTCGACTTCACCGGCGTGGTTCTCTCCAAGCTCGACGGCGACGCCCGTGGCGGTGCCGCCCTCTCGGTGGCGTCGATCACCGGCCGACCGATCATGTTCGCGTCGACCGGTGAGAGCCTCGACGACTTCGAGCCGTTCCACCCCGACCGCATGGCCAGCCGCATCCTCGACCTCGGTGACATCCTCACCCTGATCGAGCAGGCGCAGGGTGCTTTCGACGAAGATGAAGCACGCAAGATGGCGGAGAAATTCTCCACCGACAGCTTCACCCTCGACGACTTCCTCGGCCAGATGCAGCAGCTGCGCAACATGGGTTCGATCAAGAAGATGATGAGCATGCTCCCCGGCGCCGGCGCCATGAAGCAGCAGCTCGAGAACTTCGACGAGCGCGAGATCGTGCGCACCGAGGCCATCATCCAGTCGATGACCAAGGCCGAGCGCACCACCCCGAAGCTGTTGAACGGATCCCGTCGGCTGCGGATCGCGCGCGGCGCCGGCTCGACCGTGACCGAGGTGAACCAGCTCGTGTCGCGTTTTGAGCAGGCCGCCAAGATGATGAAGACGGTCGCCAAGGGCGGCATGCCCAACATCCCCGGAATGGGTCCGGTCCCCGGCGGAATGGGCGGCGGCGGCCGCGGCAAAGTGCAGCCCAAGAAGAAGGGCTCGAAGTCGGGCAACCCGGCCAAGCGCGCGGCGGAGAACCTGGCGCTCGCGTCCGGTGAGAAGCCGGCCGCGGGGGCCGGCGCCGGCGGCGGCACGGGCTTCGGCCTCGGCGGCTCGACGAAGGTCGGCGGCCCCACTGAAGACGAGATGGCGGCCCTGCAGAAGATGCTCGGCCGGTAATACCGGGCTTCGGATGCCCCCGATCGTCGGTTTAGGATGAGCGCATGACCTCCTCCACACCCGGTCGGGTGCGCATCGGTGCGCAAATCGCCCCTCAACACGCCCTGTACCCGAAGATCCGGGACACCGTGGCCGAGGTTGAGGCGTTGGGCACCGACATCGCGTTCAACTGGGATCATTTCTTCCCGCTGTTCGGTGAGAAAAACGGTCTGCACTTCGAGTCCTGGACGCTCCTCGCGGCCTGGGCCGAGCAGACGTCCACCATCGCGCTCGGCGCGCTGGTGAACTGCAACAGCTACCGTGGCCCCGATCTGCAGGCCGACATGGCGCGCACCATCGACCACATCAGCGGCGGACGTTTCATCTTCGGCACGGGCTCCGGCTGGTTCGAGCGCGACTACGACGAATACGGGTACGAGTTCGGCAGCGTCGGCACCCGGCTGGACGCCCTCGCAGCTGCCCTGCCGCGCATCGAGGCACGTTGGGCGAGGCTGAATCCGCCGCCCCTCCGCGATATCCCGGTGCTGATCGGCGGCGGCGGGGAGAAGAAGACTCTACGCATCGTGGCGAAGCACGCGGACATCTGGCACTCGTTCTCGACCCCGGCCGTGCTCGAACACAAACTCGGCGTGCTCGCCACATGGTGCGACACGGTGGGCCGGGACCTGTCCGAGATCGAGATCTCCACCGAGCTACGGGCGCGAACGGTCGAGGAGGCCGACCAGCTCTACGACCTCGGTGCGCGCCTGTTCACCCTTGGTCTGTCCGGCCCGCACTACGACCTGGCGCCGCTGACCGACTGGCTCGCCTGGCGCGACAGCAAAAACGCGTCCTAGACCGGGAGACCGGTGCGCAGTTCGCGGGACAGCGACTTCACAACGGCCGGCAGGCTGCCGCCGTTCGCCTCGGCGACGCGCAGCTGCCGCTGGTAACTGGCGCCCGCGGAAATGATCCGGTTCAGGCTCGTCAGCTCGTCCAGGCAACCCAAGCGCTTGGCGACGGGGGAGAGGATGCCGATCAGGCGGCGCACGTCGTCGGTCACGAGGCGTTCGGTGCCCGCGGCATCCGTGATGATTTCGGCGTCCAGGCCGTAGCGGGCCGCCCGCCATTTGTTCTCGCGAACGAACCACGGTTGCATCGACTCCACCGACTCGCCCGCGTCGAGTCGCTCGGACATCCAGTCGACCAGACACTGGATGAATGCTGCGATGGCGCCGAGCTCCTCCGTTGTCGACACGCCGTCGCAGGCGCGCACCTCGATGGTCCCCCACCGTGGCGACGGTCGGATGTCCCAGCGCACCTCGGTCACATCCTCGATCACCCCGGTGGCGGCCATATCGGCCACGTAGCGCTCCCAGGCCGCCCAGTCCTCGAGGATCCACGGCAGGCCGGCGGTCGGCAGCTGTTGAAACATGAGGGCGCGGTTGGAGGCGTAGCCCGTGTTCACGCCGGCCCAGAACGGGCTCGACGCGGACAGGGCCTGCAGATGCGGCAGATAGGCGAGCAGGCCGTTCAGGATGGGGATGACCTTGGCCTTGTCCTCGATCCCGATGTGCACGTGGATGCCCCAGATCATCATGTTGCGGCCCCACCACTGGGTGCGGTCGATCAGGCGCTGGTAGCGAGCCTTGTCGGTGACCTCCTGGTCGAACCATTGACCGAACGGATGCGAGCCGCTGCAGATGAGTTCGACCCCCCGGGGATCGGTGATCGCCCGCACCTCGTCAATCTGGGCCGCGACATCCGCGACGGCACCCTTGACCGTATGGTGCACCCCGGAGACCAGCTCGACCGTGTTGAGGAGCAATTCCCCTGTGATACACGGATGCGGGGTGCCGTCGGGCGCGGCCAGGGCCGTCAGAACGTCTTCGGCGACGCACACCAATTCGCCCGTCTCACGGTCGACGAGGGCAAGTTCCCACTCGATGCCGATGGTTGACCGTTCTGAACCGGCAAATTCGATCCCCACGCGTGATCCTCCCCGTCCTGGTGCACCCGTTGGGTGTGGTGTGTGTCAATCCTGACACCGAATCGGAGACCGGCGACGCAGCGCGCCCTCGCGCCCTCTTCGACCAACCTCGTTCAGACGGACGATTATCAGAAAGTCGCCGATGTCTGACAGAATGATTAGTCGAGTTCTCTTGCGTCCGACCCTCTACTCAGACGCAGGAAAAAACCATATTGAGCTTGTGCCGAGTGTGCCCCCACGCTCACGGCCCTCAGTTCGCCAAAAATCAAATACACAGGAGAATTGTGGCTGTCAAAATTCGTTTGAAGCGCATGGGCAAGATCCGTGCACCGTACT
>JBBQDC010000012.1:0-37023 GCA_038319305.1 Actinomycetales bacterium | reverse complement strand
CGCCACGGTGAAAGTTTCGTTCATGCGCGAGCCGTGCCCCGGAAGATCGATCGCGAGTGCCGGATGCCCGGACTCGCCCACCATGGCGAGCTGTCGGCGCCACATGGTGCCCGACGTGCGGATCCCGTGCACGAAGAGAACCGGGATGGGGCGTGGCATTCATTCCTCCTCGGCGAGCGGCGACCCTAAAGATAGACCGCGATGCCGATGATAGACACCACCGGGTAGCCGCACCAGATCAGCAGCGACAACACGCGGTTCGCGGAGATCAGCCTCCACGCGCGAACCCGATTCCGGACGGCGATGTTCTCCTCGGGCACGGCGTGCAGGCGGCCGATCCAGATCAGGTTCAGAACGAAAATCGGGACGCCGACAGCGACGGCGATCATGCCGCACGGGATCATCAGGTCGCTGTTGCCGTTGGTCAGGTAACTCACAACGAACACCATCAGGTTGACGCTCAGAATCACGCTCAGATCATCGTCAGCTTCTGGTGCAGCGCGCCGAATCCCACGGCAAGGTCGTGTACCGCCGAGACCGTGTCGGCGTCGGTGTCGGCGTCGGTGTCGGCGTCGTCGTCGTCGCCGCTCTCGTCGTCCTCTTCCCTGAGCCATTTTCTGACCGCGATCGGGACGGAGAAGACCGCATACACCGGGCCTGCGAACACCATTGCAACCGAGGAGCAGGGTGATCGCGAAACCCGGAATACTCAGTCCGAGCATCGGCACCAGAATCGCCAGGGCAACGAGGCCGCTGCGCGCCCAGCGGCGCCGCACCGGCCCGGGATCGACCGGGGGCGGATCCAGCACGGGGACCACGTCGTCAGACAGGGGTGCAGCCTAGCGACCGTAACCGTCTGTGGACGCCGCTGTGGACGCCGCTCAGAACGGGGGAGGGTCCTCGGCAGGAGGACCGGTGGGGAGCAGGTTCGCCGGTTCGGTGATGAATTCCCGCCCCGTCGGTGAGGTCCAGGCGAGAATTCCGCCAGGCGTTTGGGCGACCGACCACCGGGTCTCGGATTTGAGGTCGTGACTGGCCGTGCAGAGGTGGGCCAGATTATCGACGGCGGTTTGGCCGAGGAGGTGCCACTCGTGGGTGTGGTCGAGGTCGGCGCCGTGTGCCGACCTGTTGCAGCCGACGAAACGGCAGGTCTCGTCTCGGAACCGGAGGAACCGGCGCATCCGTTTGGGCACCTTATATCTGTCTCGTCCCACCGAGAGCACCACGCCGGTTTCCGGGTGGGTCAGTATCCGGGTGAAGCTCGGTGCTCGCGATGCCAGGTCGCGGGCCGTCTCGGGTGAAATCGGCCCATAGCCCTCAAGGTAGCCGGGTTCCTCGCTGTGGCCGAGGAGCGTCATCACCGAAACGGTGACCTGAACGGTAGCCCGTACCCCCGTGCCGACCCCGGTGGGAGTGACCCCGTCGATGAGGAGGTCGCTGAGAACGTCGGTGCGCAGCTGTGTGAGCGTGCGCTGCTTGTCCTGTCCCTGCTGCTTGTCCTGTCCCTGCAGGCTGGCCGCGAGGTCATTCGCACGGGTGAAGATTGACTGCACCAACTCGGCCCCGGTCGTCACGTGCAGGGTCGCCATGCCGTCGGGTTCGGCCTGCACCCATGAGGTTCGGTCGAGGATGGAGCGGGCGCGACGGTTCGTGATGGTCTCGGGGTGCAGACGTTCCCGCAGCACCCGCGCCTTCTGCTTGAGCTTGGCCACGGTGAGCTTCTGCGCCGCCGGCAGCAGGGCCGCTTCGAACGCGGGCAGGCCTTCCGCAGGGATCGACCACGCCTGCGCGACGAGAGTCTGGGCGTGCCGGTAGCTGATCAGGCCCGCCTGCAACGCTTCGCGGGTTGCCGGCAGCTGCTCGGCCAGGGTACGGCTCTCGGCCAGAAGATTCAGGGCGGTGGGCTCCGGCAGGCGCAGGGTGGCAGCCAGTTCGCTGGAGAGCTCGCGGCTCGCGATCTCGTCGCGGTCCCACCGGGAGCGTGGGCTGAGCGGAATCTCCCCGGCGTGGGCCTCGCTGAACCGTCGGGCTTCGTCGATGGCAGCTGAGCGCACGGCGAAGGCCCGTGCAATCACCCGGTCGGCCTCCGCGACGGCGTCGAAAAGGTATCCGAGCTGCTCCTGGGTGGTGCCGACCGAAGTGGAGATGGTGAAAGGCTACGGGCGACCACCGACATTGCCGTCTGACCCAGATGGCCGAGGTGATCATGCCCTGCCGGCACCCGACCGTGCGCGGCGAAACCGGGACCCAGCCAGCTATGGGAGAATTACCAGATCATGTCACCGAGACCCCTCACGGCGCTTGAACCGGCCGCCACCCCGCCCGAGTTCATCCGCAATTTCTGCATCATCGCCCACATCGACCACGGCAAGTCCACGCTGGCCGACCGCATGCTGCAGATCACCGGCGTCGTCGACGACCGGTCGATGCGCGCCCAGTACCTCGACCGGATGGACATCGAGCGCGAGCGTGGCATCACCATCAAGAGCCAGGCCGTGCGCATGCCGTGGGAACTCGACGGCCAGACCTACGCCCTGAATATGATCGACACCCCCGGCCACGTGGACTTCACCTATGAGGTCTCCCGCAGCCTGGCCGCGTGCGAGGGAGCGATCCTGCTCGTCGACGCCGCCCAGGGGATTGAGGCGCAGACCCTCGCCAACCTCTACCTGGCGCTGGAGAACGACCTGACCATCATTCCGGTGCTGAACAAGATCGACCTTCCGGCCGCCGACCCCGACAAGTATGCGAAGGAGCTCGCCAGCCTGATCGGCGGTAGCCCCGACGACGTGCTCCGGGTCTCCGGCAAGACCGGCGTCGGCGTTGCCGAGCTCCTCGACCGGGCCACCCGCCTCATCCCGGCGCCGTTCGGTGACCCCGCCGCCCCGGCCCGCGCCATGATCTTCGACTCCGTCTACGACAGCTACCGCGGCGTTGTCACCTATGTGCGCATGATCGACGGCAAGCTGAACCCGCGCGAGAAGATCCAGATGATGTCGACCCGGGCGACCCACGAGATCCTCGAGATCGGCGTCACCTCTCCCGAGCCCACGATCAGCAAGGGCCTCGGCGTCGGCGAGGTCGGTTACCTGATCACGGGCGTGAAGGATGTGCGCCAGTCCAAGGTCGGCGACACGGTCACCACCGCCCTCCGCCCCGCGACCGTCGCACTACCTGGCTACACGGAGCCGAGGCCCATGGTCTTCTCGGGTCTCTACCCGATCGACGGCAGCGACTACCCGGCCCTGCGCGAGGCCCTCGACAAGCTCAAGCTTTCCGACGCGTCCCTCGTCTACGAACCGGAGACATCCGTCGCCCTCGGATTCGGTTTCCGTTGCGGCTTCCTCGGCCTGCTGCACCTCGAGATCATCACCGAGCGGCTCGACCGCGAATTCGGCCTCGACCTCATCACCACCGCGCCCAGCGTGATCTATGAGGTCACCACCGACGACAAGAAGACCGTGACGGTCACCAACCCGAGCGAATTCCCGAACGGCAAGATCGCCAAGGTCGAGGAACCCATCGTCAAGGCGGCCATCCTCGCGCCCAAGGACTACGTCGGCGTGATCATGGAACTCTGCCAGAGTCGCCGCGGAACCCTGCTCGGCATGGACTACCTCGGTGAAGACAGGGTGGAGATCCGTTACACGATGCCGCTCGGCGAGATCGTGTTCGACTTCTTCGACAATCTCAAGAGCCGCACGGCCGGCTACGGTTCGCTCGACTACGAGCCCATCGGTTCGCAGGAGGCAGACCTGGTCAAGGTCGATATCCTGCTGCAGGGCGAGCAGGTCGACGCGTTCAGCGCGATCGTGCACCGTGACAAGGCCTATGACTACGGTGTGCTGATGACCGGTCGGCTGCGCAAGCTCATCCCCAGGCAGCAGTTCGACGTTCCCATTCAGGCCGCGATCGGCGCCCGCATCATCGCGCGCGAGTCGATCAGCGCCATCCGTAAAGACGTTCTCGCCAAATGCTACGGCGGCGACATCTCCCGCAAGCGCAAGCTGCTGGAGAAGCAGAAAGAGGGTAAGAAGCGCATGAAGATGGTCGGCCGGGTCGAAGTACCGCAGGAGGCGTTCATCGCCGCCCTGTCCGGCGACGAGCCCCCGAAGAAGAAGTAACCGGATGCGCCGCGCCACCTTCACCGATACCGCCGTCACCTACGCGGCCATCGGCGGCACTCTCGCAGCTGACCTTCTCCGGTACCCTCCCCAGGGCTACCGGCCCATCGAGCGCGCCGTGCGCCTCGGCAGCGGCGAGGAGCGCTTCCAGCTGGCCTCGAAGTCCTTGATGACCTGGGGTGTGCAGCGGGGGAGCGGTATGACCGTCACCGACCTGCTCGACGGAACCGGCCAGCAGTACACGGGGCTCGTCTTCGACGCCGACGGCCAGGCCGAACGCAACCAGAAGCCGAAAGCGGATGAGGCCATCTTCGCGGAAGACGGCACGCCATACATCGTCAACGGCATGTCCGCGCACCTCACGGTCACATACGGCCCCTTCTCGCTCGACGCGCCCGTGCGCGTGGTCTACGTGATCGACGAGCCCGGTCGCCTCGGTTTCGCCTACGGCACTATGGCAGGGCACCCGGCCAGCGGTGAGGAATCCTTCGTCGTCGACAAGCGCGAGGACGACTCGGTCTGGCTCACCATTCGCGCCTTCTCACGTCCCAGCACCTGGTACTACCGGCTGGGCTGGCCGCTGGTACGGATGCAGCAGTCGAGAATCACTGCCCGTTACCTGCGCGCCCTGCACCCGATCGGCGCGGTCTAGGCGAATGGGCAGTGCCCTTCCCCTCGGCGACCCTGCACCCAGAAACGGCCTGTTGCCGGCCTCAGCCGCCGTCGGTGCCGCAGGGCGCGACTTTGGTGTCTACCTGCACGTACCGTTCTGCCGGGTGCGCTGCGGTTACTGCGATTTCAACACCTACACCGCCACCGAGCTGCGCGGCGCATCCCAGAATGACTATGCCGGTCAAGCGATCAGCGAGGTCGAGGCGGCCGGCCGCATCCTCGAGGAGTCGGGAGTGCCGGCCCGCCCGGCGGCGACCGTCTTCTTCGGCGGCGGCACCCCCACGCTGCTCCCGGCGGACGACCTGGTGCGGATGCTTCAGGCCGTGCGCTCCACCTGGGGGCTGACACCGGGCGCCGAGGTGACCACCGAGGCGAACCCCGACTCCGTCGACGCTGTTTACCTCCGCCGCCTCGCCGAGTCCGGTTTCACCCGGGTGTCGTTCGGCATGCAGTCCGCGGTGCCGAGCGTGCTGGCGACCCTCGAGCGCACCCACGACCCCGAGCGGGTGCCGCTGGTGGTGCAGTGGGCCCGTGAGGCCGGCCTCGACGTCTCCCTCGACCTGATCTACGGCACACCGGGGGAGACCCTCTCCAATTGGCGCACCAGCCTCGAGCACGCCATCGGGCAGGCGCCCACCCACATCAGCGCCTACTCGCTCATTGTCGAGGAGGGCACCAAACTTGCCCGCCAGATCAAGCGCGGCGAGCTGGCGCCCATCGACGACGACGTGCAGGCCGAATTCTACGAGCTGGCCGACGACCTTCTGGCGGCGGCCGGCTACGGCTGGTACGAGGTGAGCAACTGGGCCACGGACGACACGCACCGCTCCCGCCACAACCTCGCCTACTGGCGCAGTCAGGACTGGTGGGGCGTGGGGCCGGGAGCGCACAGCCACATCGGCGGGGTGCGCTGGTGGAACGTCAAGCATCCGTCGGCCTACGGCGACCGGATCCGCGCCGGCGATTCGCCGGCCGCAGGGCGTGAAACCCTCGACGCCGGTACGCAGGAGGTGGAGCGGGTTCTGCTGCTCACCCGCATCCGTGAGGGCATCAAGATCGCTTCGCTCAGCCCGCTTGGACAGCGCGAGGTGGCCGGCCTGATCGCCGACGAACTCATCGACGCGAGAGCCGCCCTCTCCGGCTCAGTCGAACTGACCCGCAGAGGACGCCTCCTGGCGGACGCAGTCGTGCGCCGCCTGTTGACCGACAAACCGTTGGCCTGGCCTTCCTGGCCCTAGTTCACGAACTTGATCGACAGCGGGTACGTATAGTATTCGCCCCGGTTGGCAGCCAGCGCGGCCATGATGCCGAAAACGATTGTCAGCACCCATGCGGCCAGCAGGACCAGGAAGCCAACGACAATGACGGTGAGTATCCCACCCACGATGTAGGCGATCAGCAGGGTTAGCTGGAAGTTCAGGGCGGTCGCCGTGTGCGCCCGGATGAACGGGCCGCGGTCCTTGAGCACGATGTAGCCGATCAGGGCCGGCAGCGGACCGAACAGGATCCCGCCGACGTGAATGAGGGTGGCCCACAATTTCTCGTCGGACGGGTTCATCGGGGTCGGAGCCTGGTACGGATTGACGGGCGGCGGCGGGGTGGAATTGGACATTTCTGCTCCTTCTGAAGAAAGACTGACTCGCGCTGGCCTATTTGATGAGGCGCAGGGCGAACGGGTAACGGTAGTGGTTCCCGTCCTTGGCCTGGAGGTAGCCGAGCACCGAGAAAACAACGCCGACGATGTAGAGCACCCAGACGAGCCCGCCGATGACGCCGCCGATCCCGAAGGTCAGGAAACCGATGATCGTCGAAACGAAGTTTATCGCGAAGTAGCCGATCAGGAGCGTGATCTGGAAGTTGAGGGCTTCCTTCGCTTCGACGCTGGTCAGCGGCCCACGGTCCTTGAAGAGCAGCCACAGCACGAGGGACGGCAGGAACATGAGGATCCCGCCGAGGTGGGCCAGCGACGCCCACTGGCGGTCATCGGCCTCGCTCAGAGGGGCCGACGGTCCCGGAGCGGCGGGCTGATACGGCGGTTGCGGCGGCCGTTGGCCCTGGTAGGGATCATCGGGTCCGGGACCTGTGAAATTGCTCATGATCGTGCCTTTCAGTGCACAGTGGGAGAGGTGCTACATGCCTAAGTTACTGCGCTCCAACATCCGGGAGCAATGGGGACGCCCAGCCCGTCGCGGTATGATTAGCAGTCACATACCGCGAGTGCCAATTGGTGCTGCACTCACGACGCTGGGAGGAGGCGAGAGTCATGGTGTCCGATCGCAGTCTCGAAGTCCTGCGTGTGATCGTTCAGGACTATGTTGCCTCCCGTGAACCCGTCGGTTCCAAATCTATCGTCGACCGACACTCGTTCGGGGTCTCGGCGGCCACGATCCGCAACGACATGGCCCTGCTCGAGGAGGAGGAGCTGATCGCCGCCCCGCATACCTCGTCGGGCCGCATCCCCACCGACAAGGGCTACCGCCTGTTCGTCGACCACCTCGCCGACCTGCGCCCGCTTTCGGCGGCACAGCGCCAGGCCATTGAGACGTTCCTCGGCCAGTCGGCCGATCTCGACGAGGTGCTGGCACGCAGCGTGCGGCTGCTCTCTCAGCTCACCCACCAGGTGGCACTGGTGCAATACCCGTCGCTGTCTAGAGCGAAGGTGCGCCACATCGAACTGGTGCCTCTGTCCGAGACGCGCCTTCTCTCGGTCCTGATCACGGATGCCGGACGTGTCGAGCAACGCGTCGTCGACCTGCCCCGTCCACTGGCGGAACCCGTTCTGATCGAGCTGAGATCCCGGCTGAATACGGCTCTGGTTGGGCTCGGCATGAGTGAGGCCGCCGGCACTCTAACCGCCGGCCCCGATCTCGGCCCATTCGAGCAACAGGAAGCCGTGGACCTGATCACCGGCACCCTGCGGGACCAGGTCGGCGCGAACCGGCAGGACCGGCTCGTGATGGCCGGCGCCGCCAACCTCGTGCGCACCGAGGAAGACTTCACCGGCAGTATTTTCCCGGTGCTCGAGGCCATCGAAGAGCAGGTCGTGCTTCTGCGACTGTTCGGCGAAATGGCCTCCGACCAGCACGGCGTGTCCGTCAGTATCGGCCGGGAGAATGCCCCGTTCGGTCTGGCCGAGACATCCGTTCTCACCAGCGGATACTCCTCGCAGGGCGGTAACCTGGCCCGCCTCGGCGTGCTGGGCCCCACCCGGATGGACTACTCGAACAACATGGCGGCCGTTCGCGCGGTCGCCCGCTACCTTTCACGCCTTCTCGGCGAGAATTGACCGGTTCCCCACGGCCCAGAAACCCGGAGGAACACCACCATCAGAACAGACCGTTTCAGAACAGACCTAGGAGAGCCAGCTTTGGCTGACCATTACGAAGTACTCGGCGTTGCACGCGACGCCTCGACCGACGAAATCAAGAAGGCTTATCGCAAGCTCGCTCGGCAGCTCCACCCCGATGTGAACCCCGGTGCCGATGCATCCGAGCGCTTCAAATCCGTCACTCACGCCTACGACGTGCTTAGCGACGCCAAACAGCGCGACAACTACGACCGTGGCGGTAACGGCAGTGCGGGCGGCGGTGCGGGTGGCGGTTTCGACGGCAACTTCGGGAACTTCGGCGACATCTTCGAGACCTTCTTCGGCGGCGGGGGATCCACCCGCGGTCCCCGGTCGCGCCGGGAGCGCGGGCAGGACGCGTTGATCCGGGTTGAACTGGACCTCGACGAGATCATCTTCGGCACGCACCGCGAACTTGAGGTCGACACGGCCATCCTTTGCACCACCTGCAGCGGCACCTGCTGCCAGCCGGGCACCGCACCCGTCACCTGCGACATCTGCCACGGCACTGGCAACATACAGCGCGCCGTTCGGTCGCTGCTCGGCAACGTCATGACGTCCAGCCCCTGTGGCTCCTGCCGCGGCTACGGCACGATTATCGCCACCCCCTGCGCCACCTGCCAGGGCCAGGGTCGCGTGCGCGCGCGCCGCACGGTCCCCGTCGATATCCCGGCCGGAGTCGACACTGGCCTGCGTCTGCAGATGCCCGGCAGCGGCGAGGCCGGTCCGGCCGGCGGGCCAGGCGGCGACCTGTACCTCGAGATGAAGGTGCGCCACCACGACGTCTTCAGCCGTGACGGCGACGACCTGCTCTGCACCCTTGAGCTGCCGATGACGGATGCCATCCTCGGCACGTCTGCGACCGTCAAGGCCCTTGATGGCGACATCGAGGTCGAACTCAAGCCGGGCACGCAGAGTGCGGAGGTCATCACGGTCAAGGACCGCGGCGTCACCCGCCTGCGTGGGAACGGGCGCGGCGATCTGAAGATCGGTGTGCACGTGGTCACGCCGACCCGCCTCGACAACAAGGAGCGGGAACTCATCGAAGCGTTCGCTGCCCGTCATAAGGCACCGGCGCCTGCGCTCAGCGCCTTCCAGCAGGGACTGTTCGCCAAGCTGCGCGATCGGTTCCGCGGCTAGACGTCGATGGCACATTTCTTCATCGATGAGACCCTCCTGGCCGCCGACTGTGTGCCAGGAGCGGTCGTCGGCATCGGCGGCGCCGAGGCACGACACGCGGTCACTGTCAGCCGGGTTCGCCCGGGTGAGCACCTGCAGATCGGGAACGGTGCCGGGCTGATGCTCTCCGCCACCGTCGTCGGTGCGGAGGCGTCCCTGCTGAGCCTGCACGTCGACGCGGTGAGCGTAACCGCGTTGCTGACGCCGCGCATCCGTCTGGTGCAGGCTCTCGCCAAGGGCGACCGAGACGAATTGGCCGTGCAGGCAGCCACGGAGCTCGGCATCGATGGGGTGATCCCGTGGGCCGCGTCCCGCTCGGTCACGCGCTGGGAGGGAACCAAGATCAAGAAGGGCCAGGATCGCTGGTCCAGCATCGTGCGCGAGGCCTCCAAACAGTCGATCCGCGCGTGGCTGCCCACGGTCGGGCAACTGGCGAGTACGAAAATGCTGGCCGAGCTGGCCGGTTCCACCCGCATGCTGCTGCTGGAACCCACGGCGAACGAACGGCTCACCTCGCAGGCTGCGCCGACCGACGACCGGGAGATCCTGCTCGTCGTCGGCCCCGAGGGAGGCATCTCCCCGGCCGAGCTGACCCTGCTCGAACAGGCCGGCGCCACCCCCGTGCGCCTGGGGGAGAACGTGCTGCGCACGTCCACCGCGGGCCCTGCCGCGCTCTCCATCCTGAATGCAACGCTCGGCCGCTGGTAGCGCGCGAGCGCTTAAGATAGAGACATGACTTCCACCGGCCAGGAACCGTCCATTTTCAGTCGGATCGCCGCGCGCGAGATTCCGGCGACCATCGTCGCCGAAACCGACCGAATCATCGCCTTCAATGACATCGCCCCGCAAGCACCCGTGCATGTTGTCATCACGCCGAAAACCTCCAAGTACGGCAATGTGGTCGAACTGGCTGCCGGAGACCCTGGGCTGCTGGCCGAACTCGTCGAGGTGGCCAACGGCCTGGCAGCCCGGTTGTCCAACGGCCAGTTCCGGCTCGTGTTCAACACCGGTGAAACCGTCGGCCAGACCGTTTTTCACGTGCACGCGCACCTGCTCGCCCCTGCGGCCGCCGGCGGAACTCTCAAGGAGGGCACGCTTGGTTTCCGCTGAGTCGCCGGGCCCACGGTCCAACGAGCCCGGCCAGTCCCAGGTTCGCATCACAGTCGACGGCGTGGCCATGGTGCGCCTGTTGGGCGCCGACGATCGCCTGCTCGCCACGGTGGAGAAGGAACATCCCGGCGTCGGAGTGCACGTGCGTGGCAACGAGATCACGCTCACGGGTGAGACCGCGCGCGTCGAAGCAGCGCGACGCCTGATCGAAGAGCTCCTTGTCATGGTGCGCGGCGGTCGCGACCTCGCCGAGTCCGAGGTGAGCACCTCGTCACGGATGCTGCACGAAGACAGTTCCACGAGCCCGTCCGAACGCCTGGGCCCGGCCATCCTCAGCTCTCGGGGCAAGAGCATCCGCCCCAAGACGATCGGGCAGAAGCAATACGTCGACGCCATCGACACCGACACGATTGTGTTCGGGATCGGCCCGGCCGGCACAGGCAAAACCTACCTCGCGATGGCCAAGGCCGTGCAGGCACTGCAGCGCAAGGAGGTCGAACGGATCATTCTCACCCGCCCGGCCGTCGAGGCCGGGGAACGCCTCGGTTTTCTACCGGGCAGCCTCACCGAGAAGATCGACCCGTACCTGCGCCCGCTCTACGACGCCCTGAACGAGATGATGGACCCGGAGCTCGTGCCCAAGCTACTGGCCGCCGGCACCATCGAAGTGGCCCCGCTCGCTTATATGCGTGGCCGCACGCTCAACTCCTCCTTCGTCGTGCTCGACGAGGCGCAGAACACCACCCCTGAGCAGATGAAGATGTTCCTGACCCGGTTGGGTTTCGGTTCGAAAATGGTCGTGACCGGTGACATCACCCAGATCGACCTGCCGGCTGGCTCGAGCGGGCTGCGCCTGGTGGGCCGCGTGCTCGACCAGGTCGACGACATCCGTTTCGTGCGCCTCACCAGTGCCGACGTCGTGCGGCATTCCCTGGTCGGCCGCATCGTCGATGCCTGGACAGAGTACGACGCACAGAAGCAGGCCGAACGCTACGAAAGCGATCAGGCGCGGGAATTCGCAGGTCGCGGACCCGGCCGGCCCAACACTCCCCGCGACCGCCTTCCGAAACGGAGATCCTCTTGAGCATCGAAATCAACAACGAATCGACCATCCCGGTCGATGAGGCCACCATTCTGCGCCTCGCGGCCTACGCTCTGGGCTCCATGCACGTGCACGCCGACGCCGAGTTGGCGATCGTCCTTGTCGACGAGGGCGCGATGGAACAGCTGCACGTGCAGTGGATGGATGAGCCGGGTCCCACCGATGTGCTCAGCTTCCCGATGGACGAGCTGCGACCGGGCACCGAAGACGCCGAGACCCCGCCGGGGCTGCTCGGGGACATCGTGCTCTGCCCCCAGGTGGCCCAGGGCCAGGCCGAGACCGCCGGGCACAGCACCCTGGAGGAGCTGCTGCTGCTCACCACGCACGGAGTGCTGCACCTGCTTGGATTCGACCACGCGGAACCCGCCGAGGAGAAGGAAATGTTCGGCATTCAACGCGACATTCTGATCGGCTTCGCCCTGCAGGAACGCCTCCGCGACCGATGATCGGGTGGTTTCTCACTGCGGCCATCCTGTTGGTCGCCTTCGGCGGCCTCATGGCCGCGGTGGACTCTGCCGTCACGATTCAATCCCGGGCCGATATCCTCGAGCTGGCCGAGAAGTCCCGCGCCAAGCGTTCCCTGACGGCGATCGCCGCCGACACCGGGGCGCACCTGAACACCATCAGCTTCGTGCGGATCATCGCCGAGACCACAGCGGCCGTTCTGGTGACGCTCGTCTTCGCGACCACGATCGAGGAGCTGTGGCTGGCCCTGCTGCTGTCCTCCCTGCTGATGACCGCGGTCTCCTTCGTGCTCGTCGGCGCCAGCCCACGCAGTGTGGGCCGGGCTCACCCCGTTCAGTTGCTTTCCGCGACCGCCCCTCTGGTGCACTTCCTCCGGGTGCTCCTCGGCCCCATCGCCAACGCGCTTGTGGCGCTCGGCAACCGGGTCACCCCCGGGCGCACGCGGCTGGCAACGTTCACGTCGGAGGACCAGCTGCTCAGCATGGTCGATGAGGCCACCGAGCTCGATGTCCTCGAGGAGGACGACAGGGAACTGATCCATTCCATCTTCGAGTTCAACTTGACGGTCGTGCGCGAGGTGATGATCCCGCGCACCGACATGGTCACCATCGACGCCGACTCGTCGATCGGCGCTGCAATGGGCCTGTTCCTGAGCAAGGGCTTCTCCCGGGTTCCGGTCATCGACGGCGAAGTCGACGACGTCACGGGCATCCTGTATCTGCGCGATGTGGCCCGGCTCGTCTATGAGCGACCGCCGAACGTGGAGAGCCTGACGGTGCGGGAGCTCGAGCGGACGGCCGTCTTCGTGCCCGAATCGAAGAAGGCCGACGCGCTGCTTAGGCAGATGCAGCTCGAGTCGAACCACCTCGCTATGGTGGTCGACGAGTATGGTGGAATCGCCGGACTGGTCACCCTCGAAGATCTGATTGAGGAACTCGTGGGGGACATCTCCGACGAATACGACCACGATGTGGTGGAAGTCGAAGATCTCGGCAACGGACGCTTCCGGGTCAGCGCGCGGCTTCCGGTCGACGAGCTCGGCGAACTGTTCGATCTGGAACTGGACGACGACGAGGTCGATTCGGTGGGTGGCCTGCTGGCCAAGGCCCTCGGCCGGTTGCCGGTCGCGGGTTCGGTCGCCCAAGCGAGTGGGCTGGTCCTCACCGCCGAACGCACCGAGGGCCGCCGCAAACGAATCAGCACCGTGCTGGTTGAACGAGACCAAGCGCTGATAGACGCGCAGAACGCATTCCTCGGAGTGTCGGACGATGAGAGAGTGAACGGTCATGACTGAAGTAGAGGGATTCCGAGCGGGGTTCGTGTCGTTTGTGGGGCGCCCCAACGTGGGCAAGTCCACCCTGACCAACGCACTGGTGGGGGAGAAGGTGGCGATCACGTCGTCTAAGCCGCAGACCACCCGCCGCGCCATCCGTGGCATCGTGCACCAGAAGAACGGCCAGCTGATCCTGGTCGACACCCCGGGAATCCACAAACCGCGCACCCTGCTTGGAGAGCGTCTGAACAGCCTTGTGCAGTCGACTCTGTCCGGCGTGGACGTGGTGGGCCTCTGCATCCCGGCCAACGAGCCGATCGGCCCGGGTGACCGGTTCATCAACGAACAGCTGGACAACTTCCCCCGGGCCCGCAAGGTCGCCATCGTGACCAAGATCGACGCTTCGTCGAAGACCAGCGTCGCCAACCAGCTCCTTGCGGTCTCGCAGCTGCGTGACTGGGAGGCGATCGTGCCGATCTCGGCGACCAGCCGCATCCAGCTCGATATCCTCAGTGCGGAATTGCTGCGCCTGCTGCCGCTTTCGGATGCTCCGCTCTACCCCGCCGACGCGGTCACCGACGAGAGCCTCGAGTCGCGCATCTCGGAATACATTCGCGAGGCGGCGCTCGAGGGCGTCACCGACGAGCTGCCGCACTCGATCGCCGTGACCATCGACGACATCATCGAGCGCGACGACCAGGAACTGGTCGAGATCTACGCGAACCTGTTCGTCGAGCGCGACAGCCAGAAGGGCATCATCATCGGCAAGTCCGGCAGCCGGTTGAAGGATGTCGGCGTGCGCGCCCGCAAACAGATCGAACCGCTGGTAGGCAAGAGAGTCTTCCTCTCGCTCCGGGTCAAGGTTGCCAAGGAATGGCAGCGCGACCCGAAACAGCTCGGACGCCTCGGCTTCTAGAGTGTTCGGGCCTGTGTGATCCTTCCCGCGGAGGGTGGTAACCTGCACATATGTTTTTCGGTGTGCTCCTTCTTCGCTGCCGCGACGAGTCCTAATCTGAGGCCTCCCTCGTCGCGGAGTTCGTCGTTGGCTACCCACCACTTGCGAGGAGAACCCAGATCATGAAAAACAACCAGACCGCATCCCAGATGCCGATCCGAAAGTACCGCCCGTACCACGAGAAGTTCCGGGTCGAACTGCCCGACCGCACCTGGCCGGACAAGCACATCGTGCAGGCCCCGCGCTGGTGCGCGGTCGACCTGCGCGACGGCAACCAGGCGCTGATCGACCCGATGAGCCCCGAGCGCAAGCGCATCATGTTCGACATGCTCGTGCGGATGGGCTACAAAGAGATCGAGGTCGGCTTCCCCTCGGCGAGCCAGACGGACTTCGACTTCGTGCGCAGCCTCATTGACGACAACGCCATCCCGGACGACGTGACCATCCAGGTGCTGACCCAGGCTCGCGAACATCTGATCAATCGCACCTACGAGTCCATCGCCGGCGCCAAGCAGACCATCGTGCACCTCTACAACTCCACCAGCGTGCTGCAGCGCGAGGTCGTGTTCCGTGAGGACAAGCAGGGCATCATCGACATCGCGCTGTCCGGCGCCCGGCTCTGCCGCGCCGCCGAGGCCACCGTCCCCGGCACCACGGTCTTCTACGAGTACTCCCCGGAGAGCTACACCGGAACCGAACTCGAATTCGCCGTCGACGTCTGCAACCAGGTCCTCGAGGTCCTCGAGCCCACGCCCGAGCGCAAGGTGATCATCAACCTGCCCGCGACGGTCGAGATGGCCACGCCCAACGTCTACGCCGACTCCATCGAGTGGATGTCACGCCACCTCGCCCACCGCGAGAACGTGCTCATCTCCCTGCACCCGCACAACGACCGCGGCACCGCCATCGCGGCCGCGGAACTGGGCTACCTGGCCGGCGCCGACCGCATCGAAGGCTGCCTGTTCGGCAACGGGGAGCGCACCGGCAACGTCGACCTGGTGGCGCTGGGCGTGAACCTGTTCACCCAGGGCATCGACCCCCAGATCGACTTCAGCAACATCGACGAGGTCAAGCGCACCGCCGAGTACTGCAACCAGCTGCCGGTCCCCGAGCGCAGCCCCTGGGCCGGCGACTTGGTCTTCACCGCGTTCAGCGGCTCGCATCAGGACGCCATCAAGAAGGGCTTCGAGGCCATGGCAGCGGATGCCGCGACGCAGGGGTGCAGCGTTGACGACCTGCTGTGGGCGGTTCCGTACCTGCCGATCGACCCGAAGGACCTCGGCCGCAGTTACGAAGCCGTGATCCGGGTCAACTCCCAGTCCGGTAAGGGCGGCGTGGCCTACCTGCTCAAGACCGACCATGCCCTGGACCTGCCGCGCAAACTGCAGATCGAATTCTCCGGTGTCGTGCAGTCCAAGACCGACCAGGAGGGCGGCGAGGTTACCAGCGAGCAGATCTGGGAGATCTTCAACGACGAGTACTTGCCGGCCAGCCACAGTACGCCCGATGCCAAGTGGGGTCGGTTCGAGCTGCACGCCACGCGCACCTCGAGCGACCTCTCCGGTTCAGTCGAGCTGTCCGTTGACCTGCGCGACGACTCGAGTGTGTCCAGTGCGGTCGGTTCGGGAAACGGCCCGATCGCGGCTTTCCTTTGCGTGATGGCCGAACGCGGCATCGCGATCACCCTCTACGACTACGTCGAGCACGCCATGTCGGCCGGCGGCGACGCCCTCGCCGCGGCCTATGTCGAGCTCGACGTCAACGGCAAGCGGTTCTGGGGCGTCGGCATCGACGCAGACATCTCGACCGCCTCGCTTAAGTCGGTGGTGTCGGCGGTCAACCGCGGTATCCGCGCCGAGGCCGGCGACCGGTCCCTGGCACAGGCAACCGTCTGACCCCCAGGAGCCACCGAGCGGCAGAATTCACCGCGAACTGAGAATCGCCGTTCCGGCCGTGTGTCATCCCAAGGGGGACGCTCGGACGGAACGGCGATTCTCGGGTGTGTGGCGTCAGACTCGCGCCGCGTGCTTCGCCATCGTCCGGTGCGCCGGAGCCACCTGGGTCGGCTCCGCGGTGGGCGTGCCCGGACGGGCCTCGGGTTCAGGCGACAGCACCATCGTGCAGTCGTCGATCGCGCCGGCAAGGAGGTCGTAGAGCTGGCCATCCGGGTCGGGAACACACGCTTCAGCGATTCCCTGAACGGACACCCGGATGATGGTCTCCGCCGTGCGGTCCGTGAACTTGCCCCGTGACCAGGACCCCATCGAGGCGATGAAATCCCGCGCCCATCGTTCGGTCTCCGGCGCCGCGTCGAAGGCAGCGCGGATGCGCCGAGCGACGTCGTCGGGAATCACACCGTCGGCCTCGGTCAGGTGCCGCTCGCAGTTGAGGAGCCCCACGGCGAGGGCCCGCTGGTGGTCGGCGCCGGTGACCGGGAGAGCCGACGTGGCCGCACGCAGGGCGATCAGCAGGCGCACCCTCGCATTGTCACCGCGCAGGCCGATCACCGACGGGATGAGCGGCACGAGCCTGGCCCGGGCGGTGTCCGACGTGCAGTCGTTCACCATTCGTGCCACGGATGAGAGTAGCGGATGTGTGCAGGCCGGATGGTCGCTCCAGGCCTCACCGGCGAGATAGGAGGCGAACTCCATGAAACAGGCGCCGGAGCGCGGGTTCCTGTGCTTGCCTCGGGACAGGACCGGCATCAAGTCCGGCATCGAATCGGGCACGTTGCCCTTCAGCAGGTTCATGAGGTTCCTCCAAACGACGTGAATTGTTCTCACTAGTCTCACCCGGGAGGCAGCGAAAGGCGAGAGCGGAATCCGTTGTTTGTCGACCAGTTTCGGGTGCCCGGAACCTCAGGCCCCGCGGCCCCTGCGCCGCCGGAAAGCCACGACGTTGTCGCGCCGCCACCGGGGCCAGCTTCCGATCGCGCGCTGCTGCGGCAGACTCCAGCCGTAGCGCGCGGCAAGGATGCGGATGACCGTTGTCACCACGACGCAGCTGATTCCGGCGACGGTGATCGGCACCTTGAGCATGAAAAGCACCACGAGCAGGCCGCTGCCGACCCCGGCCGCGACCGCGTAGAAGGAACCGACGTGCATCACGGCGATTGGCACGTTCAGCATCATGTCCCGCAGTGCCGACCCACCCACCGCAGTGACGATCCCGACGAATAGTGCGGGGATCTCCGGGAGGCCGGCTGCGAGGGCCTTGCTGGTGCCGAGGGCGCCGAAGAGACCTATGGTGACCGCGTCGAGGGCGATGATGAACGGGCCGAGCCGGTTGAACAGGCTCTGCAGGAGCATACCGAGCAGAGCCGCGCCCGCGCAGACCAGCAGGTACCAGTTGCTTTGCAGCGCGGCGGGCACGCCGCCCAGCAGGATGTCGCGGAGCAGTCCGCCGCCGAGTCCTACGGTGACGCCGATCAGTGCGATCCCGAGCAGATCGAAGCGCCGGTCGGTGAATCGGCCGGCGAACATGGCGCCCTGAACGGCTCCGATGGCAACGGCCGTGAGGTCGAGCCAGAGCGGGATGAGAAAGGAGGTGGAGGGCACCCCTAATGAAACCACTGAAACGGTGGGCATCGGCGCGGACGGCATCCCGTGCTCCCGCCAGGTGGGAGAATCCAAGGGTGCCTGTTTACCGTGATGATGTCGTTGTGCTGCGCACCCAGAAGCTGGGCGAAGCCGACCGCATCGTCACCATGCTCACGCGCCAGCACGGGAAGGTGCGAGCAGTCGCCAAAGGCGTGCGCCGCACCGCGTCGAAATTCGGGGCCAGGCTTGAACCATTCATGGTCGCTGATGTGCAGCTCTACGAGGGTCGGAGCCTCGACATCATCACGCAGGCGGAGTCCATCGCCTCCTACGGTGCTCTGATCACGGCCGACTACCCGAGCTATACGGCGGCCAGCGCCATGGTCGAAACCGCCGACAAACTCACTGAGGCAGAGGGATCGCTGCAACAGTACCTGCTGCTCGTGGGTGCACTCCGGTCGCTCTCCCGCCGGGAGCACGGCGCCGGCCTCACTCTCGACTCCTATCTGCTCCGAGCGCTGTCGATGGCCGGCTGGGCACCCAGCTTCCAGGACTGCGCGCGGTGCGGAGCCAGGGGGACCCACTCCGCGATGGTCGTGCAGGTCGGCGGGATCGTCTGCGACGACTGTGCGGCCCCCGGCTCGCCGAGGCTCGATCCGGCCACCATTGCCCTGCTCGGCTCCCTGCTCACCGGAGATTGGGAGCACACCAAGTCCACCCCGCCGCACACCAGAGCCCAGGCCACCGGGGTCGTCGCCGCCTACACGCAGTGGCACCTCGGCCGCGGTCTCCGATCGTTGGAGCATGTGAGTCGATGACCTCTACCCCGTTCAGTCTCAATCCCTTTGGCCAGAAGCCGCTGACCCACAAGGACGCGGTGCCGTTCCAGCCCCTCGATTGGACGGGCCTGTACCCGCCCGCCGTGCCGCAGAAGGCCGTTCCCGAGCATGTGGCGGTCGTCATGGACGGCAACGGCCGGTGGGCGAACGCGCGCGGGCTGCCGCGTGTGGAGGGGCACAAGGCAGGGGAGGCTGCTCTTCTCGACGTCGTCGCCGGCGCCATCCAGGTTGGGGTCAAGCACCTGAGCGTCTACGCGTTCTCCACCGAGAACTGGAAGCGGTCACCCGACGAGGTGCGCTTCCTGATGGGTTTCAACCGGGACGTCCTTCACCGCCGGCGCGACCAGCTCAACGAGTGGGGGGTGCGTGTGCGGTGGGCCGGACGCAAACCCCGGCTGTGGGCATCCGTCATCAAGGAACTGCAGTTCGCCGAACGGCTGACCGCGGGCAACGACGTGCTCACCCTCACCATGTGCGTGAACTACGGCGGGCGCACCGAGATCGCGGATGCCGTGCGCGCGTTGGCCGAGGACGTGGCCGCGGGCAGGTTGAAGCCCTCCGGGATCACCGAGAAGTCGATCCAGCGGCACCTGTACACCGCGGACCTCCCCGACGTGGACCTGTTCGTGCGCAGCTCGGGGGAGCAGCGCACCAGCAACTTCCTGCTGTGGCAGAGCGCCTACGCGGAGATGGTGTTCCTGGACACCCTCTGGCCCGACTTCAGCCGCGTCGACCTGTGGCAGGCGATCGAGCTTTACGCGGCTCGCAACCGCCGGTACGGCGGTGCCGTGGACGCGCCAACCTCCTGACCGTTTCCCCTCCGGGAATATTCCGGGGGTACCGTTCGGTTGGCCTCACAGTGAGTGAAACCATCAAAGTAGACATCTGGTCCGACGTTCAGTGCCCCTGGTGCTACATCGGAAAGCGCAAATTCGAGGCCGGGGCGTCCCTGTTCGATGGGAATGTCGAGGTTGAGTATCACAGCTTCGAACTCGCACCGGATACCCCGGTCGACTTCGACGGCAGCCCCGTCGACTACCTCAGCCGACGCAAGGGCCTGCCGGTCGCCGAGGTCGAGCAGATGCTCGAACGTGTCACCGGCATCGCCGAGAGCGTCGGCCTGCACTACGACTACGACTCCGTGCACCAGACCAACACCGTCATCTCCCACGAGCTGCTGCACTATGCGAAGGCGCACGGTCGCCAGCTCGACATGAAGGAACGACTACTCCAGGCGTACTTCGTCGACGGCCGCCACGTCGGCCGGATCGAGGACCTCGCCGACCTCGCCGCCGAAATCGGTTTGGACCGCCAGGACGTCATCCGCGCACTGACCGCCCACGAATTCCTCGCGGATGTCAAAGCCGACGTCGCTCAGGCCGCCGCGTACGGCATCCACGGGGTTCCTTTCTACGTCATCGACGGCCGGTACGGCATCTCCGGCGCGCAGGACCCTGATACCTTCGCCCAGGCACTCCGCCAGGCGAGCAACGAAAAGTCCGAGGAGAATCACAAATGACCACTGCACCTGACACCACCGAGACCGTCCCCACCGAGGTATCCGCCGTCCCCACGATCGAACTCCTCGGCCAGGCCGATGCCGGCGGATGTTGCGGCGGCGGCGCCTGCGGCATCTAACCTGACCGACCCGCGCCCGTCGCTCACATTTCGCCTCTCCCTCACGGAGGTGTGGGACGGCGTTCGTGGGGTGTCCCGGCGTGGGGGAGAATTGAACGGATGACTTCTGTAACGCAGACCAGCCCGGCGCCCCTCAAGATCGGCCCGCTCACGCTCGACGTGCCCGTCGTTCTCGCGCCCATGGCCGGGATCACCAACACGGCGTTCCGTCGGCTGTGCCGCGAATTCGGTGCGGGCCTCTATGTCAGCGAGATGATCACCTCGCGTGCGCTGGTCGAGCGCACGACCGAGTCGATGCGCCTGATCAACCACCACGAGAGCGAAAAGACCCGTTCCATCCAGCTCTACGGCGTGGACCCGAAGACCGTCGCCGAGGCCGTCACCCTGCTCGTGGCCGAAGACCGCGCCGACCACATCGACCTGAACTTCGGCTGCCCGGTTCCCAAGGTCACCCGCAAGGGTGGTGGCGCCGCGCTGCCCTGGAAGCTCGGCCTCTTTCGCCAGATCGTGGAGGGGGCTGTCACCGCGGCCGGCGACGTGCCGGTGACCGTCAAGATGCGCAAGGGCATCGACTCCGACCACCTCACCTATCTGGAAGCCGGCAAGGCGGCGGAGGGCGCCGGTGTCGCGGCCATCGCCCTGCACGCCCGCACGGCCGCGGAGTACTACTCCGGCCAGGCCGACTGGTCCGCCATCGCGGCGCTCAAAAACACCATCACCAGCGTGCCCGTGCTCGGCAATGGCGACATCTGGTCCGCCGAGGACGCCCTGCGCATGGTCGGGGAGACCGGCTGCGACGGCGTCGTTGTCGGTCGTGGCTGCCTGGGTCGCCCCTGGTTGTTCGGCGACCTCGCCGCGGCCTTCCGCGGCGATGCGTCCGGCGCAGCGGCCGCCAAGATCCAGCCCAACCTGGGTCAGGTTGCCGACGCTTTCCGGCGCCACGCGGTGCTGCTGACCGAGTTCTTCGAGAGCGAGGAGCGGGCCTGCCGGGACATCCGCAAGCATGTGGCCTGGTATTTCAAGGGCTACCCGGTCGGCGGCGACCTGCGGGCCAGCCTGGCCTCGGTCGTCTCGCTCGCGCAGCTCGACGACCTTCTCGGCACCCTCGACGGCGACCAGGACTACCCCGGCGAGGGTGCCGAGGGACCGAGGGGGCGGGCGGGCAGCCCGAAAAAGACCTCGCTGCCCGAACACTGGCTCGATTCCCAAGAGCTCGTGTCGGCGGAACGTGCCAATCTGACCGAAGGTGAAGGGGACACAAGCGGTGGCTAACGAGACCGGATACAGCAGGCACGACGAAGAGCGCTGGCTGCCGGAGCAGCACGGTTCGAGGCGCAGCGATTTCGCGCGCGACCGGGCCCGGCTCCTGCACTCGAGCGCGCTGCGTCGGCTGGCTGCCAAGACCCAGGTGCTGAGCCCGGCCGCGGGTCTCGATTTCGCGCGCAACCGCCTCACCCACTCCCTCGAGGTTGCCCAGGTCGGGCGCGAACTGGCCCTGCGGCTGGGCCTTGACCCGGATATCGTCGACACTGCCTGCCTGGCGCATGACATCGGCCACCCGCCCTTCGGTCATAACGGCGAGAAGGCCCTCAACACGTGGTCAGCAGACATCGGGGGCTTCGAGGGCAACGCGCAGACTCTGCGCCTGCTCACCCGCCTTGAGCCCAAGGTCTTCGGCCAGGATGGCCGCAGCTACGGGCTCAATCTCACCCGGGCGAGCCTCGACGCGAGCTGCAAGTACCCGTGGCCGGCTGACTCGTCGGTCGCGGATCCGAGCGGTCGCGCGAAGTACGGCTTCTACCCGGACGACCGGGAGGCCTTCGAGTGGATGCGCTCCGGCGCCCCGGCACGCCGGCTCTGCATCGAGGCCCAGGTCATGGACCTTTCCGACGACATTGCCTACTCCGTGCACGACTTCGAAGATGCCGTTGTTAACGGCTACATCAATGTCGGCCAGCTCAACGGACGAGCCAACCACGAGTCGCTCCTGGCCACAATGACCGAGTGGACTGGCGATGGTCTCTCCGAGGACGACCTGGCGGACGCCTTCGACCGGCTCGACTCGCTCAACGCCTGGCTGGAGACCTGGTCGGGCAGCCGCAGCGACCAGGGGCTGCTGAAGAACTTGACCAGCCAGCTGATCGGCCGGTTCAGCGGTGCCGCCGTGCGGGCTACCCGCGAAGCCAACCCCGGGGCGGACCTGAACCGGTTCGGCGCCCACGTGGTCGTGCCGCCGGAGGTCGAGGCGGAGATCGCCGTGCTCAAGGGGATCGTGGCGACCTTCGTGATGACGCGCCAGACGCGCAAACCCATCTATGTTGAACAAAGGCAGGTGCTCACGCTCCTCGCGCGCACCCTGCACGCCACGGGGGATGAGCACCTCGACGCGGGATACCGCGAAGACTGGCACGCGGCCGCCGATGACGCCGCCCGCAAACGGGTGGTCGTCGATCAGGTGGCCAGCCTCACCGACCAGTCGGCGCTGGCGTGGTACGAACGTCTGGTGAAGCGCTGACATCTTCCGGATTGCCGATACGGGCAGCACCATGCACAACGACCACACCGAACACCGAAACGGGCAGGACTAACATTCAGCTATGGCAGGCCTGATTCGACAAAACGACATCGAAGAGGTCAAGGCTCGCACCAACATCGCCGACATCGTCGGTGACTACGTGAGTCTCAAGTCCGCCGGGGTGGGATCGATGAAGGGGCTGTGCCCCTTCCACGACGAGCGGAGCCCGAGTTTCCACGTGCGCCCGCAGGTCGGTTTCTACCACTGTTTCGGGTGCGGCGAGAGCGGCGACGTCTACTCTTTCCTGCAGAAGATGGACCACGTCAGCTTCAGTGAGGCTGTCGAGCGGCTTGCCGGCCGCGTCGGGATCGAGCTGCACTATGAGGGTGGCGCCGGTGAGGCTCCCGACCACACCAATCGGGCCAGACTGTACGCCGCCAACCAGGCCGCGGCCGATTTCTTCGTGGAGCGATTGGGTAGTCCGGGCGCTCTGGTCGGGCGCACCTTCCTCGGCGAACGCGGGTTCGATTCCCTCGCGGCCGCCCGGTTCGGGGTCGGTTTCGCTCCGAAAAGCTGGGACGAACTCACCAACCACCTGCGCGCCAAGGGGTTCTCCACAGAGGAACTCACCCTGTCCGGCCTCGTGTCCAGCGGCGACCGCGGCGTGTACGACCGTTTCCGCGGGCGTTTGGTCTGGCCGATCCGGGACATCACCGGGCAGACCATCGGCTTCGGGGCGCGCCGGCTCCTCGATGACGACAAGGGACCCAAATACCTGAATACCCCCGAAACGCCGATCTACCACAAGGCGCAGGTTCTCTACGGGCTCGACCTCGCCAAACGCGACATCTCCCGCGGCCACCAGGTTGTCGTCGTCGAGGGCTACACCGACGTCATGGCCTGCCACCTCGCCGGTGTGACGACCGCGGTCGCCACCTGCGGCACATCTTTCGGAGTCGACCACATCAAGGTGTTGCGCCGCGTGCTCGGCGACGACAGCGGTGTCGGCGAGGTCGTGTTCACGTTCGATCCGGATGCCGCCGGCCAGAAGGCCGCCGTGCGCGCATTCAGCGAGGAACAGCGTTTCTCCGCCCAGACGTACGTGGCGGTCGCCCCCGAAGGGCTGGATCCGTGCGACCTGCGGCTGCACCGCGGCGATGACGCCGTGCGCCGGCTGATCGACTCGAAGAAGCCCATGTTCGAGTTCATGATTAGGCAGTTGCTCGGCCAGTACAACCTAGACACCGTCGAGGGTCGCGTCGCCGCTCTCCGCGCTGCGGCCCCCATCGTCGGCGACATCCGCGACCCGACCCTGCGCCCCGGCTACACGCACGAGCTGGCGCGCATGCTCGGCATGGACCTCGGCGAGGTCGGCAAGGCCGTCTCCGCGGCCCTGTCCCGTTCCCGGAGCGCGGGAACGGCCACTCCGGACGCCCGGCAGCCGAGGCAGGACGAACCGGCTCCCCAGGAGCAGCCGTTCTCCATGATCGACTTGGCGACGGACCCGGTCACCCGGCTGGAACGCGACGGCCTGATGGCCATGCTGCAGCGCCCGACCATCGTCGGGGTCGACCTGATCCAGCGCGCCGTGCAGACCAGTTTCGTGAACTCCACCCTGGCGGTGGTGCGCGACGCCATCGCGGCCACGGTGCCCCACCACGACGCCGTCGACTGGCTCGATCGCATCGTCACCGAGGTGCCCGCCACGCTGGAGAACCTGGTCAAGGAGCTGGCGATGGCCTCGTTGCCCGAACGCTCCGAACGCGAAATCGGCCGCTACGTGCGCGACATCACCGTGGCCCTGATCGATCGGGACCTGCTGCGCCAGAAAGCCGAGCTTCTCGGCCGACTCCAGCGCGCGGATGCGACCAATCGAGAGGTCTATGTGGCGCTCCAGCGGGAACTGGTGCGGGTCGAGGCCGAGAGACGCAACCTCCGCGAGGAATAGCACCGGCCCTCGTCGATCGGGGTGCGCCTTCATTGCAGCTCGATAAAGATGCTCCGTATTGCGCCGGGGAACCTTGCATTCTGTGCTAATTCTTTTCCTACAGCAATGCTGGACGCGCATGATTCGTGCGCCCCGGCATCGGTTTTCTAGAGGAAGAGGCTCACGGCTATGGCATTCTCATCCACTTCACGCGCGAGAGGGCTTAGCGCCGCAGCGGTTGTCGCGGTCGCCGCGTTGACCCTGGCGGGCTGCTCCGCCAGCGGAACCGACGACGGCGCCTCCTCCGGTGGCGAGGCCATCACGATCGGCACGACCGACAAGATCACGTCGCTCGACCCGGCAGGCTCCTACGACAACGGCTCGTTCGCCGTGCAGAACCAGGTCTTCCCGTTCCTGTTGAACACCCCCTACGGCAGCCCCGACGTCGAACCCGACATCGCGACGGCAGCCGAGTTCACCAGCCCCACCGAGTACACGGTCACCCTCAAGCCCGGGCTGAAGTGGGCCAACGGCAATGCGCTCACCTCCTCCGACGTCAAGTTCACCTTCGACCGCCAGCTGGCGATCGCGGATGACAACGGTCCCTCCTCGCTGCTGTACAACCTGGACAGCGTCGCGGCCCCCGATGACACCACCATCGTCTTCACGCTCAAGCAGGCGAACGACCAGATCTTCCCGCAGATCCTGTCCAGCCCGGCCGGGCCCATCGTCGACGAGGACACCTTCTCGGCGACGGAGCTCACGCCGGACCAAGACATCGTCGACGCGAACGCCTTCGCCGGCCAGTACGTCATCACCAGCTATGACTTCAACAACCTGGTCGGCTACAAGGCCAATCCGGACTATGAGGGCCTCCTGGGCGAGGCCAAGACCGACGTAGTCAACGTGAAGTACTACGCCGACGCCTCAAACCTGAAGCTCGAAGTGCAGCAGGGCGATATCGACGTTGCTTTCCGCAGCCTGTCGGCCACCGATATTGAAGACCTGCGCGGCAATGACAAGGTCAAGGTCGTTGACGGCCCCGGAGGCGAGCTGCGCTACATCGTCTTCAACTTCGACACCCAGCCCTTTGGAGTGAAGACCGCTGAAGCCGACCCGGCCAAGGCTCTCGCCGTGCGCCAGGCCGTGGCTGACCTGGTCGACCGGGAGGAAATCGCCAAGCAGGTCTACAAGGGCACCTACACGCCCGTCTACTCCTACGTACCGGCCGGCCTGACCGGTGCCACCGAGTCCCTCAAGGGTCTCTACGGCGATGGCGCGGGAGCCCCCGACGTCGACAAGGCCAAGGCAACCCTCGAGGCCGCCGGCGTGACCGGCCCGGTCGAGTTGAACCTCCAGTACAGCAACGACCACTACGGCCCGTCGTCCGGCGACGAGTACGCCCTGGTCAAGGACCAGCTGGAAGCATCGGGCCTCTTCAAGGTCAACCTGCAGACCACCGAGTGGGTGCAGTACTCGAAGGACCGCACAACGGATGTCTACCCCGTTTACCAGCTCGGCTGGTTCCCGGACTATTCCGATGCCGACAACTATCTGACACCGTTCTTCCTCGAGGGTGGCTTCCTGAAGAACCACTACAGCGATACCGTGGTCGACGCTCTGATTCTCAAGCAGGCCGTCACCGCCGACCCGGCAGAGCGCACCGCGCTGATCGAGGAGATCCAGGACAAGGTTGCCGCGCAGCTGTCGACGGTGCCGCTGCTCCAGGGGGCCCAGGTTGCCGTCACCGGCACCGATGTGACCGGAACCACCGACACGCTCGACGCGTCGTTCAAGTTCCGTTACGCGGCGCTGGCGAAGGGCTAGGTCGTCAACCGTTAGAGTTTCTCTAATTTGAAATCCGGGGGCATCCAGCGCCTTGTGCGCTGGGTGCCCCTGTCACATTCCAATCGTTAGGCAGGAATGACCACTGTGACCACGCGGTCCCCGTCGCCCCGGGCGACAGGACGCAAGAAACGTCCGGCATCCGATGGAGGGATCGGTCGGTACATCCTGATCCGGTTCCTGCTGATTTTCCCCACGATCTTCATCCTCGTGTCGATGGTCTTCTGGCTGATGCGCACGACCGGCGACCCGATCACGGCCGCTCTGGGCGGCCGTCTCGGCCCGGAGCAGCTGGCCGAGCGTATTCAGGCGGCCGGCTACGACCGCCCCATTTTCGTGCAGTACGTCGAGTATCTGGGCCAGGTCTTCACCGGCAACTTCGGCACCACCATCAGCACCAACCGTCCCGTGTCCGAGATCCTGGTCACTTTTGGTCTGGCCACGTTCGAGCTCGTCTTCTACGCCCTGCTCGTCGCTTTCATCGTCGGGATCCCCCTGGGCATGGTCGCCGCCTACTGGCGGGACAAGTCCGCGGACGCCTTCCTGCGCGTCTTCGCGATCCTCTGCTACGCCACGCCGGTCTTTTTCTCCGGACTGCTGTTCAAACTCGTTTTCGCCGTCTACCTCGACGTGCTGCCCGTCTCCGGTCGGGCCTCGACCGGCTCCGAGCTGCAGATGCAACTGCTGCCGAACAAGACCGGCCTGTACACGATCGACGCCATCATGACCGGCAACCCGGCCGTGCTCGGGGACGTACTCGAGCATGCTGTGCTCCCCGCGCTGACGCTCGGGCTGCTCACCGCGGGAGTTTTCCTCCGCCTGGTGCGCACCAACGTGATCGGAACCCTCGGCACCGACTATGTCGACGCCGCCCGCTCGCGTGGGGTGAGTGAGTTCCGCCTCGTGCGGAAGCACGCCTACCGGCCGGCCCTGATCCCGATCATCACCGTGATTGGTCTCCAGATTGCCCTGCTGCTCGGCGGCGCAGTGCTGACCGAGACCACCTTCGAGTGGAAGGGCCTGGGCTTTATGCTCTCCGAGTTCCTCAAGGCCCGGGACTTCGTGGCCGTACAGGGGATCGTCGCCCTGCTCGCCGTGATCGTCGCCCTGTCCAACTTCGTCGTCGACATCATCGCTGCACTGATCGACCCGAGAGTGAGGTACTGAGATGAGCAACGCCAACGGCATGTCGACCCCGCACAAGCGCAGCCTCTGGTCCCGCCTCCCCATCGTGCACCAGCTCAGGCAGAGCATCGGACTTCAGCGCGGGATGCTGGTCGCCGGCCTGATCATCACCACTCTCTTCGTGCTTACCGCCATTTTTGCTCCCATTCTGGCTCCCTACGGCTTCAGCCAGCTTCGCGACGCCAACGGTCCCTTCGGAGCCCAGCAGCCGCCCGGCGGCGCGCATCCGCTCGGCACCACCGTCAGCGGCTACGACGTGCTCTCCCGGGTGCTGTGGGGCGCCCAGACCGCCCTGTTCGTGATCATCGTCGCCGTGGTGCTGTCGATCTTCGCCGGGGTGTTCCTGGGGCTGGTGTCCGGCTACTTCGGCGGCTGGCTCGACCGCATCCTGGTGGTCGTATCGGACGCCGTCTACGCTTTCCCGTCGCTGCTGCTGGCCATCGTGATGTCGATCGTCATCTCGGGCGGCAAGTCCAATCTGATCGGCGGCGTGCTCGCAGCGGCGATATCGATCACCGTGGTCTTCATTCCGCAGTACTTCCGGGTGATCCGCGCCGAAACGGTGCGGATCAAGGCGGAGGCGTACGTGGAATCCGCCCGCGTGCTGGGCGCGAGCAGCAGTCGGATCATGTTCCGCCACGTGTTCCGCAACTCCACCCGCACTCTGCCGCTGATCTTCACCCTGAACTCGTCGGAGGCCATCCTGACCCTCGCGGGCCTCGGCTTCCTCGGGTTCGGCATCGAACCGACGGCCGCCTCCGAGTGGGGCTACGACCTCAACAAAGCCCTCTCGGATGTGACCAGCGGCATCTGGTGGACGTCACTGTTCCCCGGACTGGCCATCGTGCTCGTGGTGCTGGGGATCACTCTGGTCGGTGAAAGCCTCAACGACCTGGCCGATCCCCGGCTGCGCGGACGCCGCGCCGTCGGTCAGTCCGCCGGAATCGTCGCCCAGACCTCGGTCGTTCCCGGCGGCAGCCTGGTTGCCGGTCCCGGCGGACTCGGCGGGCTGGAAGGCGCCGCAACCCATCCCTCCGACGGACTCGAGGAGCGACTATGACCGACGTGCTCACCATCACCGATCTCGGCATCTCCTTCGCGACCGATGCCGGGGCTGTCCGGGCCGTAGACGGTGTGACCCTGCGGGTCGCTCCCGGCGAGGTTCTGGCCATCGTCGGCGAGAGCGGCAGTGGCAAGACCGTCACCGCCAAAACCATCCTCGGGCTGCTGCCGGAGACGGCAACCGCCTCCGGGGCCGTCATCCTCAGCAGCAAGGATGGCTCCAGCGAGAGCAACGTCATCGCGCTCAGCACCGCCCAGTTGCGGCAGGTGCGCGGCACCGACGTCTCCATGGTGTTTCAGGAGCCCTCGACCGCGCTGAACCCCGTCTACACCGTGGGCTGGCAGATCATGGAGGGCATCCGCGCGCACGGGCAGATCAGCCGCAAGCAAGCCCGGAAGAAGGCCATCGAGATTCTCGGACGGGTCGGCATCCCCGATGCGGATACCCGCGTCGACTATTACCCGCACCAGTTCTCCGGCGGCCAGAAGCAGCGCGTCGTCATCGCCATGGCCCTGGTTCTCGACCCCGGCCTGATCGTCGCCGACGAGCCGACCACCGCGCTCGACGTGACCGTGCAGGCCGAGATCCTGGACCTGCTTCGCCGGTGCCGCGACGAATTCGGAACGGCGATCGTGCTCATCACCCACAACATGGGCGTGGTGGCTGACCTGGCCGACCGGGTCGCCGTGATGTACCAGGGCAAGGTCGTCGAAGAGGCGGATGCCCAGACACTCTTCAGCTCGCCGCAGAACGACTACACGAAGAAGCTGCTCGCAGCCGTGCCGCACGTAGGGCAGGGGGTTGTGCACGCCGCCGCCCGTGCCGCCGCCCGCGCAGGCGACTGGGAACAGCAGGCACCGGTCGTCGTCGCCGACCAGCTCCGAATCGAATACCCCGGCCGGCTCGGCCGGTCCGGCTTCACCGCCGTCGACGGGGTGAGCTTCCTGATCCGGCCCGGTGAGGTTCTCGGTCTGGTGGGAGAGAGTGGTTCGGGCAAAACCACGATCGGGCGGGCTATCGCCGGCCTGACCCGGGTCACCGGTGGATCTCTGACCGTGATGGGGCACGAGATGAACGGGTTCAAGGAACGCACGTTCAAGAAGTTCCGCAGCGACATCGGCTTCGTCTTCCAGGACCCGGCGTCGAGTTTCAACCCACTGCTGACCATCGCCGACTGCGTCGCCGAACCGCTGGTGGTGCACGGTCGGGCGAAGAACGCCGCCGATGCCCGCCCGCGGGTCAACGAGCTCCTCGAGGCCGTGCAGCTGCCGCGAGGCTACGGCGACCGCTACCCACACGAGCTCAGCGGCGGGCAACGCCAGCGCGCAAGCCTGGCGCGGGCACTCGCCCTGGAGCCTCCCCTCCTGATCGCCGACGAACCCACCAGTGCCCTCGACGTCTCCGTGCAGGCACGAGTACTGGAACTGTTCGCGGAACTCCAGCGGGAGTTCGGCTTCGCCTCCCTCTTCATCAGCCACGACCTGGCCGTTGTCGACCTCGTCGCGGACCGGATCGCGGTTCTGTACCGCGGCAAACTGGTCGAGGAGGGCACCAGCGCCGAGGTTCTCGGGGCACCCAAAGATCCCTACACCCAGAGGCTCCTCGCCTCCCTGCCCGTGCCGGACCCGGCCGAGCAGGCCCTGCGTCGGGAGGGACTGCGCCGGCTGCGTGAGGCAGGATAGACACATGATCCGCGTCGCCGCACCGACCAGCCCGATCTCCACCAGTGACCTGACGGTCGAGTACCCGGCCCACGGCGCCAGCGGTGCCTTCGTGGCCGTACAGGGCCTCACCCTGCAGATCGGGCCCGGTGAGGTGCTTGGGCTGCTCGGCCAGAGCGGTTCAGGCAAGAGCACGCTGGCCCAGGTGCTCTCGGGCGACGCGTTCGACTCCCGAGGCGGAGGTGCAGGCAACGTGCGACCAGAGATCACCGGGGGAGAGGCGACGGTGCTCGGGTACCGGCTCCGCGGCATCCGTCGGCGCAAGCTGACCCGGCTCACCTTCGAGGTAGGGTATCTGGCCCAGGACGCCGCCACCACGCTGCCATCGACCCTGACGGTCGCGGAAATCGTGGCAGAGCCCGTGCTCGACCGGGACCGGCGCTACAACGCGCGTGCCCTCGACGAGCTGGTGGCGACCATGGTCGACGCGGTGCGACTGCCGCTGGCGGTGCTCACCAAGTTTCCGTACGAGCTCAGCAACGGGCAGCGCCAGCGTGTCGCGCTGGCCCGGGCGCTCGTGTTTGGGCCGTCGGTCCTGATCGCAGACGAGCCGACGGCCGGCGTCGACGCCACCGTGCGGGACGCCGTGGTCGACCTGATCGGGGAGCTGCAGCGCGAGCGGTCCTTCTCAGCCCTGGTGATCAGCTCCGACCTCAGCGTGCTGCGCCGGGTCGCGGATCGCATCGCGGTACTGCACCAGGGCGTCCTGGTGGGGCTGGGCACGATTGACGAGGTATTCGACGATCCGTGGCATCCATATGTCGCCGGCCTGGCCACGGCACTCCTGGGGGATGAGCCGGACGATGAGAACGTTGACAGTGACGAGAACGACTACGAGAGTGAATCAGAACATGTCATCGAAAACTGAAGCCGTGCAACACCGCGCCGTGCTCGCCGACGCGGTCGCGCCACTTTCGGTGGACCGGCGTCCGGTCCCCGGTGCGATCACCATCCTGCCGCGGCCGGAACCGGCATTCGCCCGTGCGGTCCAGGCTGCCGGGGGAAGAGTGACGGACCTCACCGGCGAGACCCGTGGGCTGATCTGGCTGGACTATGGCCGGGCTGACGAGCTGCGCGCCACTCTGCACGCGCATCCCGGGATCGGGTGGGTGCAGCTGCCCTGGGCAGGTGTCGATGCGTTCAGCGGGGTGCTGGCGGACCTGGGCCGCCCGGACCTGCTGTGGACCAGCGCGAAGGGCGCCTACGCGCAGCCTGTCGCCGAACACGCCTTGGCCCTCACCCTGGCGCTGCTGCGGGTGCTGCCGAAGCGCGCTCGCGCCGAGAGCTGGAGCACTCTTCCTGAGGGGCGCTCGCTCTACGGTCGGAACGTGACCGTCATCGGTGCCGGGGGAATCGCCCGCGAGCTGATCCGCCTGCTCGGGCCCTTCGGCACGAACATCACGGTGGTGCGCCGAAGCACCGACCTGGTGCCCGGTGCGGCCCGCACGGTGGTGAAGGCTGCCCTCGCGGACGTTCTTCCGACCAGCGACGTCGTCGTCGTGGCCGCAGCTCTCACGGGCGGCACCCGCCACCTGATCGGCCGAGCCGAACTCGAGCTGATGCGCCCAGACGCCGTGCTCGTCAATATCGCCAGGGGTCCGCTCGTCGACACGGACGCCCTGGTGGCCGCGCTGGCCGCGGGGACGATCGCGGGCGCTGCCCTCGATGTGACCGATCCCGAGCCGCTGCCGTCGGGGCATCCGCTGTGGGCCGAGCCGCGGTGCCTGATCACGCCGCATTCGGCCGACACGCCCGAGATGACCGCGCCGCTCCTGGCCGAGCGGATTCGCCTGAATGTGGGTGCCTTCCTTGCGGATGGGCGGTTCGTCGGTGTCGTCGACCCTCGGATCGGCTACTGAGGGCCGCCGTCGATTTGGCAGAGCGCTAACTTTTGATAAAGTAACAGAGCTGTTCAAGCAGTATTCCTCGATAGCTCAATTGGCAGAGCAGCCGGCTGTTAACCGGCAGGTTCTTGGTTCGAGTCCAAGTCGGGGAGCGAAAGGCCACCAAGGGCTCCACCCCTGGTGGTCTTTTTTGTATCCGGTTCATTTCCGTGCGACGTGGCAGCAGACAAGGCGGCATCCGTGGATTCCTGGCTCACTCTGAGCACCGTGTTGGCCGTGCTCGTCGTCGTGCTACTGGCCCTGTGGCTGGTCACGCTGTTCAGGGCCCGGCGGGTCGTCTTTGATCGCACGGCGGCCGAACGGATGCGCATCGACCTGCAACTCTCACTGGCCGAACAAAAGGGCCGGCTCGGTATTATCCGGGAGCTGCAGGACGTGGCCGTGCTCTCCGTTGCCCGCCTGATCACGCGGGCTGAGGGCGCCCGGTACACGGCCGAGAGCGACCCGGCGAGCGCTGTGCGCGTGGCGACGGCACTGGTCGACGACGGTCGAGTGGCCCTGGCTGACATGCGTCGTGTGCTCACGATCGTGCATGAGGGCGAATCGGTCGCTACCGCGCAGCCTGGCCTGGAGTCGGCGAGCGAGCTGTTCCGGGTCATGCGCGACGCGGGCGTCGCCGTGGTCTTCACCGAGTCCGGCGAGCGCTTCCCGCTCAAGCCGGGCGCCGATCTGGCCGTCTTCCGCATCCTGCAGAGCGCGCTGGCCAACACGCTTACCCATGGCGGACCAGGCACCGAGGCCCGGGTCACGTTCACGTGGACTCAGGGCGGGCTACAGCTGCTGATTGCCGACGACGGCATCCGTTCCGCGGCCCGACGGGACAGCGCCGACGCCACCGACTTCGCGGAACGCACGACTTACACCATCGAAGACGACCTCAGTGCCCTCAGCACTAACGTCTCCGGGGCCGGCATCACCCAGATGCGGGAACGCACCGAGATGTTCGGTGGCATTTTCAACGCGGGCACCGTGCCGGGCGTGGGCTTCACGGTCACGGCCATCTTCCCGTCACTTCGCTTCCACAACGGAATCCACGGCGTGGACCTCGCCCGCGGTTGAGCTGTTCAGTCTTCGAGGTTGTCGACGCCGGGCATCCAGCGGAGTCCGAGCACGCCCCAGCCGCGCTTGCGGGTCACCTTGACGGCGATCTTGGCGTAGAAGTGCTCGAGGCGATCCACGTACAGGGTGCCGTCGAGGTGGTCGTACTCGTGCTGGAAGATGCGGGCCAGCCAGTCTTCGGCGCGGATCTCGAAGGGCTTCTGCTCCAGGTCCACCGCGCGCAGGAGGGCGGAGGGCGAGCGCAGCAGTGGGAAGCGCTCGCCCGGGTAAGACAGGCACCCCTCGACGTCCTCGTCCTCGTCGGCCTCGCCCGCGGGAACGGGGGTGATCCACAGTTCCGGGTTGATGGCCACGCCACGCCACAGGTGGTCGTCGTCGTCGAGGTAGTTGTAGGTGAAGAGCCGCAGCGGAACGCCTACCTGCGGAGCCGCCAGACCGACGCCGGGCGCGGCATCCATCGTCTCAAACATGTCCTGCACGAGTTCATGCAGATCATCGCCGAAATCAGTGACGGGGAGGGCGGGGGAGTGGAGAACGGGATCTCCTGAAATTACTATCGAGCGAACGGCCATTCCGTAAGGATATCGGGGTGCTTCTCGATAGGGTCGTTGAGTGACCCCTGATCTGACCGACCTGGCTGCGGAAATCGCAATCAATCCCAGTCAGGCCATCGGCATTCCGCTCGCTCTGGTTGGTGCCGTTTTTCTGTCCTTGGGGGCGCAATTCCAGCACCGCGGCGTCACCAAGGTTGAGGCCAAAACGGCTGAGGTCACCGGCGGGCTCAACCCGCGCCAGCTGATGCTGCTCCTCGGCCGGCCGTCATGGGTCTTTGGCACCATCATGCTCGGCATGGCGATCCTGTTCCAGCTCTCCAGCCTGGCATTCGCCCCCATCATCATGGTTCAGCCGCTGGGCGCCGTCGCCCTTGTGATCACCTCGATCCTGAATTCCCGCATCACCAGGGTTCCCGTCAACCGCGCGTCGAAGATCGCGATCGCAATGTGCGTCGGTGGCGTGGCCCTCTTCGTGACCGTGGCCGCGTTCACCGCCGTGGACAAACCGGTCACCGACGGGAATCTGATCACAATCCTGATCGTTCTCAGCGTGGTGCTGGCTGTCTTCGGCATCGCGTTTGTTCGCCTGCGCACTCGGTTCAAGGCGATTTTCTACATTGTCGGCGCCGGGGTGCTCTACGGCTTCGTCGCAACGTTGGCCAAGGTTGTCATCAACCGAACCCAGAACGGCAACTTTGAGTGGCTGACCCTGACCTGCGTCATCGGGCTGCTGCTGGCGGCAGGGCTTGGCGCCTATTTCGTGCAGAACGCCTACGCGTCCGGCCCGCCGGATCTGGTCATCGCCGGTCTCACCGTGATCGATCCGCTAATCGCCGTCGGGATCGGCATCGTAGTTCTGGGCGAGATCGAACAGGCCCCGCCGTGGGCGGCGGTGGCCTTCATCGTTGCGGGTGTCATCGCAATCGTGGGGGTCTTCCTGTTGGCCCGGTATCACCCTCTCGCCGTCGATTGACGCGGCCAGAGGCGCTCCGTTGGGCGATCGCGCAGGCGCGCCGCAGCACTGCGCGACGGTTGCAGGCCCGGTTTAGAATAAGGTGCTAGAACACCTCGTCGGCGCACGCGCCGTCGAAAACATGATTTCTCGCCGGATGACGAACTCCGGCCCACTTACGTTGGGACAGTGTCTTTTGTCAGATTTGACCGATTTGCCGAGCGAGTCGACTCGCAGTGAGCCGGTGCCCAAGAAGCCGCTGCGCATTCTGATCGCGGCAGATACCTTCGCCCCTGACGTGAACGGTGCGGCCCGGTTCGCGGAGCGTCTTGCCGCCGGGATGGTGGCCCGCGGGCACGAGGTGCAGATCATGGCGCCGGCTGCGTCACGTAAATTCGGCACCTGGACCGAGGTCCACGAGGGCCAGCCGATGGTCGTGCACCGACTGCAGAGCTGGCGTTGGTATCCACATGACTGGCTGAGGTATGCCCTGCCGTGGTTTATCCCGCGGGAGACCCGACGCATCCTCGATACGTTCAATCCGGATGTCGTCCATTTCCAGTCCCACATCAACGTGGGTCGCGCCGTCACGATCGAGGCGGCGAAGCGGGGCATCCGAATCATCGGCACGAACCACTTCATGCCGGAGAACATGCTCGAGTTCACCCTGGTGCCCAAGGGATTGCACGAACGCATCATCAAGGGTGCCTGGCGGGCAGCGCGGCGCACTTTCGGTCGGGCCGAGGCCGTCACAACCCCGACCCTGCGTGCCGCGCAGTTCCTGGAGCGCTACACCGGCCTCGAGGGTGTGCTGGCGATCTCCTGCGGAATCGACGCCCAAAACTACGTGGCGAGCTTCACGCCCCGCACCGAGAATCGCATTCTCTTCGTTGGCCGCGTGACCGGGGAGAAACAGATCGACGTGCTGCTGCAGGCCGTGGCACTGCTCTCACCGGACCTTGATGTGAAGGTGGAGATTGTCGGTGGCGGCGACCAGAAGCGCAACCTGGAACACCTGTCGCAGACGCTTGGGCTCAGCGGCCGGGTCACCTTCACCGGGTATGTGACGGATGCCGAATTGGCGACCGCCTACACCCGCTCGACCGTGTTCGCCATGCCGTCCATCGCGGAGCTGCAGAGCATCGCGACCATGGAAGCGATGGCGTCTGGTTTGCCAATCGTGGCCGCCAACGCCATGGCGCTTCCGCACCTCGTGCACGATGGCCAGAACGGCTACCTGTTCGAGCCCGGCTACGCGCAGGATCTCGCTGACCAGCTTACGACCGTGCTCACGGCCGCACCCAACGAGCTGGATGCGCTCAAGAAGGAGTCCCTCCGGCTCATCGGCGCCCACGATATCAATCGAACCCTGAACACCTTCGAGTGCCTGTACCGCGGGGAACCGGTCATCGACGCGGTCACCTCCGACACGGTCGCCCGTGGTGCGGAGTAGCTGGGCGCGCACGCCTTTCGAGTGCCTGTATCGTGGGAGCCGGTGATCCACTCGATCGCCGCATGGTCGGTTGCGCACTCGTCAGAGCAGTTGCGTCGATTGGGGCGGTAGCTCAGCTGGTTAGAGCAGCGGACTCATAATCCGTCGGTCCCGGGTTCAAGTCCCGGCCGCCCTACAAAAAAATAGACCTTGATCAGTGCATCTAGTTGCCGCCGGAGTGGCGAGACTTGAACCCATTGTCATGCGGACCTGGGTTCAAGTCATTCGCGCCCATTCGAAGTTACGGTTGATCAGGATTTCTTGTTTTGATTTCCGGTGCGGTATTTGATGTGGTCACCGTTTATTCGGCCGCCCCTGCCTGGTCTTGTCTCTCGTTGACGAGGTTCACGTCCCGGTTGGGATGGTCTGGGAAGACCTCGAGCGCCTTCGACCTTGTTGCAGTACAATGCAACACAGGAGGAATGAGATGTCGACAACGATTGCAGACACGCGCCGGTCAGTCGGGTGGACGGTTCGTGATCTCGCTGAGAATCTGGGTGTTGCTCCCAGTACGGTCACGCGGATGGAACAGTCCGAGCGGGACGACCGGATTCAGCTCGGAAC
>JBBQDC010000011.1:0-37659 GCA_038319305.1 Actinomycetales bacterium | reverse complement strand
CCCGCCAGCTACGCCGAATTTCTCTGGCAGCGGCTGCAGATCAATTACTTCGCGGCCGCCTGCCTGATGCCGCAGGCGGCATCCGTCGCCTTCCTCTCTCACGCCAAACGCGAGCGTGAGCTTTCGGTCGAGGACTTCCGCGACGCTTTCGGAGTGACCCACGAAGCCGCCGCCCTGCGCCTGACGAACCTGGCCACCTCCCACCTGGACATGCCCCTGCACTTCCTCCGTGTCACCGGCGACGGCGCCCTGCAGAAGGGTTACGAGAACGACGACCTTCCGCTGCCGGCCGACGTGACCGGCTCGATCGAGGGCCAGTTCGTCTGCAAGCAGTGGAGCGCCCGCAGCGCGTTCACCCACACCAACCGCACCACCGAGTTCTACCAGTACACCGACACGCCCGCCGGCACGTTCTGGTGCGCCACCCAGACCGGGGCGACGGATGCCCGCGAGTTCTCGATCAGCGTCGGCGTGCCTTTCGTGCAGGCCAAGTGGTTCCGCGGCCGGGAGACCACCCAGCGGGCGGTTTCCCGCTGCCCGGACGAGTCGTGCTGCCGCCGCCCGACGTCGGACATCTCGTCCCGCTGGGCCGGGAAGGCGTGGCCGAGCGCACGTCTGCACGCGCACGTGTTGTCGCCGCTGCCCAGCGGAACCTTCCCAGGCGTCGACGACACCGAGGTCTACGAATTCCTCGAGGCGCACGCGGCCGAGTAGCTGGAAACTCATCCGCAGTGACGGTGGTTCCGGCCAACTGCGCGGCTGCCACCATGACCACAATTCTGGATTCAGTACCGCTACGTGCGGGCGGCAAAGGCCGTGGCGGTGCCGCGGGCGGTCAGGCTCACCCGGCTGCCCACCACGGTGCCCATCGTGCCGTGCTGCCGCACGTGGACGAGCGTTCCGCCGAGGTTCTGTGGGGAACCCGGTGCCGCGGCGCCACTGGCGAACAGGCGCACCGCCAGCTGCACCTCAGGCCCGTAGAAATCGACCGCTTCGACCTGACCGGTGCAGGAGAGGGCGCCCGAGGCATCCGCCCCACCGGTCTCACAGTGCTCGACGGTGATCTGCTCCGGGCGCAGCATGATGCACGCGTCGCCGCGCAGGCTCGTGGGGGCGACGGCCACCATGCCGAGTGCGCAGGCGGCGAAGCCGACCGAAATGGTGGCCGGCAGCACAACCGCGTCGCCGAGGAACCGGGCCGTGAACAGGTCGACGGGGCGCCAATACACCTCGCGCGGCGGCCCGACCTGGCAGAGATTGCCGTCGCGGAGCACCGCGAGCTGGTGGGCGAAGCTCATCGCCTCGGCCTGGTCATGGGTGACGAGCACCGTGGTGATGCCGGAGCGCTCCAGGGTTTCGGCCACGATGTCGCGGGTGGCGGCCCGCAGTCCGGCGTCGAGGGAGGAAAACGGTTCGTCGAGGAGCATCACCCTCGGCCGGCGGGCCAGAGCCCGAGCCAGGGCCACGCGCTGCTGCTGGCCGCCGGAGAGCTCGTCGGGACGGCGCCCGGCGAAGTCGGGCTTCAGCGACACCATCTCGAGCAACTCGCTGACGGCTCGCGCACGCTGCCGGCGGGTGCCGCCGCGCAGAGCCGGCCCCAGGCCGAACGCGATGTTCTGCCCCACGGTGAGGTGCGGGAACAATGCGCCATCCTGCGCCACGAAGCCGATCCCCCGCCGGTGCGCGGCCACGGCCACACCCGGGCCGGCCACGGTGCGGCCGAGCACGGTGATGGTGCCGGAGTCGGGCAGCTCGAAGCCACTGATCAAGCGCAGCAGGGTGGTTTTGCCGGACCCGGAGGAGCCGACCACGACCGTGCGGCTGCCCTCCGGCACCGAAAGCGCGATGTCCTCGAGAATACGGGTGCCGCCGAAGCTCTTGTTGATGCCGGCGAGTTCGATGACGGAGGCCGACGGGCCCGTGGCGGTGTCTGCGCCCACGGCGCCTCCAGGATCGGTCATGACGTGCTCGTCAGCCTGGAGCGGGCGAACAGGAGGTAGGTGACCGGCAGGCTCAGCACGATCATCAGCAGGGCATAGGGGGCGGCGCCGACGTAATTGATGTCATTCACTTTCGACCAGAACTGGATTGCGAGGGTGCGGGTTCCGCTGGGCGCCAGCAGCAGCGTGGCGGTCAGCTCGGTGACGATACCGAGGAAGACGAGCGCCCCGGCGGCCAGGGCGGACGGCGCGAAGAAGCGGGTCGTCACGTGCAGGAACGCGGCGACAGGATGCCTGCCGAGCGACCGTGCCGCTTCCTCCAGCCCAACCGGCACCTGCGCCAGCCCGGCCCGGAGGTTCACCAGCGCGCGCGGCAGGAACATCAGCAGGTAGGTCACGATCACCAGCACCGTGGTCTGGTAGAGCGGTTGCACGAAGCGGATGCTGATAGTCACCAGCGCGAGGGCCGTGACGATCCCGGGCAGGGAGCTGGTGAGGTAGTTGACCGATTCGAGGCCGCGGGACAGCCGGCTCGGGTAGCGCACCGCGAGGAACGCGATCGGGAACGCGAGCAGGCAGGTGACCACGGCGCCGGCAAGGCCGTAGCCCACGGTCTGCAGGAGGGCCTGAACCAGCACAGGCTCGGTCCACACCGTCGCACCACCCTGGGCGAGCCAGCGGATGACGCTCCAGAACGGCACTCCGATGGCCAGTGTGAACAGCCCGCCGAGGAACAGGTAGCCGACCGGCGTGAAGGCGCCGAGCGAGCGCCGGGGCGTGACCCGGGCCACTCCCGAACCGATGCGGGCGTACCGGGAGCGGCCGCGGGCACCGGACTCCCCGATCAACAGGAACAGGCAGAGCAGCACGAGCACGCCGGCGAGGGCCGTGGCCGCGGGGCCGTTGAACGTGGACCGGTACTGCTCGACGATGGCGGTGGTGAAGGTGTCAAACCGGATCATCGCGAACGCACCGTATTCGGAGAGCAGGTGCAACCCCACCAGCAGTGCGCCACCGAGGATCGGCAGCCGCAACTGGGGCAGGATGACGCGGAAGAAGACACCCCAGGCACCGCTGCCGAGCGACTCCGCCGCCTCTTCGACCGTGGGGTCCAGCCGCCGGAACGCGGCGGCGCAGGGCAGATAGACCAGCGGGAAGTACGACAGGGTGGCGATCAGCACCCCCGACCAGAGCCCGTTCAGTGAGGGGACGGCACTCACCCAGCCGTAGCTGTTGACGAAGGCCGGCACCGCGAGCGGCGTCGCCAGGAGCACCGCGAACACCCTCCGGCCGGGCAGCGACGTGCGTCCGACCAGCCAAGCGGCGGCCACCCCGATCGCCGCGGTCAGCGGCACGGTGATCACGACCAGCCCGACCGTGTTCAGGAGCAGTTCGCCGACCCGCGGCCGGAACACGAGGGCCGAGAGCGTCGGCCAGCCGGTCAGGATGCCGGTGACGATGACGTAGCCCAGCGGTAGCAGCCCGAGCAGGGACACGGTGATGGCAGCCGCCACGATGAAGGCGGAGGGCCGTTTGCCGACCCGGCCGGCGGCATCCGTGAACCCTGCAGAACCGCTGGCGCCGGTTTCGGCGACAGCGGCGCGAACGGTCCCCGACGGGTCGGGTGCCGTGGTCGCGGTCGAGGGAGCTGCAGGTATCACCAGTTTCAGCCTAGAGGAAGCCGGCCTCGGTCATCAGATCGGTGACCTTGGTGCTGTTGAGTTTGGATGGGTCGATGACGGGTGCATCGAGTTCGCTGATCGGCACGAGCGCGGGGTTCGCGTCGACCGAGTCGGAGACGGGGTACTCGAACGAGGTGCCGTTCTTCAGGATCTCCTGGCCGCCCTTGCCGGTGATGTAGGCGAGGAACGCCTGCGCGGCCACGGGGTTCGCGCTGGTCTCGAGCACGCCGCCGCCGGAAACGCTGACGAACGCGCCGGGATCCTGGTTCTTGAAGTAGTGCATCTGGGTGTTCGCGCTGTTCTCGCCGGTGCCGGCCTGATCGGCGAACCAGTAGTAGTGGTAGATCACGCCGCCGGGGATCTCACCCGCGTTGATGGCCTTCATCACGGTGCTGTTGCCCTTGTAGACGACCACGTTCTCCTTCATGGCGGCGAGCCAGTCGCGCGTGGCGTCTTCGCCCTTGAGCTCGAGCAGCGCGCTGACGATGGCTTGGAAGTCGGCGCCGGAGGGCGACGCGGCCCAGCGGCCGGCCCAGGCCGGGTCGGCGAGGTCAAGCATCGAGTCCGGCACTTCGCTCTCGCTGAGCAGGCTCGGGTTGTAGGCGAACACGGTGGAGCGGGCGGCGATGCCGGTCCAGGTGCCGGTGGAGGGCCGGAACTGCTCGGGTACCTGTGCCAGCGTGGCGTCGTCGACCGGGGCGAAGAGTCCTGCCTGGTCGACCAGGCTGATCGCGGGCGAGTTCTCGGTGAGGAAGACGTCGGCCTTCGAGGCGGACCCTTCCTGAACGAGCTGGTTGCCGAGTTCGGAGTCGTCGCCGTTGCGCAGCGTGACCGTGACGCCCGTCTCGGCGGTGAACTCATCGGCCCAGGCCTGGGTCAGTTCCTCGTGCTGCGCGTTGTAGACGGTGATCGAGCCCGACGGAGTGGACGCGTCAGATGCGGCGGGGCTGGATTTCTCGGGTGCGCTGCAGCCGGTTGCCCCCAGAAGGGTCACCGTTCCGATAGCGGCAAGCAGTGTCCAGCGGCGTGTCAGAATCATCGTGTTGCGTGTCCCTACTGTCGGCGGGCTTGACCCGTATTACTTTGGTAAGCCTACCCTAAATAGAGAGACGACAGTGGCGCTCGAAGGGGATGTACAGGCTCGGCCGGGTTAGCGCGGCGGCATGCGGATGGCGCCGTCGAGGCGGATGGTGTCACCGTTGAGCATCGGGTTCTCGACGATGTGCCGCACGAGCGCGGCAAACTCGGCCGGGTCGCCGAGTCGCGCCGGGTGCGGCACCTGGGCCGCGAGGGACTCGCGCACGCTCTCGGGCAGGCCCTGCAGCAGCGGGGTGTCGAAGACGCCCGGCGCGATCGCCACCACCCGGATCAGCGACCGAGCGAACTCGCGGGCCAGCGGCAGGGTCATCGCGGCGACGCCGCCCTTCGACGCGGCGTAGGCCGCCTGGCCGATCTGCCCGTCGAAGGCGGCGACGGATGCCGTGTTCACGATCACGCCGCGCTCCGGGACTCCGCCGACCGGCTCGGTCGCCGCCATGGCGGGCGCGGCCAGGCGGATCACGTTGAACGTGCCGACGAGGTTGATGCGGATGACCCGGTCGAAGTCGTGAAGCGGCAGCGGAGTGCCGTCCCGGTCGACGGTGCGCCGGCCGGGGGCGATGCCGGCGCAGTTGACCACGATGCGCAGCGGGCCGAGGTGTGCGGCGGCCTCGACCGCGGCCTGCACGTCCTCGGTGTGGGTGACGTCACCCGGCACGAACCGGGCCAGGCCACCGATGGCGGCCGCGGCCTGCTCCCCCGCGGCGCCCGGCAGATCGAGGAGCACGACCGCTGCCCCGGCGTGGGCCAGGGCCGAGGCTGTGGCCAGCCCGAGGCCGGAGGCGGCGCCGGTGACGAGGGCGGAGCATCCGTCGATGCGCATCTCAGAGCCGTTCGATGATGGTGGCGTTGGCCATGCCGCCGCCCTCGCACATGGTCTGCAGCCCCCAGCGACCGCCGGTCAGCTCAAGATGGTTCAGCAGAGTACCCAGCAGCCGCGTACCCGACGATCCGAGCGCGTGGCCGAGCGCGATGGCCCCACCGCGCGGGTTGAGCAGGGCCGGGTCGGCGCCGAGCTCCCGCAGCCAGACGAGCGGCACGGTGGCGAACGCCTCGTTGACCTCGTAGGCGTCGAGGTCGTCGATGCTGAGCCCGGAGCGTTCCAGGATGCGCCGGGTCGCCGCTACCACGCCGGTCAACATCAGGAGCGGGTCGCTTCCGGTCACCGCGAAACTGTGGAACCGGGCCCGCGGGTTGAGGCCGAGCTGCGCGGCCCGCTTCGCGCTCATGATCAGGGCCGCGGAGGCCCCATCGGTCAGCGGCGACGAGTTTCCGGCGGTGATGTGCCAGTCGAGCTTCGGGAACCGGGCGGCCAGGGTGTCGGTACGGAATGCCGGCGGCAGAGTGGCCAGGGAGGCGAGCGTGGTGTTCGGTCGGATGGTCTCGTCCGCGGTCACGACCCGGCCGTCGGGCAGGGTGGTCGGCCGGAGTTCGCCGTCGAAATCGCCACGTTCGGCGGCAGCAGCGGCAAGGCGATGCGAGCGAGCGGCGAAGGCGTCCAGCTCGCCGCGACCCAGCCGCCATTTCTGGTTCATCAGCTCGGCCGAGACACCCTGGCCGACGAGACCGTCAGGGTAGCGCTCGCGCATCCGGAGTCCGTGGGGGTCCTGCCCGGCGAGGGAGGTGCCGAGCGGCACACGGCTCATCGATTCGACCCCGCAGGCGATGACCACGTCATAGCTGCCGGACATCACGCCCTGCGCGGCGAAGGTCGCAGCCTGCTGGCTCGAGCCGCACTGCCGGTCGAGGGTGGTGCCCGGCACCGAATCGGGGAAACCCGCGCTGAGCAGTGCGGTGCGGGTCACGTTGTACCCCTGCTCGCCGACCTGGCTGACACAGCCGCCGATCACATCGTCGACCAGAGCGGGATCGAGCCCGTTGCGGGTGACCAGTTCGGTCAGAACACCGGCCAGCAGGTCCGCCGGGTGCACGCCCGAGAGGGCGCCGCCCGGCTTGCCTCGACCTGACATGGTACGCACGACATCGACAATGACAGCCTCGTTGCTCATGACCTCAGCCTAGGCTTCCGGCCTGCCGACGCCGAGTGTCGAGCCGGGGTGTTGTGGTTCAGCCAGAGAGCGCCCACATCGCGACGGCGCTGGCGGCGGCCACGTTGAGCGAATCGATGCCGTGCTTCATCGGGATCTGCACCACGGTGTCGGATGCCGCGAGCGCATCCGGGGTGAGCCCCGCACCCTCTGCGCCGAGCAGCAGCGCCAGCCGCTCGTGCTCGTGCCCGGGGAAGTCGCGCAGGCTCACGGCATCCGTCGTCAGGGCGAGCGCGGCAAGGTGGAACCCGTGCCGGGTGAGCAGCGCACGCGTGCTCGGCCAGTCGCCGACGCGGGTCCAGGGCACCTGCAGCACGGTGCCCATCGAGACCCGGATGGCCCGACGGTAGAACGGGTCGGAGCAGCGCGGCGTGACCAGGATCGCATCGGCGCCGATGGCCCCGGCGGAGCGGAAGATCGCGCCGACGTTCGTGGGGTCGGACACGTTCTCGAGGATCACGATGCGGCGGGCGCCGGCGAGCAGCACCTCCGGGTCAGGCAGCTCAGGTCGGTGCATCGCGGCAATCACGCCGCGGTGCAGCACGTACCCGGTGAGCTCGGCGAGCAACTCCCCCGGACCGACGAAGACGGGCACACCCTCGTCGACGAGGGCACGGGCCTCCTCGACGGTGTTGCCGAGGGCGAGCACCGATCGCGGCCGGTGACCGGCACGCAGGGCACGCTCGAGCACCAATGCCGATTCGGCTATATACAGCCCGTGCTCGGTGCCGCGCGCCTTCTTCAGGGCCACGTCGGTCAGGTGGGCGTAGTCCACGAGCCGAGGATCGCTGAGGTCGCTGATCTCGATGACGGGCATCCGGCCAGTCTAATCGGGGGCGAAGCCCGGGCCGGGGCGGGCCCGGGCCGGGTACGGATGCGAGAATGGCGAGGTGTCGACGTCACTGAGTGGAATGAGCGAGATGAGCGAGCCCAGCGCCAACGGTGCGCCGCATTCCCAGACCCTGTCCCGCGGCATCCGTGTGCTCGAGATCCTCGCCGACTCCGACGAGGCCATGACCATTGCCGAGGTGGCCGGCGCCCTCGGCGTGCACCGCTCGATCGCCTACCGAATCCTGCGCACCCTCGAAGACCATGGGGTCGTGATCCGGGATGCCGCCGGTGCGGTGCGCCTCGGACCAAGGATGGCCGCCCTCGCCCGCGGCGTCTCCCGCGGCCTGCAGACCGCGGCGCTGCCCGAGCTCACGAGCGTCGCGAATGAGTTGGGGATGACCGCCTTCGTGACCGTGCTGGACCGGGGCGAGGTCGTCACCCTGGTCAGCGTGGAACCACACCGGGCGCACGCCACGGTCGCGCAGCGGCCCGGAACGCGGCATCCGCTCGGCAGAGGCGCTCCCGGCATCGCCATCCAGTCCCTGCTCACAGCGACCCAGTGGACGGACCTCGGCGTCGACGCCCGCCGCGAGGAAGCCAGCCTGGTGCGCACACGCGGCTTCGCCACCAGTCATGACGAGGTCATTCCGGGGCTGGCCTCGGTGGCGGTGCCGCTGGTTGTGCTCGGCGAGGCGCCGGCAGCACTGGCGGTCGTCTACCTCGGCAGAGAACAGAGTGCGACCGAGATCGGCGCGCGACTTCTGACGGCCGCAGCCGCCATCGCGGCCGATCTGCGTTAGACCGGAGTCTCGGTGCCGCCACGTCGGCACGGGGCCTCGGAAACCTGTCCTCGGATTATCCCTCGGAATAATATACGATCTGTGATACCGTTTCGGAATCACGCGACACCGCGTGAAAACTCGCAGGGAAATACAAAGGGGTATTCCATGGCTTTGACGACCGACCGCGCCACCGATAGAACCGCCACCCGGCGCGAAGAACGCCGTGTCCTGGCCGGCACGATGGTGGGCACCACCATCGAGTGGTACGACTTCTTCATCTACGCGCAGGCCGCCGGCCTCGTGCTGGCCGGGCTCTACTTCGCCCCGCTCGCCAACGACAACGCCGGGCTGGCGCAGCTCGTGGCCTGGGCCTCCCTGGGCATCAGCTTCCTGTTCCGCCCGCTGGGCGCCATCGTCGCCGGCCACCTCGGTGACCGTCTCGGCCGCAAGGCCATGCTCGTAATGACCCTCGTCATCATGGGTGCGGCCACCGCGCTGATCGGCCTGCTGCCGACGTTCGAGCAGATCGGCGTCTGGGCACCCATCCTGCTCATCGTGCTGCGCATCCTGCAGGGCTTCTCGGCCGGCGGGGAATGGGGCGGCGCCGCCCTGATGTCCGTCGAGCACGCCCCGGTCACCAAGCGCGGTTTCTTCGGTGCCTACCCGCAGATCGGCGTGCCGACCGGGCTCATCCTTGCCACCGGCGTCATGCTCCTGGTCACCAGCTCAATGAGCGAAGAGGCCTTCCTCGCCTGGGGCTGGCGCATCCCGTTCCTCGTCTCCGTGCTGCTCATCGTGGTGGGCTTCGTCATTCGCCGCTCGGTCGACGAGAGCCCCGTCTTCAAGGAAATGCAGGACCGCAAGAAGGAGTCCGCGGCCCCGCTGCGCCAGCTGTTCACCACCCACTCGCGCCAGGTGATCCTCACCGCGCTGATCTTCATCGCCAACAACGCGGCCGGCTACCTTCTGATAGCGTTCTTCTCCTCCTACGCCACCAAGCCGGTCGAGGCCGGCGGACTGGGCATGGAACGATCCCCGGTGCTGCTGGCGAGCACGATCGCCGCCGTTTTCTGGCTGGCATCGACGATGCTCGGCGGGATTCTGTCCGACCGGATCGGTCGCATCCGCACATTCCAGTTCGGCTACGCCTGGCTCTTCATCTGGGCCATCCCGATGTTCCTGCTGATCGACACCGGCAACATCCTCTGGTTCACGGTCGCGCTCGTCGTTCTGGCCAGCGGCCTGGGCTTCTCCTACGGCCCGCAGGCGGCCCTGTACGCGGAGATGTTCCCGGCGCAGGTGCGCTACTCGGGGGTCTCGATCGGTTATGCCCTCGGCGCCATCCTCGGCGGGGCCTTCGCTCCACTGATCGCCCAGCTGCTTCTGGACGAGACCGCCTGGTCGCCGTCGATCGGCATCTACATCATGGTGCTGGCCACGATCTCATTCATCGCGGTATCCATGGTCAAAGAGACCCGCGGAGTCCCGCTCGGGATTTCCCAGCACGACTAGAAAGCGCCACACTCATGCCGAATTCGACCTCCGTGGGCAGCATCGACGACAGCACCGCCGACACCGACGCCGGCACCAGCACCGCTCTCACCACGCCGGGCAAGATCATCGCGGTGCACCTCAACTACCCGAGCCGGGCCGCCCAGCGCGGCCGCACGCCGGAGCAGCCGTCGTACTTCCTCAAGCCGGCGTCGTCGCTCAGTGCCAGCGGCGCGCCGGTGGAGCGGCCCGACGGATGCGAGTTGCTGGTGTTCGAGGGCGAGATCGCGCTGGTCATCGGGCGCCGCACCCGCGGCGTCTCGCCGGACGAGGGCTGGGCGGCGGTCTCGCACGTGACCGCCGCCAACGACTTCGGCGTGTACGACCTGCGCTATGCCGACAAGGGCTCGAATCTGCGCTCGAAGGGAGCTGACGGCTTTACACCGGTCGGTCCGACGCTGCTGCCGGCCGCCGACCTCGACCCGGCAATGCTGCGCATCCGCACCTGGGTGAACGGCACGCTCGCGCAGGAGGACACGACCGCCGACCTGCTCTTCGGGTTCGGCCGGCTCGTCGCCGACCTCTCGCAGCTGCTCACGCTTGAGCCCGGCGACCTGATCCTCACCGGCACGCCCGCCGGATCGTCGGTCGTCGTGCCCGGCGACACCGTCGAGGTCGAAGTGGATGCGCCCGGCGCCCCCGGCGCGCCCCGCACCGGGCGCCTCATCACCCCGATCCGGCAGGGAACGGTGCCGTTCGGCACGTTCGGGGCCGGGCCGCGAGTCGACGACCTCCAGCGCACCGAGGCGTGGGGTTCGGCGGAGGCGGCCGGGCTCGCGCCGGCATCCGTCGCCTCAGCCCCTGTCACCTCAGCCCCCGTCACCAGCCCGACCCCGTTCGCCCTCACCGCGGAGCTCAGGGCCCAGATCAACAGCGTCGGCACCGCCACCCTCAGCGCCCAGCTGAGAAAACGCGGCCTCAATACCGTGTCGATCGACGGCCTCGGCTCGACCCGGCCGGGCGCCCGCCTGGTCGGCCGGGCCCGAACGCTGCGCTACATCCCGGCCCGGGAAGACCTCTTCGAGTCGCACGGCGGCGGCTACAACGCCCAGAAGCGCGCGTTCGATTCGCTCGGGCCGGGCGATGTGCTCGTGATCGAGGCCCGCGGCGAGCGCGGCACCGGCACGGTCGGCGACATCCTGGCCCTGCGCGCCCAGGTGCGCGGGGCGGCAGGCATCGTGACGGATGGCGGTGTGCGCGACCTCGCGGCCGTCACCGCCTTGGATATCCCCACTTACCACGCCGGACCACACCCTGCCGTGCTCGGACGCCGCCACGTTCCGTGGGACACCGACCTCACGGTGGCCTGCGGCGGGGCATCCGTGCAGCCGGGCGACGTGATCGTCGGGGACGCCGACGGGCTGATCGTGATCCCGCCGCGCCTGGTTGTGGAGGTTGTCGCCGCCGCCATCGTGCAGGAGCACGAGGAGACCTTCATCGCCGCAATGGTCGCAGCCGGGCAGGGTGTCGACGGGCTCTACCCGATGAACGCCGAGTGGAAGGCCCGCTACCGGGCCTGGCAGGAGGAGCAGGAATGACGGTTTCGACGGGGGTCTCGACCGCCGGCGCCGACGCGTCGCTGAGCAAGGCGCAGCTCGCCCACCAGTGGATCCGGACCCGCATCTCCGACGGCAGCTTCAGCCCGGGCTACCGCCTCGTGCTCGGGCAGATCGCCCGGGAGATCGGCGTCAGCACCGTACCGGTGCGGGAGGCCATCCGTCTTTTGGAGGCGGAGGGCCTGGTCACCTTCGAGCGCAACATCGGCGCCCAGGTGGCCATGCTCGACGCCACCGAGTACACCCACACGATGCAGACGCTGGCCCTCGTCGAGGGCTACGCCACCGCCCTGTCGGCGCCCCGGCTCGACCCGGAAACACTCCTGCGCGCCCGGGAGGTCAACGCGCAGATGGCCGACTGCCTGCACCACTTCGATCCGGTGCGTTTCACCAGCCTGAACCGCGAGTTCCACTCGGCCCTGTTCGAGGCCTGCACCAATGCGCACATCCTCGATCTGGTGCAGCGGGGCTGGAGCAGGCTCGGCACCCTGCGCGAATCCACGTTCAGTTTCGTGCCGGGTCGAGCGCACGAGTCCGTCGCCGAGCACACTGCGCTGCTCGACCTGATCGAGGACGGGGCCGATCCCCTGCAGATCGAACTGGCCGCGCGCGACCACCGGCTCGGCACGCTCAACGCCTTCCTCGCCCAACAGCACACCCTCTCCTCGCCCTAACGCCCCTCCCCCGTTCCAGTTCTTGAATGACTTCACCGCACCTGCTCCGAAGGGAAAACAATGAAGTTCCGCACCGACCCGAGCCAGATCACAGGCTCCATCGCGCCCCTGATGAGCCCGTTCACAGCCGATGGCGCCGTCGACCACGCCGGCCTCACCAATCTCGTGAACTGGCAACTCGCCTCCGGCACGCACGGCATCTCCCTCGGCGGCTCCACCGGAGAACCGAGTTCGCAGACCATCGCCGAGCGCGAGGCCGCGATCCGCACCGTGGCGGCCGCCGTCGGCGACCGGGTGCCGTTCATGCCCGGAACCGGTTCGGCCAAGCTCGACGAGACCCTCGAGCTCACCGCCGCGGCCCGGGATGCCGGCGTGGACGCCGCCCTGATCATCACCCCGTACTACGCCCGCCCCACCCAGGAAGCGCTCTACGTCTGGTACAAGACCGTGGCCGAGGAGTTCCCCGACCTGCCGATCGTCGCCTACAACGTGCCGAGCCGCACGGCCGTCGACATCGCCCCGGAGACCATCAATCGCCTCTACCGCGATTTCGACAACTTCGTCGGCGTCAAGGAGACCACTAAGGACTTCGAACACTTCTCCCGGGTGCTGCAGCTCTGCGGCCCCGAGCTGCTGGTCTGGAGCGGCATCGAACTGCTCTGCCTGCCTCTGCTGGCCCTCGGCGGCGTCGGCTACATCAGCGCCACGAGCAACATCGCCCCGGTCGCGCACGTCGAGATGTACAACGCGTGGATGGCCGGCGATATCGAGACGGCCCGCCGCATCCACTACGGCCTGCACCCGCTCGTCGACCTGCTTTTCGTCGAGACCAACCCGGCGCCGGGCAAATGGGTGCTCGAGCAGCGCGGGCTGATCGAGAGCGGCTTCGTGCGCCCGCCACTGATCACCCCGACGCCTGGAGGTATCGCCACCATGAAGAAACTCCTGACCGCCGGAGAACAGTACCTCTCCCCCGTCGACGGCTTCCAGGTCGCCGGCTTCACCCCGAAAGCAGCCTGAGCCGTGACCGAGACAACCGTGACCGCCGCAACCGACATTGCCACGGAAGCCCGCGCACAGCATGTGCCCGAAAACCTGCCGACCCACATCCAGCACTTCATCGGCGGTCGGTTCGTCAACAGCGTCTCCGGGGCAACCTTCGACGTGCTCGACCCGGTGTCGAACCGGACCTACGCCACCGCCGCGGCCGGCCAGAAGGAAGACATCGACCTCGCGGTCGCTGCCGCGACCGACGCCTTCGTGAACGGACCGTGGCCGAAGCTGAAGCCGCGCGAACGCTCCCGCATCCTGAACCGCATCGCCGACGCCGTCGAGGCCCAGGATGCCCGCCTCGCCGAACTCGAGACGTTCGACACCGGACTGCCGATCACCCAGGCGCTCGGGCAGGCGAAGCGCGCCGCCGAGAACTTCCGCTTCTTCGCCGACCTGATCGTGGCCCAGACCGACGACACCTACCAGGTGCCCGGCAGCCAGATCAACTACGTCTTCCGCAAGCCGGTCGGCGTGGCCGGGCTGATCACCCCGTGGAACACCCCGTTCATGCTGGAGAGCTGGAAGCTCGCCCCCGCACTGGCCGCCGGCTGCACGGTCGTGCTCAAGCCGGCCGAGTTCACGCCGCTGTCGGCGAGCCTGTGGGCGGAGATTTTCGCCGCCGCCGGGCTGCCCGACGGGGTCTTCAACCTGGTGAACGGGCTGGGTGAGGAGGCCGGCGACGCGCTGGTCAAGCATCCGGATGTGCCGCTCATCTCGTTCACGGGCGAGACCACCACGGGCCAGACCATCTACCGCAACTGCGCCGCGAGTCTCAAGGGCATGTCGATGGAGCTCGGCGGCAAGTCTCCCGCCGTGGTCTTCGCCGACGCCGATCTTGAAGCCGCGCTCGACTCGACCCTGTTCGGCGTGTTCTCCCTCAACGGCGAGCGCTGCACCGCGAGCAGCCGAATCCTGGTGGAGCGCCCCATCTACGAGGACTTCTGCGCCCGCTATGCGGCCCGCGCGAAGAATATCGTGGTCGGTGACCCGCACGACCCCGCCACCGAGGTCGGCGCGCTCGTGCACCCCGAGCACTACGCCAAGGTGATGAGCTACGTCGAGATCGGCAAGACCGAGGGCCGCCTGCTCGCCGGCGGCGGGCGCCCGGCGAACCTGCCGGAGGGCAACTATGTCTCGCCGACCGTGTTCGCGGATGTCGCCCCGACGGCCCGCATCTTCCAGGAGTAGATCTTCGGACCGGTCGTGGCCATCACTCCGTTCGACACCGACGAGGAGGCCCTCGAGCTGGCCAACGGCGTGAAGTACGGCCTGGCCGCGTACATCTGGACCAGCAACCTGACCCGGGCGCACACCTTCGCGCAGTCGATCGAGGCCGGCATGGTCTGGCTCAACTCGCACAATGTGCGCGACCTGCGCACCCCGTTCGGTGGGGTCAAGGCCTCGGGGCTCGGCCACGAGGGCGGCTACCGGTCGATCGACTTCTACACCGAGCAGCAGGCCGTGCACGTGACCCTCGGGCCGGTGCACACCGCCCGCTTCGGCGCCCGCTAAGCCGGATCACCGACACGCTCAACCCAGAAACTCAATGAGGAGGATTCCATGAACACCACCCCCATCCCCACGCCCACCGCTACCCCGCCGGACATCCTGCGCTGCGCCTACATGGACATCGTGGTCACCGATCTGGCCCGGTCCCGCGCGTTCTACGTCGACGTTCTCGGCCTCGTCGTGACCGAGGAGAGCGACACCGAGATCTACCTGCGCAGCTTCGAGGAGTTCATCCACCACAACCTCGTGCTGCGCCAGGGCCCGGTGGCCGCGGTCGCCGCGTTGGCGTTCCGGGTGCGCGCCCCCGAAGACGTGGGGCTGGCTGAGGCCTGGTACCAGGAGCTCGGCTGCCGCACCGAACGCCGCACGAACGGGTTCGTGAAGGGTGTGGGCGACTCCGTGCGCGTCGAAGACCCGCTCGGTTTCCCCTACGAGTTCTTCTACTCGGTCGACCACGTCGACCGTCTGGCCTGGCGCTACGACCTGCAGGGGCCGGGCGCGCTCGTGCGCCTGGATCACTTCAACCAGGTCACCCCCGACGTGGGGCGCGGTCGCGGCTACCTCGAGGACCTCGGCTTCCGGGTCACCGAAGACATCCAGGACGAGGCCGGCGTCACCTACGCGGCCTGGATGCGCCGCAAGGACACCGTGCACGACACCGCCCTGACCGGTGGCGACGGCCCACGGATGCACCACATCGCCTTCTCCACGCACGAGAAGCACAACATCATCTACATCTGCGACAAGCTCGGCGCGCTGCGGATGTCGGACGTCATCGAGCGCGGCCCCGGCCGCCACGGCGTCTCGAACGCGTTCTACCTCTCCCTGCGCGACCCCGACGGCCACCGGGTGGAGATCTACACCCAGGACTATTACACCGGCGACCCCGACAACCCCGTGGTCACCTGGGACGTGCACGACAACCAGCGGCGCGACTGGTGGGGCAACGCGGTCGTGCCGAGTTGGTATACGGATGCGTCACTGGTGCTCGACCTCGACGGCAACCCTCAGCCGGTGATCGCCCGCACCGAGTCCAGCGAGATGGCTGTCACGGTCGGCGCCGACGGCTTCTCGTACACCCGCAAGGACGACGTGGAGCACGGCTTCAAACTCGGCCACACGCTCTAACCGGCCCCGAAAGTGCCCGTTCCGGTCGGGAGACCTGCGGAACGGGCACTCTCGACCGGAGCGGTGACTCTGATTGAGGTCAGACAGTGCGCAGTTCTCCGCGCACGATCGAGTCGCCGGAGTGCTGCGGGTCGCCGTCGTCGGGCTCTGCGGAGACGTCGACGAGAGGGTACTGCGATAGGTCGACGCCGTCGGGGATGGCGAAGTGCCCGGACTCGCCGTCGAGCAGTCCGAGGCTGATCAGCCCGGACGCATCCGCCTTGATCAGCCAGACCTCCGTCAGGTTCGCAGAGCCGGCCGCGCCGGAGACGTCGACCACCACCTCGCGCCGGCCGTCGAGCGTCTGCTCGACGTGGGCGACGCCGGTGGCGTCCCAGCCGGGGAATGGATCAAGCTGGGCCTCTGCGAGCATCAGAGGCGCCGGCGCCTGCTGCTGCGCCGACTGCCACCAGATTCCGCCGCCAAGGCCACCGAGTAGCCCGGCGATGCCCGCGGCCAAGGCCACCGGCATCCAGTTGCGGCGCCGACTGCGAGGGCGCAGGCCGGAGCCGATGTCGGTGACGGTGGCGGTCGGGTTGGGAGTCGGGGCCGGCTCAACCACTACTTCAGGTTCGACCACTACTTCAGGTTCGACCGCCGAGGCGTAGTCGTTCAGCCGGGGGGTGGCAGCCACGGCGTCGGACAGGCCGAGGGCGGAGTGGATGCCGGCCCAGGCTCCGTCGCCGGGCTCCACGAGGTGCAGGCTGCGCGCGGACCGGCCGACGGCGGCCGTGTGCTGCAGAGCAATGAGTTCCAGAGAACACTCGGGGCATTCCGACAGGTGTTGTCGTTCGGGGTCGGTGAAGTCGAACTCCGCCATCGCAATCAGAGCGAGATTTTCCCGGTCAATGTGTGTCATCGTTCGCCTCCAATCTGGTGCGCAGCCTCGAAAGACTTCGACGGATGTGACTCTTGACGGTGCCAAGTGGCAGTCCGAGGCTATCGGCGATTTGGGTGTGCGTGAGATCGTCGTAGAACGCCAGCTGCATCACCTGCTGTGGAACGGTTCCGAGCCGGCGCAGTTCGTCGCTCATCAGCACCCGATCCGCGATGTCGGCGGATTCGTCGGCCTGACTGAGCTCGGTGTCGACGACGACGGCATCTTCGATTCGGCGCCGCCGCGAACGGGCCTCGTGGGCGTCCGCAACGGTGTGCCGGGTGATCCCGACGAGCCAGGCTGGCAACCGCGACCGGGACGGTTCGAAGCCGTTCCGTCCCCGCCAGGCTGCGATGAAGACCTTCTGGGTGACGTCTTCGGCTTCGCCCGGATCGCCGAGCGAGCGTACCGCGATCGTGTAGACGAGGGATGACCAGCGGGCGTAGGCCTCGGCCAACGCACGTTCGTCTCCCGCCCGGAACGCGTGCACGAGCTGGGCGTGGTCGTCTTCTTCGGTGATTGCCGTCACGTCGTATCGGTGTCCCCCGGTTGGTGAGCGCATCGGGAGGTCGTACATATCAGGCTCCACCCGAGAGCGGGCCTCGACCACCGTGGTCACCAGCATAGTCACGCCTCCACCTCATGGGATCGGGTTTGCCGAGACGATGACGTTGGAGAGATAGCGGCGAGCCTCATAGTCGAATTCGCCGCCGCAGGTCACGAGCGTGAGCCGGTTGGGACCGGACCGGTCGAAGATCGAGTCCCACGGCACATCCTGCTTGGTCACGGTTTGCACGGATTCCACCGCGTAACGACGGTCCTGCCCGTCTTCGGTGGTCACCACGATCTCGGTGCCCGCACTCGCCGAGGCCAGTTCGGCGAAAGGCCCGATGTCGTAGACCAGGGAGTCGACATGGGCGGCGACGACGGTCGCCCCGGCCGCACTGGCCGGTGACGGTCCGAAGCGGTACCAGGCGGCGACCGACGGATCCTTCGGAAGCTCCATCGCCCCGTCGGCGGCCAGGCCGACGGACTCGATCGACATGTCAATTCCGAGCGAGTCAACCCGGATGCGCTGGGGAACCAGAGCCAGCGGCACCTGGTTCTGGTCGAGTGCGCTGCTGACGGTCGGCACGTCAACCGTGGCAACGGGCGGCGGGGCCGCCGGTGTCGGCGCCGGAGACGCTGACGTGGGTGGTACGTAGGTGGTGGAGGACGCTTCGCTCGGGGCGGTGCTGCAGCCCGTGACGAGCAGGGCGAGAGCCACAGCGAGCGCTGTGAAGGTGCCCGCTGTGGCTCTCATTGTCAGTGTCCCTCTTACTAGCGGCGAGCGCCGGACAGGCGACGCATTCCGACGACGGCTGCGGCAACCAGACCCATCAGCACGGCGGCGAAGCCACCGACCATGAGGCCCGTGGAGTCGTTCGCCTGGTTGGTGGCGACGAGACCTGCCTCACCGGCCGGGATGCTGTCCGGGTTCGAGTGAAGCCCGTCGATGGTCTGAATGGCCAGGGCGAGGTTCGTGTCGGTCAGGCTGCCCCACGCGTAGACGATCGTGTTCGTGCCCTCGGCAACGTTCACGTCTGCCGGGCCGATCACCGGGTCAGTCGTTCCGGTTGCGGCGACGGCGGCCGAGATGGTGCCGGCCGGCAACGTGAGAACGGACTCGTTCGGGTTCGTGAGAGCGGTGATCGCGACGGCGTCGTTGGCGAGAACATCGACCGCGGGGGCTGCTGCCACGTGGCGAACCGTCAGACGGCCCTCCCCGGCAGCGAGCTGCGAGATGTCGTTGGTGAACAGCGTCGCCGTGGGCTTGCCGTCCGCGTCGAGGTGCGCGACGGCGGTGTAGTTCTTGCCGGCTTCGAGCGGCAGGTCGACCGGTCCGATGGCCGGCGCGCTGGCATCCGCCGCGTCAGACGCGGTGATGGCCACCGTGTAGGTGCCTGCCGGAAGGTCGAGCGGACCGGCCAGGTCGCCCGGCTTGAAGTCGTCCAGGGTCAGCTCGTTGTTCACGTACACGTCGACGGTGAGGCCGGGAACTCCGTGGAGCACGGACAGCTTCGCGACGTCTTCGGCTGCCTGCGCCGGAGCGATACCGCCGAGGGCGACGAGAGCGCCGAGAGCGCCGGCCGTCATTCCGATCTTGAGGGACTTGTGCATCGTTTCCTCCTGCTTAAGGGTGTGTGAGTGGGTCACTCTGACGAGGGACTTACTCCCTCTCTTACACTTACTTCTCCCAGACAACGGAAAACGGATGCACTTGCATGGAAATCTTTTGTGAATTTGTTTCGTATCGGGGGCTCAGCCGCGGACGGAGGCCGACGATTCGCTCTCCGACGCGGCGCGATGCAGGGAGATGTCCCGGCGGAAGACCACCATCACCATCACCAGCGACACGGCCGAGATCGCAGCCCCACCCGCGAACATCGTCGGGTAGCCGAGCCACGGCTCGAGCAGGGACAGCGCCAGCGGCACAAAGAACCCCAGGTAGGTGATTCCGTAGTAGATCGCGGTCAGCCGGGCGAGGTGGTCAGGCGGCGCGATCCGCTGCACCTCCTGCAACCCCGACACCATCAGCAGGCCGTAGGCGGCGCCGAGCAGGGCCGCCGCCGGAAGGATCAGCCAGAGCACGGGCGGGTTCACGGCCACGGATGCCAGCAGCAGCGATCCGACGGTCAGGATCAGCGCGAACATGATGCCTCGGGCATTGTGCCCCGCGGTGATTCGGTGGCTGACGAGTTGCAACGACGCTCCCGCAACGAGCGCCACCACGCAGAGCAGGGCCGCGAACGCCACCGGCGCGGACGGGATCTCGGAGGCGGCGAGCGCGGGCAGGATGGCGTAGGCGGTTGTGGCCGTGCCGAAGACCCACGGCGCCACCGGCACGATCAGGAGCAGGAACCGCGGGTAGGGGGAGGTCGCCGGGTGGGCGGCCGGCAGGGCGCCGGCCGCAATGCCCCGGCCCTGAGACTCCGGGGTGCAGAGCAGCAGCAGGCCGAAGAACACGGCGATGACCGTGTGCGCCACGTAGGGCAACACTCCGGGGAAGGGCGCCCATTGGGCCAGTACTCCGGAGCTGGCCGCACCGAGGGCGAAACCGAGGGACAGGGCGATGGTCGCTCGCCGCGCCCCCGAGGCCCGGTCGGCCCGGAGGTCGAAAGGTTTTGCAGAGAGTTCCTTCACCCAGCTGGTGCCCACCGCCATGGCCAGGCCGAGGGCGACGCCGGAGAGGATGCGGCCGGCCAGCAGCATCGGCACACTGCCGGCGGAGAGGGCCAGCAGCACGCTGCCGGCGATCGCGATCCACGGAGCTGGCAGCATCAGCGGCCGGCGTCCGAACCGGTCAGACAGCGGGCCGGCGATCAGCAGCGCCGGGATGATGCCGAGCACGTAACAGCCCAGCAGCAGGTTCGCCAGTTGGTTGGAGAACCCGTCGGCCTGCCGGTACATCACCAGCAGCGGGGTGAATTCGTTGCCGCCCCAGGCGACGGCGAAGATCGCCGCGGCCGGCGCCAGCCAGTGCCGCCCGCCAGCCACCCCGGATCCGGTAGCCAAGCCGGCACCGGTGGTCGAGCCGGTCGAGACCCCCGACGTCACATCCTGGATGTCGGTTGTCATGACGTTCCCCCCGGTCGGCATTGTCGGGTTCGGCAGCGAAGCCCGCAAGACCCCAGCCTAGGGGAGGCATCGGGACTCGCTGATCCAGGCTGCCCCCGGTGCGAACGCCGGTCAGGCCAGGAACTCCAGGGCGGCCCGCTTGAACTCGCGGGAGGTGAGCGTGTTCACGTGGTCCCGGCCCGCCAGTTCGAGGTAGTCGGAACCTCGCTCCCGGGCGAGACCGGCGACCCCCGCGGGGATGGAATCGGCGCCGCCGGCGACGTAGAGCACGGGAATCTCGGCCGGAACGTCCAGCGACGAGCCGGCCACTCCGCCGACGCAGGCCACGAGGGCCTCACGGTCGGCGCCGGCGGTGATCGCAGCTCCCAGTACCGTCGCGATCGTCGGGTCTGTGGAGACGGTGCCATCGGTCACGAACCGGCGCACGGCATCCGGATGCCACGTCTCGAACAGTTCGTCCGGTCCGGCCCCGCCGAGCACCAGGCGGCGCACCCGGGACGGTGCCAGCCGCGCGAACGCCGCCGCCACGCGCGAGCCCATCGAATAGGCCACCACGTCGACCTGCGCCAGCCCGAGGGTGTCGAGCACGACCACAAGATCGGCGGCGAGCTGCCGGGGCAGGTAGTCGATGCTCTGGTGCGGCTTGTCGCTCTGACCGTGACCGCGGAGGTCGAGGGTGATCACGCCGCGCCCGGCGTCCTGCAGGGCTCGCACCCAGCCGGTGCCGACCCAGGTGACCTGCGCCGACGACGCGAACCCGTGCACGAGCAGGATCGGGCGCTCCCCCGGCAGGAAGTCGTAGGCGATCCGCACGCCGTCGAGGCGCCGCGCGAAGAGAACCTCGCCCTCGGTCACACCCACGCTCAGTCGACCACGTCGGAGGTGACGAGCAGAGCGCCGGCGTAGGCCAGCTCGCCCCGGGCGGCGTCGCTCGTGTCTGTGCCGACGCCTGCAACCAGGTCGGTCAGCACCCGCACGTGCTGTCCGTGCTCGAGCGCGTCCAGACCCGAGGCACGCACACAATGGTCGGTGGCCAGGCCGACGATATCGATGTCAGTGACGCCGTTGGCGATGAGCAGCTCGCCCGTTCTCTGCCCACCCTCCGAGATGCCGTCGAAGATGGAGTAGCCGGCTTCGCCCTGCCCCTTGCGAATATGGATGGTCGTGTCCGGCAGCAGCAGAGAGGGGTGGTACTCGGCGCCGGGGGTGCCGGCCACGCAGTGCACGGGCCAGGTCTGCGTGTAGTCCGGGTCGCCGGCCAGGGTGAAGTGGCCGCCGTTGTCGCTGCCCTGATCGTGCCAGTCGCGCGACGCGAAGATCACGCCGTAGGCATCCGGATGTTCCAGCAGCAGCGCGCTCACCCCCGCGGCCACCGCGGACCCACCCTCGACGGCGAGTGCCCCACCCTCGGTGAAGTCGTTCTGAACGTCGATGATGAACAGGGCTCTGGTCACGGATTACTCCTTCTGTCGCCGGTTGAAGTCAGGAGTTCGACAGGTCGTCACCGCAGCGGAAGAACCCGGCGGTGATGGTGTCGAGCGCCTGCTTCGCATTATCGCTCACATCCCCGAGCGCGTAAACGGCGAAGGTGAGCGGCGTGCCGTCGGCCGCCCGGATGATGCCGGAGAGCGTATAGCCGGTGTCGATCCAGCCTGTTTTGGCGAAGACGGCGCCGTCGGCGATGGCGTTCTCTCCCGTGAACCGGTCGCTGTAGGACAGCGATCCCGTGGGTCCTCCGGCGATCGGCAGCCCGTCGAAGATGACGCCGAGGTCGCCTTCGCGGTCGTTGATCTTGACGAACAGCTGGGTGAGGTAGGACGGCGGCACGGCGTTGTTGTCACTCAGGCCCGAACCATCCCTGATCACGATGCCGGTCGTGTCGACGCCGTAGGCGGCGAGCGCGGTGACGACGGACTGCTGCAGGGCGCCGAAGGTGTTGCCGACCCCGGACTCCACCGCGACGAGTCGGGCGAGCATCTCGGCGAGAGTGTTGTCAGAGACGATCAGCGACTGCCCGATCAGCACGGACACCGGCTGGGACTCCACGGCGGCGAGTTGCTCGGCCCCGGCCGGCGCTGCGCCGACGCTGACGCTCACGTCGCCGCCGAGCGCAGCGGCGAAGGCCGAACCGGCGCGACCGACGGGGTCGGCGCTGCGAGAGGAGCTGTGGCGCGAGGGGTCGTCACGGTCACCGTCGACCTGCAGGGCGGTGACCTCGGGCATGGACCCGGCGTTGCGTTCCAGTTGGTCCCAGCTCGGTTCCCAGCCGGGCCCGCCGAAGAATGAGGCGTCCAGAACCAGGGAGGTGATCGGCGGGTTCTCCGGGTTCGCCTGCCAGGCCGCGATGGTCCGGCGGGCAAGCTCGTCGACGTGCGCCGCGCCAGGATAGACGGATTCCGTGCCGGTGGGAAGGCGCGTCAGCGTGAGGTCTCCCCCGCCGACCAGAACGACCGACCCGGGCGTGCTGCCGACGACGACGGTGGTCGTGGCCCGGTAGTCCGGTCCGAGCACCTCGAGGGCGGCGGCGCTGGTCAGCACCTTGAGCACGCTCGCGGTGCGCGATGAGGTGTCGCCACCGCGGTCGAAGAGCACCTCACCGGTGCTGGCGTTGACCACCTGAGCTTGAAAATTACCCAACCGCGGGTCGGCGGCGAGCGCTGCGACCGAGCAGGTGCGCAGGGTTCTCGCGTCGGCGGCGGTGGCCGGAACGGGGCGGGCCGGCACGGGTGTCGCTGCCGGCACGTTCAGGCTCGCACCGGCGCTCGGCACGACGACGGAGACGGTGGCCGCGGCATCCGGGGCCCGGGTCGACGCCCCGACCAGGACTGCTCCTGCTCCCAACAGCACCACCACGACCACGACGGCGACGGCGAGGCGTTTGCGAGGCTTCAGTTCGTGCACCCATGAACTCTACCGGCCGACCATGTGAGTCGCCCTCGGCTTCGCGCCTGCCACGACAATCGAGTGCCTGCGACTACCGCTTGGCTACCAGCGCCTGCCGGGCAGCGAGCCAGGCATCCAGTGCGGCGGCCGGCAGCGGTCGGGACATGTAGAAGCCCTGGGCCTCGTCGCAGCCGTACCGGATCAGCTCGCCGTAGGCGATGGCGTCCTCGACGCCTTCCGCCACCATGCGCACCCCGAGGCTGTGGGCGAGGTCGATGATCGAGGCAACCAGGGCCGTGGCCCTGGCGTCACCGGCCATGGGGAAAACGAAGGACTTGTCGAGCTTGAGCTCATCGATCGGCAGGTCCCGGAGGTACGCGAGAGAGCTGTAGCCGGTGCCGAAATCATCCACGGCGATGCGGATGCCGCTCTCCCTCAGGCGGATCAGGATGTCCTTGGCCCTGGCCCGGTCCTCCATCAGGAAGTCCTCGGTGATCTCCAGCATCAGGTCCGCGGCCGACAGCCCCCGAACCTGGATCATGGCGGCGATGCGTTCTGGCAGGTCGGCCTCGATCAGCGTGCTGGGCGACATGTTCACCGCGACAGTCAGGGGCGTGCCCTGCGCGCGCCAGACCGCGGCCTGGTCCAGTGCTTTCCCCATCACGATCCGGGTCACCTCGCGCATGAGTCCGACGTCTTCGGCCAGGGGCAGGAATGTGTCCGGAGGTAGCAGACCCCGGCTCGGGTGCTGCCAGCGCACCAGCGCCTCAACGCCGCGCACGTGACCGGTGCCCAATTCGATCTTGGGCTGGTAGTGCAGCACGAGTTCGTCGGAGGCGAGGGCGCCGCGCAGGTCTTCCAGCATCCGCAGCCGGGAGTCGCCGTGATCGTCGTCGGCGCAAACGAAGACGTGGTGCCCACTGCGGGAGCTCTTTGCCTTGTACATGGCCAGGTCGGCCTTGCGCAGCAGCACCTTGAGCGTGTCGCCCTGGTCGGGGAACAGGGCGATACCGATGCTGACGTTCGTTTCGATCGCGATGCCCTCCAGCGTGAACGGCCGGGCCAGAACCGCCTGCAGCCTCACCGCCGCCGTCACGGCGTCGTCGTGGCCGGCATCCTGGATCAGGAGCGCGAACTCGTCTCCGCCCAGCCGGGCGAGGAGATCGCCTGGGCGGCACTGACCGAACAGGCGCGATCCGACTTGCACCAGCAGCAGATCGCCGACGTCGTGACCGAGGCTGTCGTTCACTTCCTTGAACCGGTCGAGATCCAGCAGCAGCAGGGCGCACCGGCGGCCGTCCCCCGGAATGAGATGAGCGGATGCCTCGGCGTAGAGGGCGCGCCGGTTCGGCAGCCCGGTCAGGTCGTCGGTGCGTGCCTGGCGGCGCAGGTCGGCCATCCGCCCGATCTGCCGGGAGGCAAGCTGGGTGCGCACGGCTCCGAATATCAGGGTCACTCCCGCGAGGGATACGGCCGGGGTGGAGATCTGTATCTGGGTGCCCAGCACGAGCACCGCCATCCCGGCCACGGAGGCCAGACCCGGAACGAAGAGCGTCCACGGTCCACTCACGGGGTGACCGACAGAGGCCTCGGTTCGGGACAGGTCCCAGGCCCAGAACGCGATCAGGGCGAGTCCAATGGCCCACCCGGCATCCAACGGAGTCCCAAAGGAGTACGTGTCAGCCAAGACCTGGAAGGCGTACACGGCGTCGCTGGCCGCGAAGATCACGAGGCCCAGAACCAACACGCTCCACCGCCGACCCACGATGAGCCAACGGGCCGCGGCGAGCCCGACGATGACCGATACGAGAACCAGATCGAGGAGCGGATAGCTGACAGCGACAGCTGTTGCCAGGGACACCGGGCCGGCCGTGGCCGACTCGAAGAGCGGGCCCATCAGCACGGCCAGCACGGATGCCGCGCCGAGAGACCCAATGGCTCCGTCCACCAGCACCGACCGGGGCACCTGTCCATATTCACGGCGGGCCGACACGACCAGTCCGGCCAGAATCAACGGATAGAAGAGCATGTAGCCGACGTCGGCGATTGACGGAAACGGCAGCTCTTCCGGGTTTGCGAACGCGAAATAGGTGTTGCCGAGCGCGAATGCCGTCACCGCGGTCGACACCAGGATCAGTTGCGTGCGCCCACGCTGCGCGCGGAGAACGGCAGCCCAGCAGAGCAAGGCAGGGAGACCCGTGGTGGCCAGCGACAGGGAACTTGTGACCTGCGGAGTGAAGCCGGCGGCGACCAGGTCGATCACATAACCGGTCAGTAGCCCCCACATGGACCAGAGGATCCAGCGACCGGCCCGGGCATGGCGAATCGAACGACCGTCGGGTCGACCCGCGTGCGCGTTGACGTGCATCGGATCCCCCCGCTTCCGTTGGACCCACGCTAGCCGAGCCGGAGCGGGACGACGGTCCAACGGCCCCGACTGCGACCACCCCAGAACGGGGTGGCGTCATCCGGCAGGCGGAACGATCTCGAGAGGCTCACCGTGGTGCCGCCAGAGAACCATCAGGAAGTCCTCGGTGACCTCCACCTGCAGCGCCGTGGCCGGCAGGGGGCGGGCACCTCAGCGCCCGCCGGTTGGGCAGACCCGTCAGGTCGTCGGTGCGGGTTTGCGTGCGCAGATTGACCATGCGCCCCAGCTCCCGAAAGGCGAGGATGAGGGTACGGACTCACGCTTACTCCCCGGGGTAGCGCAGCCCGATCTGCGCGCGCACCAGGTCGAGGGTTTCCATGATCGCGACCAGTTCCTCGACCGGCAGGATATCGCTCGAGATCTTCCCGGCCCGGATCAAGTGCTCGGCCTCCGCCGCCTGGAAATGCATGCCGCGCCCGTTGATCTCGGCGGTGAAGGTCTCGACGACCTCGTTCGCGCTGTTGAGCACCCGGAAATCCGTCGGCGCGTACCAGACCCGGTCGATGTCGATCCGGCCCAGCGTGCCGAGGATGGTGGCCGTGTTCGGTCCGGTCGTGTCGCTGGCCGATAGCGTCTGGGCGATCTGTCCGCCGGCGTACCGGAAGGTCGTGGCAACCTGGGCGTCGACTCCGGTGGCCTTGAACGTGGCGGCCGCGAGCACGGTCTCCGGGCGCCCGAACAGCTCCGAGGCGAAGGTCAACGGGTAAATGCCGAGGTCAAGGAGAGCCCCACCGCCGAGGTCCATCGAATTCAGTCGGTGCGCCGGGTCATCCGGCAGGTCCTGGGTGTGGTCGGCGATCAGCGTGTGCACGTCGCCGAGGGTGCCGGCGGCGATGATCTCGCGGATGCGAACCATGTGCGGCAGGAAGCGAGTCCACATGCCTTCGAGAACCAGCAGCCCCCGGGTCGCCGCGAGGTCGACGATCTCGCGCGCCTCGGCCCCGTTCAGGGTGATCGGCTTCTCGATCAACACATGCTTGCCGGCATTCAGGGCGAGCCGGGCGTTCTCGGCGTGGAACGGATGCGGGGTCGAAATGTAGATGATGTCGACATCCGGGTCTGCGGCCAGGGCCTCGTAGCTCGCATGAGCCGAGGGAATGCCGAACTCGGCCGCGAAGGCATCCGCCGAAGCCTGCGAACGGGAACCGACGGCCTGCACGTGAAACCCGTTCAGGACGAGGTCGTTGGTGAATGCGTGGGCGATTCCGCCTGTTGCCAGGATTCCCCAGCGAATTGCGTCGGTCATGGGATCAGCCTAGCGAGTGCGGATGCCCGACCGTTCGTTGCGAGGAGGGGCTTCGAGAGCCTCCTGTGCGTCGATTCACCGTCTTCTCCTGCTTCGTGCGACGACCACCAACCACGACCGTCGGGACGTTCTTCGAGAACAGCAGCGACGCCAGCGAAAATATGATCAGGTCGAAGAATGATGCCCGCAGGGAGGACACTTGCGAGTCGCCGTAGATCGAGGTCAGCTGAGCGCTCTCGGCGCTCGAGAGACCTGCCTCCTGGACGATTTGGTCCACGCTCGATACCGGAACGATGCCAACGGCGGACTCGGTGCTCACGCTCACCTCCGCCTTCACGGCGTCCGGGAGATCGCTGGCGTCCACCGCGCCGAGGAAGGAAGCGGAGAGCGACGCGATCAGCACCGAACCGATCAGCGCGGTGCCCAGGGACGAGCCAAGGTTCTGGACTACGCCCTGCAGTCCGCCGACTTCGCTCGTCTCTTTCTCCCCGACGCTGGACATGTTCACATTGCCGAGTTGGGACGATGGACAACCCGAGGGGCTCAATCGACTGGCCGGCGATTTCTGGCGATTGCAGCGCCAGTTCAGATACGTCGTGACGTATCCGCCGATGAGAGTGCCGGCCGCACCGGCCGCACCGGACCGTGAGCACGTTCTGTAGCCTTCCCGATCGGAACGCCCAGGGTGCGAAACTTTCGGGCCTCGTGAAACTCGAGCTCCGCGAGGATCGCGCTGTTCCAGGTGGGGCGATAAATCTGCTCGATGGCCAGCGAGAGCAGGAAATCCCGTTGCAGGCTCGGCCACACTACGCAGGTATCCAGCGTCGCGATCAGTACATCGTGTTCGACTTCGTGCGCTCAGAACTGCGAACCTCCACGGACGAAACAATTCTGTTCCCACCCGATCGACCGTGAGGTAGAGGATCGACCTGCTCGTCCGGCGGTACGCCGGTGGGACCCCAATGATCTCTGCTGCGTCACCCATGCGCGCCAGTTGCGTCGCTCCGAGCCTGGCACGCCTGGCGCGAAGCGGCGCAGGAGGCGCGTTCGGGTGGCGAGCGGGGCTCTGCGCCAGCGGGGCGCGCCAATTGCGCAGTTGCGCGAGGCCGCAGAGCCGGGATCGATGAAGCGGAGCGCCGAGGACGCGATATCTGGAGCCGCCTATCAGAATCGAACTGATGACCTTCTCATTACGAGTGAGACGCTCTACCGACTGAGCTAAGGCGGCGTCACGATTCTTCCTCTCGGAAAACCTCGGTGACACAGCAACAAAGCTTAGCTGGTCCTGAGGGTCATCTCGTACAGGTCCGCGAAGGATGTCGTGACGTGCTCGGCCAGGGGCCGGGCCTCATCGCCGTCGGCCCAGCACCGCCAGGCGTGGCGAAGCGCAGCCACCGCCACCAGGGTGAAGAGAAGAGCCCTCTGCTGCAGCTGCACCGACTCGGCGCCGAGTTCGGGGTGGTCGGCAACGAAGCGCCCGGTGATGATCTCCTGCAGCCGGCCCTCGAAGTTGCGCAGGGTGGCCATCCGCATCCCGAACAGGTACGGGTTCTCCTTCATCACCTGCCGCCGCAACTGGTGAATCTCCCGGTCGCCCTCGGTGTTCCTGAGGCTGTCCGAGAGCAGCGCGGCCAGCTGGGCCAGAATGTCCCCGCCGGGTCCACCGTGCACGAAGGCCTCAATCTGCTCCTCAGACGCGAGGTCGAGTTCGTCGCCGACCAGCGCGGCATCCTTCGAAGAGAAGTAGTTGAAGAAGGTGCGCGGCGACACGTCGGCGAGCCGGCTGATGTCCTCGACGGTCACCTTCTCGATCCCTCGATCGCAGGAGAGCGTGAGAACGGCCCGCTGGATGGCACGCCGCGTTGCGAGCCGCTTACGTTCGCGCAGACCCGGTTCCTCATGTTGCACCGACATGCCTCAATTCTTACACGAAGCGCAAATCTGCAGCCAGACGGATGCTCAGCACATCGGGTCTTCGGCCGGCACCGTGCCCTTCAGCAGGTAGTCGTTGACGGCCGAGTTCACGCAGTCGTTGGACTTGTTGTAGGCGGTGTGCCCCTCGCCGGTGAAGGTGACGAGCTGGCCGCTGTCGAGCTGCTCCGAGAGGTTCTCGGCCCAGACATAAGGGGTGGCCGGGTCGTTGGTGGTGCCGATGACCAGGATCGGGTCGGCGCCTGCGGCGGCGATCTCGGACCGCTCGCCGCTGAACTGGTAGGGCCAGTTGGCGCAGCCGATGTCGCCGAATGCCATGTACTTGCCGATCGTCGGGGCGGCCTGTTCGATCTCGGCAGCCTGCGCGCGCATGGAGGCGGGATCGTCGTTGTAGCTGTAGTCCACGCAGTTGATGGCCAGGAAGGCCTCGGTCGCGTTGTCGCGGTAACTGCCGTCGGCAGACCGGCCGTTGTAGCCATCCGCGAATTGGAAGGCGAGCTCGGCATCGCCGCGCAGAACGCTGTCGAACATCTTGCTCAGGTTGGGCCACGCGGTGGCCTGGTAGAGCGGGTAGATGATGGCGGTGAGCAGCGTGTTCGCGCCGAGGCGACGGCCGTCGGTGGCCGTGATCGGGCTGACGTCGACCGAGGCGAGCAGCGCGCTGATGGTAGCCATGGCCTCGTCGACGGTGCCGTCGAAGGGGCACTCCTCGCCGGCCAGGCAGTCGGCCAGGTAGGAGCGCAGCGCATTCTCGAACCCGGTGGCCTGCACTCGGGTCACCTCGGCGTTGGTGGTGGACGGGTCAAGTGCACCATCCAGGGCCAGGCGCCCGACCCGCTCGGGGTAGAGGTCCGCGTAGGTCGCGCCGAGGAACGTGCCGTAGGAGTAGCCGAGGAAGTTGAGCTTCTTGTCGCCCAGCGCGGCGCGCAGCAGGTCAAGGTCGCGGGCGGCGCTCAGGCTGTCGACCTGTCCGAGCAGGGCGCCGGTGTTCTCCTGGCAGGCGGCACCGAAGTCGACGGCGGCCGCCGACAGTTCCTGGATCCACGCGTCGCTCCCCCGCGACGCGGTGGGCAGGCCGTAGAGATACTCGTCCATCTCGGCCGGTTCATAACAGCTCACCGCCGAGGAGCGCCCCACCCCGCGCGGGTCGAATCCAACGACGTCGAAACCGGCCTGCAGCTTCGCATCCGTCGCGTAGTCGAGGGAATCTTTCACGAAGTCGTAGCCGGAGCCACCGGGACCGCCGGGGTTGACGAGCAGGGAACCCAGCCGGGTGCCCGTGGCCGGATGCCGCACCAGTGCCAGGTCGACCGTCTCGCCGTTTCCTGGGTCTGCCCAGTCGAGCGGCGCCGAGGCCGTGGTGCACTGCAGGCCGGAATCGCAGTCCGCCCACTTCAGCTTCTGACTGTAGAACGGTTCGAGGTCGGCACTGACCTTTTCCCCGGTCGGGACCGAGGTGGTCGGCGCCTGTTCCGGCAGGAACAGCGGCACGCAGGCGGTGAGGCCCACGGTAAGCACCAGGGCCAGGGCAGTGGCCCTGGCTCGCACCGACAGGGTGCGCACGCGAGTTCGTCTGGTCAACGGATTCCCTTTTTCTGCAACAGGCATTCTGTGGAGGCGGCACGGGGCCGGCCGGGCAAGGTGGTCACCGGCGGATCGCCGAGACGAGCATGGCCTCGAGGGCAAGAGCCGGCGCCACGTTCGATTCGATTCGCTGCCTGGCCTGTTTGATTGCGTCGAGGGTGAAAAGCGTGGCTGCGGGCGCGCAGACGGCTCCCGCCGCACGCACCTCCGTGAGCAGTTCCCGGTTGATGACACTGGCCTCGCGGCCGAGCTGCACCATGATCACGTCGCGGTACAACGAGGTGAGGTCAACCAGGATGCGGTCGATCCCGTCGCGCAGGCTACGGGTGGCCCGCCGCTTCTGGTCGTCTTCGAGCGCCTTGATCTGGCCGCGCAGGCCGGGCGGAACCGACTGTCCCGGCTCGACGCCCAGGGAACGCAGCACGCCCTCGCGCTCGGCGGCGTCGCGTTCGAGCGTGATCGCCTTCGCGTCGTCGCCGGCGATGGCGAGCAGCCGGGCGGCCGCGTTCACCGCCGCTGACACCCCACGGATGCCGAGGGCCGCGCGCAGGGTCTCCTCCCGCCGAGCGCGTGCCTCGGGGTTCGTCGCCAGACGGCGGGCCATGCCGATGTGGCTTTGGGCCTCACGTGCCGCCCGTTCGGCGGTGGCCCGGTCGACCCCGTCCCGGGCGACGAGCAGCTCGGCGACATCGTCGACGCTCGGCACGCGCAGCCGCACCGACCGCACGCGCGACCGGATCGTGGGCAGCAGGTCGGCCTCGCTGGGAGCGCAGAGGATCCACACGGTGCGCTCGGGCGGCTCTTCCAGGGCCTTGAGCAGAACATTGGAGGTGCGCTCGACCATGCGGTCGGCGTCTTCGACGACGACCACCCGGTAGCGGCCCGTCGACGGTGAGTATTGCGACCGCCTCACGGCCTCCTTGACCGAGTCCATTTTGATGATGACGCCCTCGGTGGAGAGCACGGTCAGGTCGGGATGGGTGCGCGCGTCGACCAGGCGGCGGGCGCTCTCGTCGCCGTCGTCGGTGCCGGGGCTGAGCAGGGCGGTCGCGAACGCGAATGCAAGGTTGGAGCGGCCCGACCCGGGCGGCCCGGTGATCAGCCAGGCGTGCGTCATGGCTGACCCGGCGCGTGCCTGCGCGTCACCGTCGCTCGACCGTTCGGCGGCCGCGCGGAAGATCGCGATCGCACTCGCCTGACCTGTCAGGCCATCCCACACCGTCATCGAACTAGAGTACCTTTCGTCGGTGACAGAGGGCTTAGAGCGGTCGACGTTCGGAGCGGTCGACGCTCAGAGCAGCGCGGCAACCCGATCGCGAATGACGGCGGCGATCTCGGCCATCGGCAGCGCAGCATCCACGATCAGGAACCGCTCGGGCTCGGCGGCGGCCAGGGCGAGGAAGGCGGCGCGCACCCGGCCGTGGAAGTCACTCTTCTCCGCCTCGAGCCGGTCGAAGCGTTTGTTCTCGGCATTGAGCCGGCCGCGCGCAACGGTCTCGTCGAGGTCGAGCAGGATGGTCAGCGCGGGCAACAGCCCCTCCGCCGCCCAGAGCGACAGGTCGCGCACCTCGGTGGCGTCGAGCACCCGGCCGGCACCCTGATAGGCGACGGATGAGTCCAGGTAGCGGTCCTGAATCACCACTTCGCCGCGGGACAGCGCCGGCCGCACGGCGGTCGCGATGTGCTGGGCCCGGTCGGCGGCATAGAGGAGAGCCTCGGCCCGAGGCGCGATCTCGCCGCGGTGGTGCAGCACGATCTCGCGGATAGCGACGCCCACCTCGGTGCCGCCGGGCTCACGGGTGCGCAGCACGGTGCGCCCGCGCTGCTCGAGCCACTCGGTGAGGAGCTGTGACTGGCTCGTCTTGCCCGAGCCGTCACCACCCTCGAGGGTGATGAAGAGCCCGGCCGGCACGGCACCGGTCACTCCTGCTGCGGCGTCAGTGGTCGTTGCTTCCGGCACGTCTGTGGTCACGACTGCGAGGAGCTCTGTGCCGTCGCCTTCGCGGCCGCGGTGGCAGCCCGGGTCGCCGCAGCCTTGGCCGCGGTCGCGGCCTTCTGGGCCGGAGTGCGCGCGGCGCGCACGGTCGTGGTGGCACCCGACGGGGTCGGCTTCTTCACGGCCGTCTTCTTGGCCGGGCCCTTCTTGACCGCCGCCTTCTTCTTCGCGGGGGCCTTCTTCGCGGGCCCCTTCTTCACGGCCGGGCCCTTGGCGCGCTTGTCGGCGAGCAACTGCACGGCGCGGTCGAAGTCGACCTCCTCCACCGTCTCGGCCTTCGGGATGGTGGCGTTGGTCACGCCGTCGGTGACGTAGGCGCCGAACCGGCCGTCCTTGATCTTGATCGCCTTGCCGCTCTCGGGGTCGGGAGCCTCGAACTCCTTGAGCGCGCTCGACGCCCGCCGGGCGCCGTACTTGGGCTGGGCGTACAGTTCGATCGCGCCGGCCAGATCGATCTCGAAGATCTGGTCTTCGCTGGTCAGCGACCGGGTATCGACGCCCTTCTTGAGGTAGGGGCCGAACTTGCCGTTCTGGGAGGTGATCTCCGCGCCGGTCTCCGGGTCGATGCCGACCACACGCGGCAGGGCGAGCAGGTGCAGGGCCGTGTCGAGGTCGATTGTGGCCAGGTCCATGGTCTTGAACAGTGAGGCCGTGCGGGGTTTCACCGCGGCGACCTTCTTGGCTGCGGCCTTGCGCTTGGGCTTCGCCGCGGCGGCCGTGGTCGCCTGGGCAGCCTCGGCGGCGGCCGAATCGGCGAGCAGGGTCACTTCGCCGGTGACCGGGTCGATGGTCTCGCCGGGTTCGACAACCTCAGGCTCGGGCTCCAGCTCGGTGACGTAGGGGCCGAACCGGCCATCCTTCGCCACGATGCGCTTGCCGTTCTCGGGGTTCTCGCCGATCACACGGTCGGTGATCACCGGCGCGTCGATGAGTTCCCGGGCCTTCGCCGGGGTCAGCTCGTCGGGGGCCAGGTTCGGTGGGATGTTCACCCGACGCGGCGGGGCATCCGGTGCAGCGTGAGGGTCGATGACCTCGAGGTAGGGACCGTACTTGCCGATGCGTAGGGTGATGTCGTCGCCGATAGGCATCGAATTGACCCTGCGGGCGTCGATCTCGCCGAGGTTGTCGATGACCTGGCGCAGGCCGCGGTGCTTGTCGGAACCGAAGTAGAAGCTGGTCAGCCAGTCCACGCGGTCGGCCTTGCCGTCGGCGATGCGGTCGAGGTCGTCTTCCATCTCGGCGGTGAAGTCGTATTCGACCAGGTCGGAGAAGTATTCCTCCAGCAGGCGCACGACGGAGAAGGCGATCCAGTTGGGCACCAGCGACTGACCGCGCGGGGTGACGTAGCCGCGGTCGGTGATGGTGGAGATGATCGACGCATATGTCGACGGGCGGCCGATGCCGAGCTCCTCGAGCTTCTTGACCAGGCTCGCCTCGGTGTAGCGGGCGGCCGGGGTGGTCTCGTGGCCCTTGGCCTCCACGTCGAGCAGGGTCAGCTTCTGACCCTCGGTCAGCGGCGGCAGCTTGGACTCTGTGGCGTCGGTGGGAGCGTTGCGCTCCTCGTCGCGGGATTCCTCGTAGGCGAGCATGAAGCCGCGGAACGTGATCACGGTGCCGCTGGCGGCGAACTCCGCGAGTGCCCCGGATGCGGCGGGGTGCGGTGACGTGCCGGTCGGCCCGGCCGCGATGGTGACCGACGCGGTCGATCCCGTTGCGTCCGCCATCTGCGAGGCGACGGTGCGCTTCCAGATCAGGTCGTAGAGCTTGAAGTCATTGCCGCGCAGGGTGGAGGCGAGCGCCGCCGGAGTGCGGAACGTGTCACCGGACGGGCGGATCGCCTCGTGCGCCTCCTGGACGTTCTTGCTCTTGCCCTTATAGAGGCGGGGCTTGTCAGGCACCGTTTCGGGGCCGTAGAGCGCCGACGCCTGGGTACGCGCAGCCGTGGTCGCCTGCTGCGACAGCGACGGCGAGTCGGTTCGCATATAGGTGATGTAACCGTTTTCGTAGAGCGACTGCGCCACGCTCATGGTCTGGCGGGCGGTGAAGCGCAGCTTGCGGGCCGCTTCCTGCTGCAGGGTCGAGGTGGTGAAGGGCGCGGCCGGGCTGCGACGGTAGGGCTTGGAGGCCACCTTCGTCACGGTCAGGGCGACCGACGGTTCCTTGAGGGCGGTGGCCAGGGCGAGGGCGGATGCCTCGTCGAGCGTGACGGCCGCCACCTTCGGCTTGAGCCGACCGAGGTCGTCGAAATCGCCGCCGGAGGCGATGCGCTCTCCGCCCAGGCGAACGAGCTTGGACTGGAACGCGGCATCCGCCCGGGACGCACCGGGGGCGAGCTGCGCGATGAGGTCCCAGTAGCCGGCCGACACGAACGCGAGACGTTCGCGTTCGCGCTCGACGACGAGGCGGGTGGCCGCGGACTGCACGCGTCCGGCGGACAGCCCAGGGCCGACCTTGCGCCAGAGCACGGGGGAAATCTCGTAGCCGTAGATGCGGTCGAGGATGCGCCGGGTCTCCTGCGCGTCGACGAGGGCGGTGTCGAGATCGCGGGTGTTGTCCTTCGCCTGAAGGATCGCTTCCTTGGTGATCTCGTGGAAGACCATGCGCTTAACCGGAACCTTGGGCTGCAGGACCTGCAGCAGGTGCCAGGCGATGGCCTCGCCTTCGCGGTCCTCATCAGTTGCGAGCAGGAGTTCGTTGGCGTTCTTCATGGCCCGTTTGAGTTCGGCCACGGTCTTCTTCTTCGCGTCGGACACGACGTAGTACGGCTCAAAGCCGTTATCGACGTCGACAGAGAACTTGCCGAGCGGGCCCTTTTTCAGTTCGGGCGGCAGGTTTTTGGGCTCAATCAAGTCGCGAATATGACCAACCGAGGACAAAACCTCGTAGCCGTCGCCCAGATAGGCGGCGATCGACTTCATCTTCGTCGGCGATTCGACAATGACCAGCTTCTTAGTGCCTGGCACCAGACTCCTCTTTATAGGTACGGGTCCAAGTGGGCCAAGGCACACCATACACACTGCAATATGGTGCCTGCCTAATCGAGTACTCCCGGCGAAAGCCTTTGGGGGTTGCCAGGCCAGCGCTGACGGAGACAATTGGAGCATGGCGAAATCAACAACGGGCACGTACACCGCGAAGCTCACGGACGGTCCCCTACAAGGCAAGACAGTCACCACCGAGTTCCTGGAATCCGGAGATCCGCGGCCGCGACTCGAGATCCCCGCCGACGGCAACAAGCGCTACCTCTATCTGCGCGGCTCCGGACTCGAATTCGACTCCACCGAATTCCCCGAGCGACCCACCGCCGTCGATTACCGCTACATCGAGGCCATCTTCGGCTGAGCCACGGTCAGCCGGCCGGCGAGTCGGGACCGCCGGGCGAATCGGGCGGCCCGGCTCGTGCGTGTGCGCCCAAGTCGAAACCGAGGTAGCCGCGCACGGCCGTCACCGACGCGATCAGCCCGTCCACCGTGCAGACGGTGACGGATGCCCCGTTCATCCTCGCCGCCTCGGCCGCCGCTGCGCAGGGAACCCCGGCCACGGCCCCCGAGGCGGTGTCGGCGGCGGCGAGCGCCGCCGCATCCGCTGCCCCCTGCACCGCCTGGCCGACCACCAGCGCCGCGAACAGGGGCAGCAGCACCGCCGTCAGCAGCATGACCGCCCCCAGCACCCCGAGCATGAGCACCGTGCCCGAGCCGCGCTCGGGCGCTGACACAGGCCGCGGCCGCAGAGTCCGAGCACGCACACGCCGGGGCATCACAATCCGCCCCCGAGCGCGCAGGACCCTGCCCGGAGCGTGAGGCCGAGAGCCGCGAACGCGCCGAATGAGCTCGGTGCGCGCAGGTTCACGCAGACATACTCGCCCCGGCCCTCGGGGGTCATCGAGGCTCCCGGCACCGCCTGCTGCACCAGCCCCGCAGCCCGGTCGACGCTGTCGCCGCGAGAGAGGGACCGGGCGGCGTCGGCCGCGGCATCGGTGAGGCGCACCTGTTGGCCGACCACCTGCAGGGCACCCAGGCAGCAGGCGAGCACCAGCAGCACAGCGGGCACCACCGTGGCGAATTCGGCGGTGACACTGCCACGATCGCTTGAACCGGCCCGGCGTCGGGTGCCTCGGCGACTAACCAGATCGCCTTCGGGATACCCTTCCGGCCGACGTCTACCCCACAGAGAGCGCACTGCGCACCAGATCGGTCAGGATGCCACGCACCTCGTCACCGCGCAAGATCACGATTAGCAGGCCGGCGAAGCCGACTGCCGCCATCGTGGCCACGGCGTATTCGGCGGTGGCCGCACCCGTTTCTGAGCGCAGGCCACGCGGCAGCCGGAATCGATCCGGCCGCGGAAGACGGGGTGCGGCTCCGCGAAGAGAGTCGTGACCGTAGCCGGGGTGGGTGGTCCCCGAACCCTTGGTGGTGGTGGAAGCGGTGCTGGGCGTGATGGTGTTCATTCGTTCGTCTCCTTCTCGCGTCGGGCGACGCGGTGTGTGGGCGGCACGAGTGGTCTCAGACTGGCGCGGGCAAGGTGCGGAGCCTCGGAGCCAGCCCGCACCGGTGCACAACTTCAGAAAACGAGGACTGTGGACGAGAGGACGGTCATCAACAACGGAAGCACTCCGACCAGCATGAAAGCGGGCAGCACACACACGCCGAGCGGAATCATGAGCGTGACCGCGAGGGTGGCGGCCCGGTGCTGGCCGTCGCTGCGAGCCTGCCGGCGCAGCTGGTCCGCCTCGCTGCGCAACAGCTCCGCGGCCGGCACTCCGGCGCGCACCGACAGCGCGAGCACCCGATCGATGGTGGCCGCCGACTCCGCGCGGTGCAGGGCGAACCGCTCTGCCGCCGCATCGACCAGAGCCCGGGCACGGTCGACGGATCCGCCACCGGTCATGGCGATGGCAGTGAGGTCCAGTTCGAGCCCGGGGGTCGGGTCCCGCGCCCGGGCGGAGTGCACAAGCCGCCGGTTCCAGCGGTCCGCCGCCAGCATCAGGGCGGCACCCCCGGCCAGGCAGGCCCAGCCGGGCGGACTGAGGAACAGCGTCTGCAGCGTGTTGAAACCCAGCAGGCTACCGAACAGAACACCCACGACGGGCAGGAATGCGATCATCCGTGCCGTGGGGCGCGGCCCCGCGAGCGCCCCCGCCACGGGGGCGGGCCACAGGCCCCGGTGCCGGAAGGCTGATGCCCAATGCCGCCGGCCGGCGG
>JBBQDC010000010.1:0-38974 GCA_038319305.1 Actinomycetales bacterium | reverse complement strand
GCCCGACAGAAGCGGCAGACCGGCCGCGGCGAGCGCGAGAAGAAGGAGCACGGCGAAGAAGCCCTTGCGCGCCCCGAGCACGGCGCCGGCCAGCATGACCCCGAGGGTCTGGAAGGTGATCGGCACGGCCACCGCCCCGATACTCAGAGCCCCTGGCAGGCCGAGAGCTGCGATCAGCGCGGCGAAAATGGCGATCTGCGCAAGATCGCGAACGGTCAGAATGCGGGGTGCCATGGTGCGGGCGATGGGGGCGCTGGTAGTCATGTTCTTCAATCTAGAATCGCACGCCGTGCCGATCCCGAAGAAGACCTACAAAGAAAACGGCGGAACTCTATAACGTCGGCCAGGCCAACGCCGTTCGGGCCAAGGGTAACGCGGGACAACACCGCGGCGGGACCGAGGCAGACAGGGTCAGGCTACGAGCCTGGCGTGATCCAGGGCGGAGTCGGGGGCAGCGGCAGAGAAGCGAGGTAGGGCGACGGATGTCGCAGGTGCGGCTGCCTGCACGGCGGGGCGCTCCGGTTCGGCCCAGACCGAGATCGGGCCGGGAGTGAAGGGGAGTGCGGTGGGCTCGGCGATGACCTCGCCGCGCAACACGGCGGTTTCGGTGCGGAGCACGGCGGCCAGGGACGCGGCGATCTGGTGTGCCTTCAGACCGTGGAAGATCACGTCGGTGTCGTCGCTGCTGCGAGGCACCAGCGTCCACTGGCCCTGGGCACCCACGAGATGAGCGATCTGGGTGTGCAGAAGCTCGAGAACCTGAGCGTCACTGAGTTCGGGTACGGGCGGGGGAGTGACCGGTGCGACCGGTACGACGCGACGTCGACGACCAAACATCGGGAGCCCCTTTCAGCTAACGTTCCCGTGAACTTCCCAGTCTGCCGCGCGGTCCGGAGTGGCCCGCGCTGACACGCCGAGAAAGAGGGAGTTAGTCCTCGATTCGGCGATCGTCGGCGTCCTGGATGACGGTCCCGATGGCGATCGCGGCGCTGAGCAGCCAGCCGATCCACATCAGCGCCAGCCGCCAGTCACGTGGACCGGTTCGGGTGGCGTGCAGGATGTTCCATCCGCCGGCGAGCACGCCAATGATGGCACTGCTGAAAATGTACTTTCGCATGAAGACCTCCATCCCTAACGCTACCCGGATGTTCCCGACTGCGTATTCCCCGACAATCTGACCGATCGGACAGGCTCTGACCGATCGGTCAGCTAGCGTAAGCAGGTGAACTCAGACACCCCCGCGGCCCAGCCTCCGAACGCCCGCCAGAGCACCAGCCTCGAACTGCGGACGACGGCGTTGGAACAGTTCGCCTCGGTCGGGTTCGTCGGCACCTCGCTGCAGCAGATCGCCGACGCTGCCGGCTACTCCAAGTCGAGCGTGCTCTACCACTTTGCCTCCAAGGAAGCACTCCTGGACGAGGTGCTGGCCCCGGCGGTCGACCGGCTGGAGGCCATTCTCGAACGTTTCCTCGCCGCCCCGGAGACCGCCCTGTCGCGGAGCCGGTTCGTGAACGACTTCATTGACTTCATCCTCGAATTCCGTCTCGAGCTGCACACCTTCATCAACCAGTCCCAGTCGCTGCGCGGCATCCCCGTGATCGATCGGGCCGGGGTGCTGATCGTGCGCCTCTCCGACACGCTGTGCCACGGCGAGGCGAGCACCGAAGACCGCATCCGCTTCGGTATCGCCCTCGGTGGGGCCGCCTACACCCTGGTGGCCGGCATGACCTTCCTCGGCGAGGAGATCGCCCCCGTCGAGGAGGTACGACCTGCCCTGCTGGCCGTCATCACCGAACTGCTTGCCCCCGTCACCGTTCGCACCACCCCGTCCCGGAAGTAGCACTCATGGCAACCCTTCTCTATCGAATTGGCCACTTCGCCTACCGACGCGCGGGCCTGGTGCTGGGCATCTGGGCCATCCTGCTGGTTGGGATCCTCGGCGCGGGCGTGTCCCTCGGTGGCCAGACCCAGGAGTCCTACGCGATTCCCGGAACGGAATCCCAAGACACCATCGACAAGCTCGGCGAGGTGTTCCCGCAGGCGGCCGGCGCCGCGGTGCAGGTTGTCTACACGGCGCCGGACGGGGCATCCGTCACCGACGAGCCCTACCGCACGGCCATCGTTGACATGGCGGCCGAACTCGCGGACGTGCCCGGCGTCGACTCGGTGCTGACCCCCTATGACGAATACGCGTCGGGTGCGATCTCAGACGACTCGGAGAGCGCCTTCAGCCAGGTGCAGCTGTCCGGTCTGTCGACCGAGGTCACCGCGGAAACCCTCGACGAAGTGACCGGTACGCGGGACATCGCCGAGGAGGCTGGCCTCCAGGTTGCCTTCGGCGGCCAGGTTTTCCAGGACAACACCTTCGGCATCACCATCTCCGAGGTGCTCGGCCTGATCTTTGCCGGTGTTGTGCTGGTGATCACGTTCGGCTCGCTCGTGTCCGCCGGGATGCCGCTGCTGATGGCCCTGATCGGGGTCGGCGTCGCCATCGGTGGCATCACCGTGATCTCCGCGTTCGTGCCCGTCTCGAGCACGGCGCCCATGCTCGCCCTGATGCTCGGGCTCGCCGTCGGCATCGACTACGCACTCTTCATCCTGTCCCGGCACCGCACGCAGCTCGCCAACGGGGCTGAACCCCACGACTCGGCGGCCTCGGCCGTGGCCACCGCCGGCAGCGCCGTGGTCTTCGCCGGGATCACCGTGATCATCGCCCTGCTCGGGCTGCTCGTGGTCGGCATCCCGTTCCTGAGCGTGATGGGGCTCGGCGCAGCCTTCGCCGTACTGGTCTCGATCTTCGTGGCGGTCACGCTCCTCCCGGCCGTGCTCGGCCTCGCCAAGAGACGACTCACCCCCAAGGCCGGCAGCCGGGCACACCGCCGGGCCACCCGTCCCGACACCGGACGGCCCACGCTCGGCCACCGCTGGGTGAACCTCGTGCTCAAGGCGCCGGTCGTGGCCGTGCTCCTTGTCGTGGGCGTGCTCGGCACGCTGGCGATCCCGGCCCTCAGCCTCGATCTGAACCTACCCGACGGGGCGTCCGAACCGGCCGGGTCGACGCAACGGGAGGCGTTCACCATGCTCGAGGAGGGCTTCGGGCCGGGCTATAACGGTCCGCTGATCGTCGTCGTCGACATCACCCAGACGACGGATATCTTCGGTGACCTCGACACCATCGGCGCGGCTCTACGTACCCTGCCCGACGTCGCCTTCGTCGGCACGGGCACCCCGAACCCGACCGTCGACACCGCCATCATCCAGGTCATGCCCGACAGCGCTCCGAACGCGCCTGAGACCAAGGCGCTCGTGCAGGCCATCCGCGATCTGGCACCGTCGATCGATGCCGACCTGGGCACCCCGATTGCGGTGACCGGAGCGACCGCCGTGTCGATCGACATCTCCAACCGTCTCAGCAACGCCCTCGTGCCGTTCGCGCTGATCGTGGTGGGGCTCTCGATCATCCTGCTGACGATGGTGTTCCGCTCGATCTTCGTGCCGATCAAGGCGGCCCTCGGTTTCCTCCTGTCGGTGGCCGCGTCGATCGGCGCGACCGTGGCGATCTTCCAGTGGGGCTGGTTCTCCGAGCTGCTCGGGGTGGAAACCCCAGGGCCGATCCTGAGCTTCCTGCCGATTTTGCTGATGGCCGTGCTCTTCGGCCTGGCCATGGACTACGAGGTGTTCCTCGTCTCCGGCATGCGGGAGGAGTTCGTGAAGACAGGGCTGACCCGGGAATCCATCGTGCACGGGTTCTCCCACGCCGCCCGCGTGGTCACGGCCGCCGCCCTGATCATGTTCTTCGTCTTCTTCGCCTTCGTTCCCGAGGGCACGGGGGCGATCAAGGGCATCGCGTTCGCGCTCGCCGTCGGAGTCTTCCTCGACGCGTTCCTGGTGCGGATGACGCTGGTGCCGGCGGCCATGGCGCTCGCCGGCGATGCCGCCTGGTGGCTGCCGCGCTGGCTCTCCCGCATCCTGCCCAACGTCGACATCGAGGGTGAGGGTCTGCGCCAGCACCTGGCCGATAAGGAGTGGGCCACGAGTGAGACGCACGCCATCACGGCCGAGGAAGCCGTATTCGGGCTGCCCGAGAGTCCCTTCGGGCCGATGGACTTCGCTATCGACTCCGGCGCAGTCGTGCTGCTGACCGGAACCGACACCCATCGCCGCGTCGTCGCCGCCACGCTGGCCGGCCGACTCGACCCGGTGTTCGGCCGCATCCAGGTCCTGGGATCTCCGCTGCCGTCCGAGCGCAGCCGCGCCCTGCGCACGGTGGCGCTCGCCGACGTGGGCGACAGCCGCGACAACGGGCTCACCGTGGGTGAGCTGCTGGCCGAACGGCTGGACCTGGCACATCCGTGGTACCGCGCCGCGTCACGCCGCTCGCTGCTCACCGGATGGGTCGCGCGCTTGAACGGCGCGCTCGGCACCGGTCGGAGCGACCTTGCCTCCGACTCGATCGTTGCAGGAACCACCGTTTCGTCGCTGTCCGCCCTCGGCCGCGCGGCCGTTCTTGTGGCAGCGGCCCTCACCGAGACCCCGGGCGTCGTCATCGTCGACCTGGGTGAGGGGCTTCCCGTCGACCCGGCGGGGCAGGACCTCGTGCAGGTGTTGGCGACCCTCGCCCCGGCAGCGACCACCCTCATCCTCGGATCCGCCTCCTTCCCTGAGGCCACCCCGGTCTACCGCGGCGCCCGCCCGCTGCAGACCATTGACCTCGATTCCCTTGACCGAAAGGCCCTGCAGCGATGAGCGCCAGGCTTGAAAAACTGTTCAGCCGCACTCCCGGGCAGCGCCGAGGGGCCTTCGGGGCCCTGCTGGCAGGCCTGATCGTGGTGCCGCTGGCTGTGGCCGGCCTCTTCGCCGGAGCCCTCGCCACGGCCGACCAGCGCGTGGACACCCTGCCGGCGATCGTCGTCAACAATGACGAGATCGTCACCACCACGCTGCCCGACGGCACGGAACAGCCGGTGCTCGCCGGCCGCCTGCTGGTGACTGAGCTCACCAAACCGACCGCGGACGGAGCCCCGACCACCGGGTTCGCCTGGACCATCTCCAACTCGACGGATGCCGCGGCGGCCCTTGCCTCCGGCGACGCCTACGCGGTGCTCACGATCCCGAAGGACTTCTCGGCGTCGGTGACCTCCCTGGGTGGGGCGACTCCCACCCAGGCCGACCTGGGCATCCGCACGGATGACGCGCACTCGTTCCTGGCCGGATCCGTGGCCCAGTCGGTGGGCACGGCCATGTCGGGTGTCTTCGGCCGCGAAATCACTTCGCAGTACCTCAACGGGCTCTACACGAACCTGGCCGTGCTGGGTGAGTCACTGACCCAGGCGGCGGATGGCGCGGCTCAGGTCTCGAACGGCGTCACCGGGGTGGCCACCGGGCTCGATTCTCTGGCCGGCGGCACCGCCGCCGCGGCCTCCGGGGCCTCCTCGGCCGCGGCCGGCGCCGCCACCTTCTCCTCCGGAGTGACCGAGTACACCCAGGGCGTCTCCGGTCTGAGCGACGGACTGACCCAGTTGAACGTGGGCGCGGCGGGACTGGCCCCGCTCGCGACCGGTTTGCCGGACTACGCGGCCGGGGTAGAAGCCAGCGCCGACGGTTTCCGGCAGCTGAACGCCGCCATGCAGAGCGACCCGCGGGTCGCCGACTACGCGCCGGCCCTGCGTGCGTTGCAGGGAGGACTTGATGCCCTCGCCGCTCAGAGCCCGGGCATCAGCCAGGCCGGCCCGGGCATCGAGGGTGTGCTCGGCGGCCTGTCTCAGAGCGCCAGCGGTGCGAGCCTGCTCTCCGCCGGAGGCAGCGATCTGCAAGGTGGCGCAAGCGATCTCGCCACCGGGGTCGCCGGAATCTCCACCGGCCTCTCCCAGCTGGCCACCGGAACAACGGATGCCGCCGCAGGCGCTCGGCTCCTCGAATCGGGGGCAGTCGAACTCGCCAGCGGACTGCAGGACGGCGCGGACAGCGCGGCCCCGCTGCGCGACACCGACCCGGGGACGACCGCGGCCGTCGTCTCCGAACCGGTCGGCATCACCGCGGAGCGTGACAACGCCTTCGCGTCGATCGGACCGGTCATCGGTATGGTCTTCGTACCGATCGGCCTGTGGATCGGCGCCCTGGCCATCTTCCTGGTGATGAAACCGCTATCCGCGATCGCACTGGCCTCGACCGCCTCGACCGGCGGCCTCGTGGCCCGAAGTCTCGGCCGCGCGTTCGGAATCGCCGCGGCGCAGGCCGTGGTGGTGGTGGTGCTGCTGCACAGCACGCTCGGCGTCTCGTGGTCGATCCTGCCGTCCACCCTGGCCTTCGCGGTGTTCCTGGCACTCGTGTTCGCGGCGGTGCACCACTTCCTCACGGCAGCGTTCGGCCGGATCGGCATCGTGCTCTCCCTGGTGCTGCTCGCGCTGCAGCTCACCGCGGTGGGTGGGCTCTACCCGATCGAGCTGGTGTCGGCGCCGTTCCAGGTGATCAGCCCGTTCCTTCCCCTTACCTGGGCGGTACAGGGGATGCAGACCATCGTCTCCGGGGGAGGCGGCAGCGCCGGCGGGCCGGCGGCCATCCTGGTGATCTTCGCGCTGGTGAGCGTTCTGGCCTCGTACTGGACCGTCGCCAGCCGGCGCGGCGCACGGTCGTTCGGCCTGTCGCAGGCACGCAGCTGACGCCGGGTTTCGCTTTTCGTCAGGGTGCCGACGGACCCTGCCCGATACTCAACCAGGCGTCGGTTCCGCCGCGAGTGCCGGAGCCGGAGCCGGAGCCGTGGCCCCGGTTGGCCGCGCGGGCGGTCTTCATCGCCTGAAGCTGTCGGTCGACATCCGCTGTGGTGGCACCGGCCGACAGTTGCCTGTCGAGGTCCGCGTCGGGCGGAGCCGTGACATCGCTCAGGGCGCCACTGGCGAGGAGCTCATCGGTGGCGGCGGCGCGGGCCTGCATCTGGTCGACCTGGTCCTTGGCCCGGTCAAGGTCGGCACCGACAGTGCTCATGTTCGAGCCGATGCCCGCCGCGGCTTCGTTGGCCTTGACCCGTGCTTGGGAGGCAGCATAAGTGGCCTTGATCGTCTCCTTTTCGGTGCGGAACGCAGCGACCCGTTCCGCGAGACGCCGCTCATTGTCTTGCAGTTGCGCCTGCTGCCCTGCCAACGCAAGGTACTGGTCCCGGATCGCTGCCACCTGCGCCTCGAGAAGTGAGCGGCGTTCCAGCGCCGTGCGGGCCAGGTCTTCCCGACCCTGGTTCAGGGCCTCCTGCGCCTGGTCGGCCAGCCGCTGGTAGCGGCCGCCCATTTCCTGCCCCTGCAGCTCGATCCGTTTCTTGGCCGTCGCGACTTCGGCGAGCCCCTGCCGCACCTGGTGGAGCATCTTCACCTGTTGCTCGTAGCTGTCGTCGAGGGCCTCGCGAGGGTCTTCGAGCCGGGTCAGGGCGCGGTGGGACTTGCTGCGAAGGATGATGCGCAGCCGTGACGAGAGGCTCATGATTCGTTCCCCCTGATGAGTCGGTCTGTGGGTAGGTGCCGACGCGGCGCGGAGGGTGCGTCGTTGCCGTTGAGTGAGCGCAACTCCGCAACTCCGGCTCGGAGCGCGGCAACCTCCTGGTCGACCTCGGAGTGCAGTGTCGTGAGGGTGTCATCGGTGAGGTCTCCGAGACCGGCGGCGACGGCCGAGCGCAGTCGGCGCACCAACCCGGCCAGATGTTCGACGCGCCGGCCGGCCACTGGCAGTGCCTCGGCGAGCACGACCGAATCCGTTTCGCTCGTCAGGAGCCGCAACTGCGATTGCAGGGTGTCGCCCTCACTCTGAATGCGACGGAAGAGTCCGGGGAGCTCACCGAGTGGACCTGAGCCCTGCCGGGCCAGGTCGAGGGCTGCCTGCCCGCTGTCGAGGGATTCCTTCAGCCGCAACTGCAGCTTCAGAACCTCGTGCTGCGGTCCCCAACTGAGGCGGGTGCGAGAGCGCAGCACCGCGCCGGAGAGCGTGCGGCTGCGGCGAATTCTCCTGTACAGCGCCCGCACCAGAACGAAGAACGAGACGAAGACACCGAGGCCGATGATCGCGACTGCGATCAGCACCCCGCCCAGCAGGAAATTCAGGTCCATGGGTCCGCCTTTGATTAAACAATTCTCGTGGGTTCGCGCAACAAAACGACACGATCCAACGGTCAAAATACGCTCATTACCTTTGAGTTGTCACCATGCCGGGAAGCGGCAAGCGAAAGACCGGGCCGGCAACCAATTCGGACCCGCTGGTAGCCTTGGAAGTCCACCAAGGCGATCGTGAACCGCGTGCGCCGGAACGGACGATCTCATTTCTTCTCCAGCCGAGCCCACAGCATCCGTCGCACCGAACTCCACTTATTCATTGGTCGTGGTCTCCAACCGCCTCCCGGTCGAGATCGAGGTTGCCGAAGACGGAACCGAGAGCTGGCGCACCTCGCCGGGCGGTCTGGTCACCGCTCTCGAGCCCATGATGCGCAGCTCCGACGGAGCCTGGGTGGGCTGGCCCGGCATCGCCGACCGCACGTTCGAGCCGTTCGAGAACGACGGCATTTCGATTGTTCCGGTTCGGCTGGGCGAGTCGGAGCTGGAGGAATACTACGAGGGCTTTTCCAACGACACCATCTGGCCGCTGTATCACGACGTGATCGCACCCCCGAGCTTCCACCGCGAATGGTGGGAGGCCTATGTGCGGGTGAACCGCCGCTTCGCTGCCGCTGCCGCTGCCGTCGCCGCCCCCGGGGCCACGGTGTGGGTGCACGACTACCAGTTGCAGCTCGTGCCACGGATGCTGCGCGACGAGCGCCCGGACCTCGTGATCGGCTTTTTCAATCACATCCCCTTCCCGCCCTACGGGATCTACGCCCAGCTGCCCTGGCGCAAACAGATTCTCGACGGCCTACTCGGCGCCGACCTGATCGGTTTCCAGCGCCTCGCCGACGCCGGCAATTTTTCCAGCGCCGTGCGCCGCCTCTACGGCTACCCGACCCGGGGCAGCGCCATCGACGTTCCCGCTCTCGACGGCAAGCACCGCCGGGTGATCGCCAAGCACTTCCCGATCTCCATCGACGCCGCCGCCTACGAGGAACTGGCGCGGCGCCCCGAGATCCAGGAGCGGGCGCGCCAGATCCGGGAAGACCTCGGCAACCCCAAGACGATCATGCTGGGTGTGGACCGGCTCGACTACACCAAGGGCATCGCCCACCGCATCAAGGCGTTCGGCGAGCTGCTGGCCGACGGCGATTTGAGCGTGGAAGACGTCACCCTGGTGCAGGTGGCCAGCCCCTCCCGGGAGCGCGTCGGCCCCTACATCGCCCTGCGCGACGAGATCGAACTGGCCGTCGGCCGCCTCAACGGCGACTTCTCCACCATCAGCCACACGGCCATCAGCTACCACCACCACGGTTACCCGCGCGAGGAAATGGTGGCGCTGTACCTCGCCGCCGACGTGATGCTGGTGACCGCCCTCCGCGACGGTATGAACCTCGTCGCCAAGGAATACGTTGCCGTGCGCTTCGACCGGGACGGCGTGCTCGTGCTGAGCGAGTTCGCGGGCGCCGCCGACGAGCTCAAACAGGCCGTGCTGATCAACCCGCACGACATCGACGGCGTGAAGGCCGCTATCCTCCGTGCCGTTGCGATGCCGCGCCAGGAGCGGCTCCGACGGATGCGCGCGCTCCGCCGCAAGGTGTTCGATAACGATGTCGCCGCGTGGTCGTCGTCGTTCCTGCGCACCCTGTCTGAAGGAGCGGGAGTGCGTCCCGGGATCCCCGACACCCTCGCCGGTGCGCTCAAGGATCTCAGCCGCGCCGACAACATCCTGGTGGCACTCGACTTCGACGGGACCCTCTCCCCGCACGTCGACAAACCCGAAGACGCGCGCGCCGTGGCAGGCACCCGCGAAGCCGTTCAGCGCCTGCTCGACCTTGACGGCGTGCGGGTCGCGTTCGTCTCCGGCCGGGCACTGGCCAGCCTGCAGCACGTGTCGCAGCCGCAGACCGACGTGCTCCTGACCGGGTCGCACGGAATCGAGGTGCAACTGGACACCCCGGAGATCGAACTTGACCTCGGCACCGAAGAACTCGAGCAGCTCGAGACCCTCGCCCAGATGCTGGAGCGTATCTCCGGCAGCGTCGACGGCACCTGGATCGAACGCAAGCCGGCCGGCCTGGCCCTACACACCCGGCAGGCGAAGCCCCGGGACGCGGCAGCGGCCCAGAAGGCCGCACGCGAGGAACTGGGCACGCAGCTGCCCGGCCTGACCGTGCGCGGCGGCAAGGACGTGATCGAATTCTCGGTGCGTTCCAGCACCAAGGGTGACGCCCTCGAGCGGTTGCGCCGGCACACGGGTGCCGATCGGGTCTTCTACGCCGGCGACGACATCACCGACGAGGACGCCTTCGCCGCGCTGCGGCCCGGCGACGTCGGTCTCAAGATCGGGGCAGGCGACTCGCTTGCCGGTTACCGCGTGCGCGGCCCGGAAGACGTTCCCCTGGTGCTGGGCCTGATCGCCGACGCGCGCGTGGCCGTCGAAGCGGAGCGTGAGGCGGCCGCCGGAGCGTGAGGCTCGGGAGACGTTCATACCCGGCGGACGTTCTAGACTCAGTGCATGACTGAGATTGACATGAAGCCGCGCAGCCGCGACGTCACTGACGGAATCGAAGCCACCACCTCGCGTGGGATGCTTCGGGCCGTCGGGATGGGAGACGCCGACTGGGAAAAACCCCAGATCGGTATCGCCAGTTCCTGGAACGAGATCACACCCTGCAACCTCTCCCTGGACCGCCTCGCTCAGGCTGCCAAGGAAGGTGTGCACGGCGGAGGCGGTTACCCGCTGCAGTTCGGCACCATCTCCGTCTCCGACGGCATCTCGATGGGCCATGAGGGTATGCACTTCTCCCTCGTCTCTCGCGAGGTCATCGCGGACTCGGTCGAGGTCGTCATGCAGGCCGAGCGCCTTGACGGCTCCGTTCTGCTGGCCGGCTGTGACAAGTCGCTGCCCGGCATGCTGATGGCCGCGGCCCGCCTCGACCTGGCCAGCGTGTTCCTCTACGCCGGGTCGATCGCCCCCGGCTGGGTCAAGCTCTCCGACGGCACCGAAAAAGACATCACCATCATCGACTCCTTCGAAGCGGTCGGCGCCGTCAAGGCCGGGCGGATGTCCGTGGCCGACGCCAAACGCATCGAGTGCGCCTTCGCCCCCGGCGAGGGTGCCTGCGGCGGCATGTACACCGCCAACACCATGGCCAGCGTGGCCGAGGCCCTCGGCATGAGCCTGCCCGGCTCCGCGTCGCCGGCGTCGGCCGATCGCCGCCGGGACTACTACGCGCGTCGCTCCGGCGAGGCCGTCGTCAACATGCTGCGCCTCGGGATCACGGCCAGGGACATCCTGACCCGCAAGGCCTTCGAGAACGCGATCGCCGTGGCGATGGCGTTCGGCGGATCCACCAACGTGGTGCTGCACCTGCTGGCCATCGCGAACGAAGCAGAGGTCGAGCTCACCCTTGACGACTTCAACCGAATCGGTGACAGGGTGCCGCACATCGGCGACCTGAAGCCCTTCGGCCAGTACGTTATGAACGACGTCGACCGTCACGGCGGCGTTCCGGTCGTGATGCGGGCCCTGCTCGAGGCCGGACTGATCCACGGCGACGCCCTCACCGTCACCGGCAAGACCGTTGCCGAGAACCTCGCCGAGATCGACCCGCCCGAGCCGGACGGCACGGTGCTGCGCACCCTGGACAACCCCATTCACGCCACCGGCGGAATCACCATCCTCAAGGGCTCGATCGCTCCCGAGGGTGCCGTCGTGAAGACCGCCGGTTTCAACTCCGACATCTTCGCGGGGCCCGCGCGCGTCTTCGAACGCGAGCGCGCCGCCATGGACGCGCTCACCGCCGGGGAGATCCGAAAGGGCGACGTCGTCGTCATCCGCTACGAGGGACCCAAGGGTGGGCCCGGAATGCGGGAGATGCTCTCGATCACCGCCGCCATCAAGGGCGCTGGGCTGGGCGCGGATGTACTACTCTTAACAGACGGCCGATTCTCAGGCGGCACAACCGGACTGTGCATCGGCCATATAGCACCCGAAGCGGTGGACGCAGGTCCAATCGCCTTCGTGCGCGATGGTGATCTCATACGGGTCGATATCGCAGCTCGCACGCTCGACCTACTGGTTGACCCTGATGAGCTGGCCGCCCGGAGTGTTGGCTGGGCTCCTCTGCCTCCGCGCTACACCCGGGGCGTTCTCGCAAAGTATTCGAAGCTTGTCCAGTCTGCGGCCGTCGGTGCCGTCACGGGCTAGCCCTCACCATTCGTCATCGAACTAGGGAATTGCTCACATGACCGCGGAAACTCCCGTGCCATCACCGTCGCCCTCGACAGCCACGTCCGCCACGGCACCAGACCCAGGGACGCCGGAGGTCCTCACGGGTTCCGGTGCGATTATTCGCTCGCTGGAGCTGCTGGGTGTGACCGATGTCTTCGGTCTGCCGGGCGGTGCCGTCATCCCGCTCTACGACGAACTCATGACCCAGACCGCCATCCGGCACATCCTGGTGCGGCACGAGCAGGGGGCCGGTCACGCCGCGGAGGGCTACGCCTCGGCGAGCAATCGCGTCGGGGTGGCCATCGCCACCTCGGGCCCGGGCGCCACAAACCTGGTCACCGCCATCGCCGACGCCTACATGGACTCGGTGCCGATCCTCTGCATCACCGGCCAGGTCTTCTCCACCCTGATGGGCACGGATGCCTTCCAGGAGGCCGACATCGTCGGCATCACCATGCCGATCACGAAGCACTCCTTCCTCGTCAAGCGCGCCGAGGACATCCCGGCGGCCATCGCCTCGGCGCACCTGATCGCCTCCACCGGTCGCCCCGGTCCGGTTCTGGTGGACATCACCAAGGACGCCCAGCAGCAGAAGGCGCCCTTCATTTGGCCACCCAAGCTCGACCTGCCGGGTTATCGCCCCATCACTAAGGCGCACGGCAAGCAGGTTCAGGCGGCGGCCCAGCTGCTCGCCGAGGCCAAGAAGCCCGTGCTCTACGTCGGTGGCGGCGTCATCCGTGCCCGAGCGTCGGAGGAGCTGCTCACCTTCGCCGAGCTGACCAACACCCCCGTCGTCACGACCCTGATGGCGCGCGGCGCCTTCCCCGACTCCCACCAGCAGCACCTGGGCATGCCCGGCATGCACGGAACCGTCTCCGCGGTACTCTCCCTGCAGGAAGCCGACCTCATCATCGCGCTCGGTGCCCGCTTCGACGACCGGGTCACCGGCAAGATCTCCGAATTCGCACCTCACGCCACGATCGTTCACGTCGACGTCGACCCCGCGGAAATCGGCAAGATTCGCGCCGCGGACGTGCCCATCGTCGGTGATGCCAAGGACGTCATCGCCGACCTCACCGTCGCCTACACTGCCGCCGTGGCCACGATGACGCCCGACATCAGCGACTGGTGGACCTACCTGAACGGTCTGCGCGAGGAGTTCCCGCTGGGCTACTCCGAACCGACCGACGGCCTGATGTCCCCGCAGTTCGTGATCCAGCGCATCGGCGAGCTGACCGGGCCGGAGGCCGTGTACGCGGCCGGCGTCGGCCAGCACCAGATGTGGGCCGCCCAGTTCATCAAGTACGAGCGCCCCAACTCCTGGCTGAACTCCGGGGGAGCCGGCACGATGGGCTACTCCGTCCCTGCCGCGATGGGCGCCAAGGTCGCCGAGCCCGACCGGGTGGTCTGGTCGATCGACGGCGACGGATGCTTCCAGATGACCAACCAGGAACTGGCCACCTGCACGATCAACAACATCCCGATCAAGGTCGCCATCATCAACAACTCCTCGCTGGGCATGGTTCGCCAGTGGCAGACGCTGTTTTACGACGGCCGGCATTCCTTCACGGACCTCAACACCGGACACGGCTCCGCCATGGTGCCGGACTTCGTGAAACTGTCGGAGGCCTACGGGGCCCTGGCCATCCGCGTCACCAGCCCCGACCAAGTCGACGACGCCATCAAGCTTGCGCTGGCCACCAACGACCGACCGGTCGTGATCGACTTCATCGTGAGCCGTGACGCGATGGTGTGGCCGATGGTGCCGCAGGGCGTCAGCAACAGTTACGTGCAGTACGCCAAAGAGCATGCACCAACCTGGGGAGAGGAGTAACCATGACCACCCACGTTCTGAGCCTCCTCGTCGAGGACAAGCCCGGCCTGCTCACCCGGGTCGCCGGCCTCTTCGCACGCCGCGGATTCAATATCGAGAGCCTCGCGGTCGGCCACACCGAAGTTCCCGGACTCTCCCGCATCACGATCCTCGTCGACGTCGAAGACGCGCCGCTGGAGCAGGTGACCAAGCAGCTGAACAAGCTGATCAACGTCATCAAGATCGTCGAACTCGACCCGGCGCAGTCCGTGCAGCGCGAACACCTGCTGGTCAAGGTGCGCGCCGACAACACGACCCGGTCCATGGTGCTGGAAGCCGTCACCCTGTTCCGTGCCCGCGTGGTCGATGTGTCCGTCGACGCCGTGGTGATCGAGGTCACGGGCGATTCCGGCAAGACCCAGGCGCTGCTGCGCGTGCTCGAGCCCTACGGGATCAAGGAAATCGCCCAGTCCGGCCTGCTCGCCATCGGTCGCGGATCGAAATCGATCAGCGAGCGCGTCTTCAAGAACTAACCCCGGTCTCGACAAGCTCGACCGCCGACAGCAGTACTACCGACAACAACAAGGAGAACATTTACTCGTGTCTGAGATTTTCTACGACAAAGATGCCGACCTGTCCATCATCCAGGGCAAGAAGGTAGCCGTCATCGGCTATGGCTCCCAGGGCCACGCCCACGCGCAGAACCTGCGCGACTCGGGTGTCGAGGTTGTCATCGGCCTCAAGGAGGGCTCGAAGTCCAAGGCCAAGGCCGAAGAGGCCGGCTTCACCGTTCTCAGCACCGCCGAGGCATCCGCCTGGGCCGACGTCATCGTCATCCTGGCACCCGATCAGGTGCAGCGTCACCTGTTCGCCTCCGACGTACTGCCGAACCTCGCCGAGGGCAAGGCCCTCGTCTTCGGCCACGGTTTCAACATCCGTTTCGGCTACATCGAGGCTCCCGCGGGGATCGACGTCGTCATGGTTGCCCCCAAGGGACCGGGCCACACCGTGCGCCGGGAGTATGAGGCCGGCCGCGGCGTTCCCGTGATCGTCGCCGTCGAGAAGGATGCGTCGGGCGCCGCCTGGCCGCTCACCCTCAGCTACGCCAAGGCGATCGGTGGCCTCCGCGCCGCCGGCATCAAGACCACCTTCACCGAAGAGACCGAAACCGACCTGTTCGGCGAGCAGGCCGTGCTGTGCGGCGGCGCGTCGCAGCTGATTCAGTATGGCTTCGAGGTTCTCACCGAGGCTGGCTACCAGCCGCAGGTTGCCTACTTCGAGGTGCTGCACGAGCTCAAGCTCATCGTGGATCTGATGTGGGAGGGGGGAATCGCCAAGCAGCGATGGAGCGTCTCCGACACCGCCGAGTACGGTGACTACGTGTCCGGCCCGCGCGTCATCGACCCCAGCGTCAAGGAGAACATGAAGGCCGTTCTCGCCGACATCCAGAACGGCGCCTTCGCGGCGCGCTTCATCGCGGACCAGGACGCCGGAGCACCGGAATTCCTCGCGTTGCGCAAGAAGGGCGAAGAGCACCCGATCGAGGCAACCGGGCGCGAGCTGCGCAAGCTGTTCGCCTGGAACGCCTCCGCCGACGACGATTACATCGACGGCGAAGCGGCACGCTGAGCGACGCCCTCCGGTAGTCACGCCGTACATGTCAGCGACAGGGTCGGCCACTCGGCCGGCCCTGTCGCCGCGTTTGCCAGCCTTTGTGAGCGTGTATCCGCCCGACGAACCGTCGGGAAACATCAGGTAAACAGGCCCCGGAAGCGCGGATGCCCCCGACGGGGTAGCCCGGACTGGGGGCATTCTTTCCTGGCGGCACTGCTCGGGCTCACTGCCCAGGCGCACGGCTGGGCACGCTCAGGTGAGTCACTGCCACAGGCAAAACGGATGTCGACGCGTGAACGCGCGAGGGCATCCGTGTCGACGGTCTCGCCGGTGAGCGGGATGTCGGCGCGGTGGCCAGAGGTGTCGACGCCCACGCCGGAGTCGGCTCCGGCTAGCCCCAGCGTTCGGAGCAGTTCGGCGGCATCGTCGGCGTGCCGCGCCGAGTCACACGGCCAGCCGCCGCGGTCGCTGCGCAGGGTGCCGCGGGGATCGTAGGTGACGACGGTGGAGCCGGTCAGTCTCTCGGCGATCGGCCGGAACATCTCGGCGTCGTCGCTGGCGGCACCGATGATGAGGATCGCGGGGCCCTGGCCGCGCGTCTCCGCGTACAGGCGGCATCCGTCGATGTCGTACCAGCCGACACGTGGTTTCTCAGCGCCCGGCACGGCAAAGGGATTGGCTCCGGATTCCGAGTCCGTCATGGAGGAATCCTACGACGGTCGGCAGCGGAGGGGGAGCGGACCGGCGAGGCGGCTGCGATCGGGGAGTACCGTAATCGTCGTCGGGTGGCCGCCCGATGGCTGAGGACGAAGGAGAGATCATGAAAGCGCTGGTTTATCAGGGTCCGGGAAAGAAAACCTGGCAGGACGTGCCTGACCCGAAGATCGTCGGGTCGGGAGACGCGATCGTGCGGGTGGACACCACCACCATCTGCGGCACGGACCTGCACATCCTCAAAGGCGACGTTCCGGCCGTGCAGGAGGGCCGGATCCTGGGCCACGAGGGGGTTGGGACCATCATGGAGGTCGGCAGCGCCGTCGCGACTCTGGTGGTCGGCGACCGGGTCATCATCTCCTGCATCAAGTCCTGCGGTCACTGCGTCAACTGCAAGATCGACCTGTACTCGCACTGCCTGGGCGACGAGGGGGCATCCGGTATCGGCTGGGTATTGGGCCACTTGATCGACGGCACCCAGGCCGAGTACGTTCGGGTGCCCTACGCCGAGAACTCCCTCTACACGGTGCCCGCCGGGGTCACCGACGAGGAGGCCGTCATGCTCTCGGACATCCTGCCGACGGGATTCGAGATCGGCGTGCAGTACGGCCGGGTGAAGCCGGGGGACGTGGTGGCCGTGATCGGCGCCGGGCCGGTCGGCCTCGCCGCCATCGCGACGGCCGGACTCTACGGCGCCGGCACCGTCATCGCCATCGACACCGATCAGAACCGGCTGGAACAGGCACGTCAATTCGGGGCGTCGGATGTCGTCGTTGCCGGCAGCCCCGACTGGAAGGCGCAGGTGCTGGCGCGCACCGACGGAGCGGGCGTCGATGTCGCCATCGAGGCGGTCGGTATCCCGGAGACCTTCGCCATGGCCGTCGAGGTGGTGCGCCCCGGCGGCAACGTGGCCAACGTGGGCGTGCACGGGAAGCCGGTCGAGCTGCACCTGGAGAACCTGTGGATCCAGAACATCAACATCAGCATGGGGCTGGTCAATACCAATACCACTGCCATGCTCCTCAAGCTTGTGGCGCAGAAAAAGATCCCGGCCGACAAGCTCGCCACGCACCGGTTCCGGTTCGACCAGATCCTGGAGGCGTACGACACGTTCTCACGGGCAGCGGAGACCAAAGCGCTGAAAGTCGTGATCAGTCGGTAAGGCGCGCGGCCTCAGGGCGGCGGGTCGGTACGCTGGGCACATGACTTCTGGAAACTCCGACGGCGACGACCGGGACGACGCCCTGGGCTGGGCGGGCGACGACGACCCCACGCTCGTCTCCGGGGACGAGACAGGCGGGAGCGTCCGCGCCGCCGGCACCGATGCCGACACCGACTCCCTCAAACCGCCGGAGGGGTGGACCGTGACTGGTCCGGCATCCGCCGTCGAAGAGAAGGGGGCGGCCGATGCCGCGCTCACCCGCACCGCCACGAGTTCCCTGGCGCTGGTCTCGCTCGGAATTTTCGGCGGTGTGTACCTGCTCTACACGATCGGCTGGTTCATCGGCGTGGCCCGCATCCAGAGCCCGCCCGCCGACGCGTTGTCGGAGTTCATGTTCTCCCTCGGCCTGTGGCTGGCCGTGGCCGCGCCCGCGGTCTGGTTCGCGGTGACGTTCTGGCTGACCCGAACGCATCCCCGAGCCCGGATCGGCTGGTTGCTCCTCGGAGTCGTGCTGCTCGTCCCGCTATCGTTCGTCTCCGGACCGGGGGTCATCGCATGAGCGACGCATCCGTCAGCCAGTCCCCGGCCGTCCCCTCGCGGGGCCGGCGCACCCCGCGCTGGCTGTTGTCGGGCATCGCGATCCTTTTCGGCCTCTTCTACGCCTACGACATCTGGGAGGGCATCGGCAACCTCGTCGGCCTCAACATCCTGGCTCAGAGCCTTGACACCCAGCTGAGTGGACTCGGCGTCTTTGTGCTGCTCGTCGGCATCCTCGGCCCTCTCCTCGTCTTCGTGCTTGCCGCGTGGATCGGGCGCTCCCGTGGAGCCACCGCCCTGGCGGCGCTTTTGCTGGTGGGCCTCTGCCTGAACGCGGTGACCGCAGCGAACATCTTCACACTCGGCGCGGGCAGCCTGCTGGTGTAGCGCCCTCCGCGAGCGGTCAGACGATCGCGACGAGGATCAGCCCCATCAGTACGAGCTGCCCGACCAGCCGCGGCACAACGGGAATCGCGGCTACGCCGAAGCGGTCCGGGTAGTGTGCGGCGAAGGCATTGGCAGGGAAGACCGCCGCCAGAAAAGCGATCAGGCAGACGCCTGCCGCCACAATCGTGGGTTGGTAGAGCAATCCGAGCCCGCCCGCGATCTCGCAGACTCCGGTGAGGATGACGAGGTTGCCGGGGCGAAGTATCCCGGTTGTTCGCAGTCGTGGCGGGATCATCGCCCTCATTGTGCGCGCGACGCTCGGCACGAAATGAGAGATGCCGGCACCGATGAAGACCACCGCCAACACGATGCGCAGGGCGAACTGGAGGTCGGGGAACGTGACGCTGCTCATAGCCCCATTCTCCAGCCGATAGAGTGTTTTCATATCTGGCGCCCCACGGTCGCGGCGCAAGCCATGCTTTTCTGCTGCTATCGGAGGATCCGTTTTCGTGTCAAAACCTGTTGTTCTAATCGCTGAAGAACTCTCACCTGCCACCGTCGACGCCTTGGGGCCCGACTTTGAGGTTCGGTCCGTTGACGGCACCGATCGGGTCGCGTTGTTGGCCGAACTGGCCACGGCGCATGCCGTTCTGGTGCGCTCCGCCACGAAGATGGACGCCGAGGCAATCGCCGCTGCACCATTGTTGAAGGTCATTGCCCGCGCGGGCGTCGGCCTCGACAACGTCGACATTAAAGCGGCCACGGCCGCGGGCGTCATGGTCGTCAATGCCCCGACCTCCAACATTATTTCCGCCGCAGAACTGACCGTCGGGCACATCATCAGCCTGGCCCGTCATATTCCGGCCGCCCACGGCGCGCTGGCGCAGGGACAGTGGAAGCGCTCCAAATACACCGGCGTGGAGCTTTACGAAAAGACCATCGGCATCATCGGCCTCGGCCGCATCGGTGCCCTCATCGCGGCGCGCATGCAGGCCTTCGGCACGAACATCATCGCCTACGACCCCTACATCACCTCCGCTCGGGCCCAGCAGCTCGGTGTGCAGCCGGTCAGTCTCGACGAGCTCCTCGCGCAGTCGGACTTCATCACCATCCACATGCCCAAAACACCCGAGACAAACGGCATGATCGGCGCCGAGCAGTTCAAGCTGATGAAGCCCACCGCGTTCGTGGTGAACGTGGCCCGCGGCGGCCTCATCAACGAGGACGACCTCTACGACGCCCTCAGGGCAGGCACGATCGCCGGCGCCGGCCTCGACGTGTTCGTCAGTGAGCCGCCGACCGGCTCGAAGCTGCTCGGCCTCGACAACATCATCACCACGCCTCACCTCGGCGCCTCCACGGACGAGGCCCAGGAGAAGGCCGGGGTCTCCGTCGCCAGGTCGGTTCGCCTCGCCCTGTCGGGGGAGCTTGTCCCCGATGCGGTCAACGTCGCCGGCGGCGTCATCGACCCCTACGTGCGCCCCGGCATTCCGCTGGTGGAGAAGCTCGGCCAGGTCTTCTCCGGTCTGGGGGCCCACAGCCCGCTGACCAGCGTTGACGTCGAGGTGCGCGGCGAACTCGCCGACTACGACGTGAGCGTGCTCCGGCTCGCCGCGCTCAAGGGCATCTTCACCAATGTCGTGAGTGAGACCGTGTCCTACGTCAACGCGCCGCTGCTCGCCGAGCAGCGCGGTGTCGCCGTGCGCATGATCACCGACAAGGAGTCGCCGGAGTATCGCAACGTCATCACCCTGCGCGGCGCCCTCGCGGATGGCTCGCAGGTCTCGGTGTCCGGCACCCTGACCGGCACCAAGCAGATCCAGAAGATCGTCGAGATCAACGGGTACGACGTCGAGGTTCCGTTCGAAGACCACCTCATCGTGATGCTGTACACGGACCGCCCGGGAATCGTGGCCGTCTACGGCCGTGAGTTCGGCGACGCCGAGATCAACATCGCCGGAATGCAGATCGCCCGCCATGTGGCCGGCGGCAAGGCGCTCAGCGTCCTGACGGTTGACTCGCCCGTTCCGGCGAGCCTGCTGGCCAAGGTGCGCGACGCGATCTCGGCCGAGGCCATGATCGAAATCGCCATCACAGAGTAATCACCCAGTAGCAGGCCGCTCGGTCACTCGCCCGATCACCGCAAGCAGCCGGTCCAGCCTCGTCGCCGATGCGTCATCGACGGCAGGCTGGCCGGGGCTCGCGAGGGTGGATTCGTAGTACAGCCCGTCACTGACGAGCATGATCACCTCGGCCACGTCAGGGTCTCCCACCGCCTCCTCGATGACGCTCAGCCACTGGCGCCGAGTTGAGGCCAGGGCCGCATTGGCCAACGGATGTGCGCCCTGCGCCAGCCGCACGGCCGCACCGATCGACTGGTCCAGCGCTGTTCCCTCGCTCATCGAGGTGCGGATCAGGTAGTCGACCGCTCCGGCCGGGGCCGCCCGAATCTGTTCGACGTCGTCGACGACGAGAGCGTCGAGCCGGGCCAGAAGCCCCTCCACGAGCGCGTCCTTCGACCCAAAGTGGTAGAGCAGGCCGCCCTTGGACAGGGCGGCCGCCGCCGCGACCGCATCGAGGGTGGCCGCCCGTTCGCCCTGGTCGATCAGGAGGTGCGCGAACGCATCCAGGATGCGATCGCGGGTGGGGGAGAGGCGCGGCACGTTCCCGGCCGGGGCAGCGGTATCAAAGCTCATGGTGCTACTATACCGTCTGGACGGTTTACTCTACCGTCTGGACGGTACAGCATCCGTCCCTGAAGCCGAAAGCAGCCGTGACCGTGTCGAATTCCGTCCGAGAGACCACCTCCGTCGTCTCCGTCAGCCGTGTGATCAGCCCCCGCCGCCGGTGGTGGGCGCTCATCGTGCTCATGCTGCCCGTGCTGCTGGTCTCGATCGACAACACGGTGCTCAACCTTGCCCTGCCGGCCATTTCCGAGGCCCTTCGCCCGACCGGCACACAGCTGCTCTGGGTGATCGACATCTATCCGCTCATGCTCGCCGGCCTCCTCGTGGCCATGGGCAGCCTCGGCGACCGAATCGGCCGCCGCCGGCTGCTGCTGATCGGTTCGGCCGGTTTCGGCGCGGTGTCCGTGGTGGCCGCCTTCGCACCGAGCATCGAGTGGCTCATTTTCGACCGAGCAGTGCTGGGCTTCTTCGGTGCCATGCTGATGCCGCCGACGTTGTCTCTGCTGCGGTCCATCTTCACCGACCGCAACCAGCGCCGGCTGGCAATCGCGATCTGGGCCAGCGGATTCGCGGCCGGAAGCGCGATGGGCCCTGTGGTGGGCGGCGTGCTGCTGGAGCACTTCCCGTGGGGCTCCGTCTTTCTGCTTGCCGTGCCGCTGCTCGTGCCGCTGCTGCTTCTCGGACCGCTGCTCGTGCCGGAGTCCCGCGACCCGAACCCAGGCCGCATCGACGTCTGGAGCATCGTGCTCTCGCTGGCGACCATGCTGCCCGTCGTCTACGGCATCAAGGCCCTGGCAGAACACGGACCCACGCCCATAACGCTCGGTCCGATCGCGCTCGGACTCGGTGCCGGCATCCTCTTCGTGCGCCGCCAGCCCCGTTTGACGCACCCGATGATCGACCTCGCACTGTTCCGCCAGGGTGCCTTCAGCGGGGCGATCGGCGTCAACTTACTGAGCGTGCTGGCTCTCGTCGGCGGTCTGTTCTTCGTCTCCCAGTACCTGCAGCTCGTGCTTGACCTCTCACCCCTGGAGGCCGGGTTGGTGCTCGTGCCGGGGCTGGTTGCGATGATCGTGTCGGGCCTGGTGATCGTGCCCATCGCGCGGCGAGTGCGGCCGTCGATCGTTGTGCCCGTGGCGCTACTGATCTCGGCCACGGGCTACGCGGCCGCCGCGCTGGGCGGGGGAGACCTGGGCGCGCTCGGCATCGCACTCGTTTTTGTGGCCCTCGGCATCGGAATCGGCGCGGCCGAGACCGTATCGAACGAACTGATCGTGGCGACCGCGCCGGCGGACAAGATGGGGGCGGCATCCGCCGTGGGGGAAACGGCCTATGAGCTGGGTGCGGTGCTCGGCACGACCATCCTCGGCACCATCCTCACGGCGTCGTACCGCAGCGCGGTCGTGCTGCCGGAGACGCTCAGCGCGGCGCAGAGCGCGGCGGCGGCCGAGACCCTCGGCGGCGCGGTGGCCGTGGCCGACTCTCTGCCCGCGCGCCTGGCCGAGGTGCTGCTCGCCTCGGCGCGCGACGCCTTCACCAGCGGAATTGGGCCCACTGCCTGGATCGGAACCATTCTGGTGCTGGCGGCTGCGTTCGTGGCGCTGGTCAGCCTGCGCAAGGCCACCTGATGACCGGTGCCCGTGGCGAATTCGACACGGGCACCGGCAGGCTGGCGTCGACCTAGATGTCGTCGACGGAACGCTTCTGCGAGGTGATCTGTTCCCCGTTCACCGGGTCGACGGCGTTGCGGGTCGTGGTCACACTGCTGCGCTTGCGCATGAGCAAGACGATGCCGAGGAGCACGACGACGGCCCCGGCACCCATCAGGATGTAGCCGACCAGCTCGATGTCCATCCACTCGACGGTCACGTTCAGGGCGAACACCATGATGGCGCCGACGACGAGAAGGAAGATTCCCAATCCGAGACTCATGAGGAACTGCTTTCTGTTGGTTGTCAGGAGTTGTCCAGCTTAGACAATCTGTGCGCCGCAGTAGGGTTTATCTACAGCCAACTTCCAGACATACGGAGTCGAATGTCCCCTCTCATCAAGCTCGCTGTCATTCCCGGCGACGGGATCGGCCCCGAGGTCGTCGCCGAAGCGGTCAAAGTTCTCGAAGCGGCAACAGTCGAAGAGGACGTCACCTTCTCCGCGACCTGGTTTTCCCTGGGTGCTGCCCGGTTCCTGGAGACCGGCGATGTACTCACTGACGAAGACCTCGCGGCGATTGCCGGTCACGATGCCATCCTGCTGGGCGCCGTAGGCGGCGTGCCGGGTGATCCCCGCCTCGCCAACGCGAACATCGAGCGCGGACTGCTGCTCAAGCTGCGCTTCTCGCTGGACCACTACGTGAACCTGCGCCCGAGCGTGCTCTTCCCTGGGGTACCCAGCCCGCTGGCGGCGCCCGGCCAAGTCGACTTCGTCGTCGTGCGCGAAGGCACTGAGGGTCCGTACGTGGGCAACGGCGGATCGATCCGTCAGGGCACCGCGCACGAGGTGGCCAACGAGGTCTCCGTCAACACGGCCTTCGGCGTCGAGCGCGTGGTGCGCTACGCCTTCGCGCAGGCGCAGGGTCGACCTCGCCGTCACCTCACCCTGGTACACAAAACCAATGTGCTCGTCTTCGCCGGCAGCCTGTGGCAGCGGATCGTCACCGCGGTCGCAGCCGAATACCCCGATGTGACGGTCGACTATCTGCACGTCGACGCGGCCACGATTTTCCTGGTCTCGAATCCGGGTAGATTTGACGTCATCGTCACGGACAACCTCTTCGGCGACATCCTCACCGATCTCGCGGCGGCAATCAGCGGCGGTATCGGTCTTGCGGCCTCCGGGAACATTAACCCCGAGGGCAGGTTCCCCAGCATGTTCGAGCCGGTACACGGTTCGGCACCGGACATCGCGGGCAAACAACTGGCTGACCCCACGGCGGCCATCCTCTCGGTGGCGCTTCTCCTCGAGCACCTCGGACGGACGGATGCCGCAGCCCGGGTGAGCGCCGCCGTGACCGCCGACATCGTGGCCCGTGCGGCTCTCGGTACCCCCCGGAGCACCAGTGCCGTGGGCGATGCCATCGTGACTCGACTGACAGACAAGGGAATCCAATGAGCCAGGCAGCGCTTGACGAGACATCCGGCACAACCACCTTCCCGCTGAAGTTCAGCCTGACGCCGTCGACCGCGGCCCGTACGGAGATCGAGCGCGAGGAGATCCTCGCCGATCCCGGCTTCGGCAAGAAGTTCACCGACCACATGGTCGCGATTGACTGGACCCTCGACGAGGGCTGGCATGACGCCCGGGTCATGCCCTACGGGCCCCTGCAACTCGACCCAGCCTCCTCGGTGCTGCATTACGGCCAGGAAATCTTCGAGGGGCTGAAGGCCTACCGCCACGCCGACGGGTCGATCTGGACCTTCCGTCCGGAGAAGAACGCCGAACGCCTGCAGCGATCGGCTCGCCGCCTGGCCCTGCCGGAGCTCGCCGAGGCAGACTTCATCGAATCGATCAGACAGATCATCGCCGTCGACGGCGCCTGGGTGCCGTCCGCGCCGGAGACGAGCCTCTACCTGCGCCCGTTCATGATCGCCAACGAGAGCTTCCTCGGCGTGCGGGCCGCACACCAGGTGGGCTATTACGTGATCGCGAGCCCCGCCGGCGCCTACTTCGCCGATGGTGTGGCCCCGATCAAGATCTGGCTCTCGACCGAATACTCCCGCGCCGGCCGCGGCGGCACCGGTGCGGCCAAGTGCGGCGGCAACTATGCGGCCAGCCTGCTGCCTCAGATGCAGGCCTACGACAACGGCTGCGCCCAGGTGCTCTTCCTCGACGGGGAGACCAGCAGCCGCATCGATGAACTCGGTGGCATGAACGTGTTCTTCGTCTACGGCACCGACACGCTCGTCACCCCGCGCCTGACCGGCTCGATCCTCGAGGGCGTCACCCGCGACAGCATCATCCAGTTGGCGAAGGACCGCGGCCTGACCGTTCAGGAACGCGACGTGACCCTCGGCGAATGGCAGGACGGAGTCACATCAGGCGCCATCACCGAGGTGTTCGCCTGCGGCACGGCCGCCGTCGTGACCCCGATCTCGCAGCTGAAGGGCCCGAACCTCTCCATCGGCGATCCGGATGCCCCGGCCGGCCAGATCACGATGGCGCTCCGCCAGGAGCTGACCGACATCCAGTACGGCCGTCTGCCAGACCGCCACGGCTGGCTCACCCGGCTCGACGCCCAGGCGGGGCACGCATGAAGATCGCACGGTTCAGTGCCGAGGGGCTGATCGCCTTCGGGATCATCGACAACGACGAGATCGTGGTGTTGAAGGGTGACCCCATGTTCGCCGGCTACGACACGACCGGGCAGCGCCTGGCCCTGCGCGACGTGAAGCTGCTGGCCCCGGTGATTCCGCGGTCGAAGATCGTGGGCATGGCGTGGTCCTACTTCGCCGACGCGGCCGAGCGGTCCGCAGTCACGACCGGCTCGCTCGGTGAGCCGCGGTTCTTCCTCAAGCCGAACACCTGCGTCGTCGGCCCCGGCGACCCGATCACGCTCCCGGTGTCGTCGGAGAACGTGCACGTCGAGGGTGAGCTCGCGATCGTGATCGGCAAGATCACCAAGAATGTGTCCGTGGCAGACGCCGAGGACTCCATCTGGGGCTACACGGTCGCGAACGACGTCACCGCCCGCGACCTGCAGGAACGCGACGGGCACCTCACGCGGGCCAAGAGCTTCGACTCGTTCTGCCCGCTCGGGCCGGTCATCGACACCGACTACGACTGGACCACGCTCACCATCGAGTCGCGCATCAACGGCGAGGTCTTCCAGAACGGCAACGCGACGCTGCTCAAGCACACCATCGCGGAGATGATCTCCTTCGTTTCCAGTGTGTTCACCCTGCTGCCGGGTGACGTCATTCTGACGGGAGCCCCCGACCGGTCCGCCCCCGTCGTCGACGGCGACGCCGTGCAGGTCGAGATCGCCGGCATCGGCGTGCTGGCGAACCCGGTGCGGCGCGGCTGACCTCAGGCAGAGGTTCCGGAGGCCTCAGGGAACCACGACCGGATCTGGTTCGTTGCCGTGACAAGCAGCACCACCGATTCGGTGGCGTTGACCCGGGCGAGCAGCATGGCGCTCATGCCCAGCGATGCGAGGGTGCGGGCGCGCTCCGGGGCTCGGTCCGGTGTGGATTCTCCCGCCTCGGACGCGGCTGCTCGGAGCGCATCCTGCAGGGTGCTGGTGAGTTCGGATCGGTATTCGTCGACAACCTGTCGGGCCGGATCGTCATGACCAGCGAGGCCCGCGGCGCAGTTCACCAGCAGGCAGCCGCGGCGGGGGGAGCCCTCCGGCAGCGATCCGACCGCCGTCCGGAGTTCGTCGAAGTAGGCCAGCAGTGAGGTGCGGCCCATCCCAGGGGCGGTGAGGAGGCGCAGTCGCGGACGGGTGACGGTGTCCTGGTAATCCTCGACCGCGGCGTCGAAGAGACCGCGCTTGCTGCCAAAGGCGTGATAAATGCTGGACCGCTTCAGCCCAGTAGCCGCTTCCAGGTCCGCCAGCGAGGCCGCGTCGAAGCCCTTGTCCCAGAACAGGTCCCTGGCCGCCTGCACCACGGTCCTACGCTCGAAACTCTGCAGCCGTCCCATGGTGGTTCCTCCGTTTCTGCTGTGAGCGGTTTTGTGTATCGCTCAGTACACAATAGATTAGTTTATCCGTTACAAAAAAGCAGAGGAGTCACTAATGGCCTCGTCCACGACCACCGCCACCAGCACCCAGGTCCAGCTCATCGCCCGCCCCACCGGTTGGCCGACGGATGCCACCTTCGGCACCCTCCGCATCGAACTGCCCGAACTCGCGCCCGGCCAGGTTCGCGTGGCCAACGAGTTCATCTCGGTTGACCCGTACATGCGCGGCCGGATGAATGACGCCAAGTCCTACTCCGCCCCCTACGCGCTGAACGAGACCATGACCGGTGGGGCCGTCGGCCGCGTCGTTGCATCCGCTGACGACTCGATCGCCGTCGGCGACGTCGTGGTGCACCAGTTCGGCTGGCGTGACCTGGTGCAGGAGGACGCCACTGGCTTCCGCGTGGTTCCCGAGCTGCCCGGCGTGCCGCTCTCCGCCTACCTCGGCGTGCTGGGTATGACGGCCCTCACCGCCTACGTCGGCCTGCTCGACGTGGCCGCGCTCAAGGAAGGTGACACCGTCTTCGTCTCCGGCGCCGCCGGCGCCGTGGGCAGCATGGTCGGCCAGATCGCCCGACTTAAGGGTGCCGGGCGCGTGATCGGCTCGGCCGGATCGGCCGAGAAGGTAGCCCTTCTCACCAGCAAGTATGGCTTCGACGCCGCCTTCAATTACAAGGACGGCAACGTCGCCAAGCAGCTCGCCGCCGCCGCGCCCGACGGCATCGACGTCTATTTCGACAACGTCGGCGGGGAGCACCTCGAGGCGGCACTGGCCTCCTTCAATGACGGCGGCCGCGCGGCCCTGTGCGGCGCCATCTCCGTGTATAACAACACCGAGGCACCCGTAGGCCCGCGCAACATGGCGAACATGATCGGCCGCGGGCTGACCCTCAAGGGATTCATCGTGGGCAACTACGTGCAGCACTTTGCCGCATTCTCCGCCGACATGGCCGGCTGGCTCGCGGCGGGCGAGGTCGTTTTCGACGAGACCGTGGTCGATGGGATCGACCACGCGGTCGACGCGTTCCTCGGCCTCATGCGCGGCGAGAACACCGGCAAGATGGTCGTCCGTACGAACGTCTGAGCGTCCCCGGCAGCATCATTTCCGTTACCACCCACACACTGAGGAGAACCCATGAATTCCGTACTTTTCGTCGTCAGCGCTGCTGACCACTGGACTCTCAACGACGGCAGCCTGCACCCGACCGGTTACTGGGCCGAAGAGCTCGCCGAGCCGCACCGCCTGTTCACCGAGGCCGGCTGGAAGATCACCATCGCGACGCCGGACGGCGTTGCCCCCACCATCGATCTCAGCAGCCTGTCGCCCCAGGCCGCCGGCGGGGAAGACCGCGCCGCGGCCATCGTTGCGTACCTCGACACGATCGGTAGCGAACTCGACGAGCCGCGCTCGATCTCCGATATCACGGTTGCCGACTATTACGACGTGGTCTTCTACCCCGGCGGTCATGGGCCGATGGAAGACCTGGCCGTGGACGCCGTCTCCGGACGCATCATGACCGAGACCCTCGACTCCGGGCGCATCCTTGGCGTGCTCTGCCATGCCCCGGCCGCCCTGCTCGCCGCGGAGCGCGCCGACGGCAGCTGGCCCTTCGCCGGCTACCGCATGACCGGGTTCACCGACGAGGAAGAGACCCTCGGCGGTCTTGCCCCCAAGGCGCCGTGGCTGGTGCAGAGCCGTCTGGTCGAGAAGGGCGCCGATTTCGTCGCCGGTGAGCCGTGGGCCGAGCACATGGAGATCGACCGCAACCTCTACACCGGCCAGAACCCGGCCTCCTCGGCCGCTCTCGCGCGAACGATCATCGCCGCCGTGACCGCGCAGAAGTAGTCTCCCGCATTCCCGAAGTTCCCGCAGAGGTGACGCAGCCGGACGGGCGGCAGGTCAGGGGTGGAGGGCGCGTAGGGCGTCGGCGACGTCGTCTTCGTCGTTCCAGAGATGGAAGGCGACGCGCGCCCGTCCTGCCCGACCTGACGCGGTGAGACCTGCCTGGGTGAGGCGGCCCAGGTCGGTGCCGTCCGCATCCGGCCAGGTCACGATCGCCTGCCCGGCCGGGCCGAACCCGAGTCCGGCGCAGAACGCGTCGCCCAGCGCCACCGCGTGGTCACGCACCTCGCACAGGTCGAGCCGGCCGAAGAGGTCCAGTGCGGGCTCGGCGCCCACCCAGGCGTTCCAGGCCGGGGAGACGTCGAACCGGCGCGCGTCGGTCGCGAGGTTCATGCCTGGTCCATAGCAGGAGGACCACGGGTCACGGCCGGCATACCAGCCGGCCTGCACCGGGTGCAGCAGTGCGGCCAATCGCTCGGCGACGGTCAGAAAGGCCACGCCGCGCGGGGCGCAGAGCCACTTATAGCTGTGGCAGATCGTGGCGTCGAACACGGAGGCGTCCATCGGCATCCACCCGGTGGCCTGCGTCGTATCGCACAGCGTGAAACTTCCGTGAGCCCGGGCAGCGGCCACAATCCCCGCGGTGTCGGCGACGGCACCGGTCGCGGACTGCACCAGCGAGAACGCCACGAGCCAGGTGTCGGCGGTGATTCCCCCGGCCAGCTCCGCCAGCGGCAGGTGCCGCACGGTAACCCCGCGGTGCGCCTGGCTGAGGAATGGGAACACCATCGAGCTGAAATCGCCGTCGACGCAAAGCACCTCGGCGCCGTCGGGCACGCTCGCGGCGAGCAGGCCGGCCAGCACGGATGCCTGCGACCCGATCGCCACCTGGCTCACCGGCACGGCGACGAGTCCGGCATAGGCGTGCCGAACCCGCTCGACCACCGCGGCGTAGCCCGCGGCCGACGCGGTACCGAGCGCCCACGCCTCGGCGTCCTCGCGCAGCACGGCCTCCGTCTCCCGGGTGGGTAACCCGAGCGTGCAGGCCGCCAGGTAGCCGCGACCGCCGCGGAACCGGGCGCGAGCCTCTCGCACACCGATGTGTTCCGGAAGCGCAGGTTGCATTGCACGGAATGGCTGCGCCGGCTGGGACGCGGGGAAGTCACTCTGGATCATCCCTCCAGCATGCGACCGGACCTATCCATTCAACAATAGCCAGTAGCTGAGACAATCCATAAGCTCGCGTTATGTTTGATGCGTGCCCTCCACTGCCCCGCCCGAACTCGATTCCACCATGTTGCGCGTCGTGGGTGCCCTCGCTGACTACGGCTCGATCACGGCCGCCGCGGCCGCGCTCGGTTACAGCCAGCCGGCCGTGAGCCAGCAGCTCAAACGGCTCGAGCAGCGCATCGGCATGGCCGTGATCGAACGCGTCGGCCGAGGCGTGCGGCTTACCGAGGCCGGCCGTCTGCTCGCCCGGCACGCGGCGACCGTGAGCGGGGCTCTGGACACCGCGGCGGGGGAGCTGTCCGAACTACGGGGCCTGCGCGCCGGCCGGGTGCGCCTGGCGGCGTTCCCCTCCGCCTCGGCGACGATCGTGCCGCGCCTGCTTGCCGACCTTCAGCGCCGCCATCCGGGAGTCAGCGTGACCTACCTTGAGGCCGAGCCGCCCGAAGCTGTGGCCCTGGTGCGGGAGAACCAGGCCGACCTGGCCATCACCTTCAGCTACCCCGGCGACCGGGTCGACCCTCACCGTGCCAGCGCAGAGGGCCTCGTCGTAACCCTGCTGCGCCGCGACGAGATGATGCTCGTTCTGCCGGCCGCACACCCCCGGGCCGGAGACGCCACAGTAGACCTCCGCGACCTGGCCGAGGAGAACTGGATCGGCGGATGTCCCCGGTGCCGCGGCCACCTGCTCGAGCTCTGCGGCCACAGCGGTTTCACCCCCAGCATCTCCTACGAGACCGACAACGCGGCCGCCGTGATCGGCCTCGTAGCGGCCGGCATAGGGGTGGCCATGCTGCCCGCCCTGGCCCTGGACTCCGTCGGAGACCAGCCCTTGGTTGCCATCCGACCGACCCGCGGCCGCGACCACCGCACCCTGCACGCGGTCACGGTGGCCGGGGTTGCCGGTGTGCCGGCCATCGCCGCCACCCTGCGTCGACTGGCCGCTCTGGATCTGCCCGCCGCAGCGGCAAGCGGAGGCAACTAGAATTGAGGGTGATGTCTGAGACAACTGCGCACCCGTTTTCCACTGCCACCGGCACCGACGTTCGCGTTCGGTTCTGCCCCTCGCCGACCGGAACGCCGCACGTCGGCCTAATCCGCACGGCGCTCTTCAACTGGGCCTACGCCCGGCACACCGGTGGCACGTTCATCTTCCGGATCGAAGACACGGACCCGGCCCGCGACACCGAGGAGAGCTTCGTGCAGCTCCTCGACGCGCTGCGCTGGCTGCGCCTGGACTGGGACGAGGGTGTCGAGGTCGGCGGTCCGCACGCTCCGTACCGTCAGTCCGAGCGCTATGACATCTACCGTGACGTGATCGAGCAGCTCAAGGCATCGGGCCACATCTACGAGAGCTTCGCCACCGGCGAGGAGATCGAGGTACGCAACGTCGCCCTCGGCCGCGACCCCAAGGCCGGCTACGACAACTTCGAGCGCGACCTCAGTGACGAGAAGAAGGCGGCCTTCCGCGCCGAGGGACGCTCGCCGGCGCTCCGCCTCAAGGTGCCCGACACGGACATCTCCTTCGACGACCTGGTTCGCGGCGAGATCACCTTTCCGGCCGGCTCGTTCAGCGACTTCGTCATCGTGCGTCCGAACGGGCATCCGTTATACCCGTTCGTGAACCCGGTCGACGACGCCATGATGGGCGTCACCCACGTGCTGCGCGGCGAAGACCTGCTTTCCTCCACGCCGCGCCAGATCGCGCTGTACCACGCGCTGATCGACATCGGACTGGCCACGTTCGTACCGCGCTTCGGACACATGCCCTACGTGATGGGGGAGGGCAACAAGAAGCTCTCCAAGCGCGACCCCGAGTCCAACCTGTTCCACCACCGCGCCCGCGGCTTCGTGCCTGAGGGTCTGGTCAACTACCTGTCGTTGCTCGGCTGGTCGCTCTCCAGCGACCGCGACGTCTTCTCGATCGAGGAGATGATCGCCGCGTTCGACGTCGTCGACGTGCTGCCGAACCCGGCCCGCTTCGACCTCAAGAAGGCCGAGTCGCTCAACGGTGACCACATCCGTCTGCTCGAGCCGGCCGACTTTGCCGCTCGCGTCATTCCGTATCTGGTGGCCGCCGGCGCCGTGACGGAGCCGCTGAGTGAGGTCGAGCAGGCCATCCTGGCCGCCGCCGCACCGCTCGTGCAGGAACGCATCGCCCTGCTTGGCGAGGCTCCCGGCATGCTCGGATTCCTGTTCACCGGTGGTGATTCGCTGGTCTACCAGCCGGATGCCCTTGCGTCGCTCCCGAAGAACACGCGCGAGATCCTTGCCGCGTCCACGGCCGCGCTGCTCGACATTCCCGAAGTGGAATGGACTCACGACCGCGTGCACACGACCCTGACCGAGACGCTGATCGACGGACTCGCGCTCAAGCCGCGCGTGGCATTCGGCCCGCTTCGAGTCGCGGTCTCCGGACGCCGCATCTCGCCCCCGCTGTTCGAGTCGATGGAGATTCTCGGCAAGGCGGAGTCCGTGCTCCGGCTCGCGCGCCTGGCTGCCGTCACCCTCGAATGAGGTCGTCGCCGGGGCCGACCCATCGGGTCGGCCCCGGCACCAGGCGCAAGCCGGCAGCTTATCTGGTTCTGAGTTTGTCCCGGCACCCTGAGTGGGTTAGAGTTACGAGTCGGCCCGTTCTCCGGAACAGGCAGTGGGGTATGGTGTAATTGGCAACACGACTGATTCTGGTTCAGTTGTTCTTGGTTCGAGTCCAGGTACCCCAGCACTAGCAGGCGCAGGATTCCGCGGCGAAATCACCCATCGCCCCTACTTCCCTTGCGGCCCGAAACGGGCCGAATTACCAGATACGACACCAGATACCCCCTGTGGGGCTGTCGGCGAGTGCTGGTGTCCCGGTTGATACGGACCTGTCCCGACCCAATCGGGCTGTTCACGACTTCGGTCGTGCACCTCCTGGGTATGGACCTGACGACACAGGCAACGCCGACGTTCCTCACCCAGCACGAACTCGCTGAGCTACTCCGGCTGCCCGAGCGCACGCTAGAGGATTGGCGCCTGACGCACTCCGGGCCGCCTTACCTGAAGCTCGGCCGGCACGTGCGCTACGACGTTCACGACGTGCTCACCTGGGTCACGGAACACCGCCATGGGTAAGCCGCAGATTCCGGCCGGGGAAATGGGCACGGTCGACATCCAGCGCCTCCCCAGCGGTCGGTACCGGGCCCGCGCGTCCACCCGCGATGACAGCGGAGCCCTGCATCGTCTCGCCGTGACGTCCGACACCGAGGGGAACGCCCGCGGCGAGGTTTGCCGTCAGGCAATGGCCTTGTCGACCGGCGGGTCCGGAGGCCTCGCGCCGTCGAGCACGATCGCCGACGCCGTCGAGCTGTGGCTCTCGCAGATCCTCACCCGCGCAAAGACCGGCAGCATCACCTTCTCGACCTACGAATCGTATGAGACGACCGCGCGCTTGGTCATTGTTCCGCGGTGCGGGGGAGTGCGGCTTGACCGACTCACCGTCGGTCGCTGCGACCGCATCCTCCAAAAGATCCTGGAGGAGGAATCGATTTCGAAAGCGCGTCACGCCCGCGCAGTGTTGAGCCTCCTCTGCGGTTACGCCGTGCGCGACGACGCGATGGTGGCTAACCCCGTGCGCGACGTTCAGCGTCTGCCGACAACGCCGAAGAAGGAGTCCGCGCTCACCACGGAGCAACTCACCAGCATTCGCGAACTCATGCAGCAATGGAGAGTAACGCGGGAGGACGGACCAAGACCCAACTACCGGATCCTGATCGACGGCATGGAAATCATGTTGGGCACCTCGATCCGGATCGGAGAGTGTCTCGCTCTGCGCCGCTGTGACGTGGACATGAGAACTCTGCCGCCGACCCTCGTCGTCAACGGCACCATCGTTAGCACCAAAGCGGAAGGGCTCCACCGGAAGGACTCACCCAAGCGCTCCCGACAACGACGCAGCATCGCTCTGCCCTCGATGGCCGCAGCGGCCGTCCGGCGTCGGCTGGCCCTTGCCGAACCCGACCCGGAGGCGTCCCTGTTCCCCACCAAGACCGGCCGTTCGCTCAGCGTCAGCAACTACGAGCGCCTGCTCCGCTCATTCATCGCCGACGAGCGCGTAAATCTGGTCAGGCTGGGAGTCAACGTCGACGATTACACCACCCACATCTACCGGCGCACGGCCGCGACGCTCGTCGAGCGGGCGGCTGGCATCACGCTGGCGTCTCGACTCCTCGGCCACGCGAGCGAGCAGACCACACGAAACTCCTACGTTGTCACGGCCGACCAAGTCGACCCGGTGACGGCCGAAATCCTTGATGAAGTGCTGGGTGGGTGAACGAGGTCCGACGATTCGAGAATGAGCTCGCAGGTGGAACGTTGAGCGAGACTTAGGTAGCGAGTTCCTCGCTTAGCGACTGCTGGACGTACGCATGGCTCTCAGGGCTGCCGGATCGGCGAATCTAGCCGCCAGTTCGTCTGGGCTGACGTCCTCGAAACGCTCATGAATCCACCACAGGTGACACTGGGTGTCCCGTAGGCGGCCAACGCGCTCGCCGAAGGCCAAGGTGGTGAGCCGGGTGACCTCCCGAGCCCCTGCCTTGACCGCGCGGGCCATCGTCTCCGCGGCGTCGTCGGCGTAGACCCGGAGATGCGACGGCGTGGGTGTCCAGCTAGGTTGGTCGAACATCATGATCACGAACCCGTGGAGGTCAACCTCGACGTGTCCGATGCTGCCGTCTTGGTTGAGGACTCGGGACCCGGTGCGCTCGCGGGCTCCGAACGCCTCGGTCAGGAAGTGGATCTCGGCATCGGTGTCGTCGGAGATGACCCATGGGTTGACGCGGGCATAGCCGGCGGGGACGTCGCGGGAGCGGTTGGTGTTCATCGTCACATCTGACCTCTGACACATCTCGCAAGGTGCCGAACGGCCCGCTCGAACTCTTGCTTGGCCATTCCGTAAGCCGACCCGTCAGGGGACTGCGCCTGCCGCATCCGTTTCGCGACGCGTGCGCACGGCGCCTACTTCCGGTCACGGAGGAGAGTAGCGAGCACAGCATCAGCCCCGCTCGGCTCAGGCCTCGTGTACGCCTTCCGAATCCACTGCAGCACCCCTGAGCCGACGCCTGCGGCTGCTCCCCACAGCGGCTCCTGGGTTGCGAATCCGACAGAGAACCCAAGGGCAGCGTCGATGACAAGGTCAGCACCATCGGTTCGAACCAGGTCTTTGAGCGACGAATTCTCGAGGTCATGGCGAACCTTGTTTACGCGTGGTTGCAGGACGTCTTGGACGCGTTCGCGGAGTTCTGCTGGCGAGTCCGCCGCGGCGTCACGTTGGATGGTCCGCAGCGCACTACGCCAGTCTTCGAAGTTATCAGAGGACTTGCGGACTGCGACTGCTTGCCGGATCGGCACTTCGAGCGATGGAACCACGACCCGGGACACTTCTCGAAGCACCGCGCCCGGGTGCTCTCGGTGGACTCCGGCAACTACCTTCCTCCGCAGGAAAGTGAGGTCGACCTCTGATGCAGGCACGTACTGCGCACCAAACGCGTCAGCAACCGCGAGCATCTTGTTGAGGTAGTAGGAGAACGGCTCCGCTCGCCATTTTTCGTCGGCGGGCCGAACCGGATCGTTGAGCGAAAGCGACAGGCCTTGAAGGTTGTCCCACGCGGTGACCCCGATCTGATCTGGCGGGGATCGCTGAGATGAAGTCCTGTAGATCTCGCGACCCGACGTCGTGCCGGACGGCCGTTTCTAACTGAGTTCGCCGTCGTTCGAGAATCGGCCATTGACTTCGGAGCACTGTCACGCCGTCGCGAATGGGCTCCTCGAGTGCGTAAAGATTGTCGACGATACTCGCGAACCGGTTAGCGGCCGCCCCTGGTTCTTCTCGCAGCGAATCGTAGGAGCCGGCGCGGCTCCAAATTGCTGCCCCGGCTTGCACGACGTTGTAGACACCGTCGCGGCGACGATAGCGGATGCCGCGTGGCTCAGGCAGTGCGGACCGGTCGTCGAAAAAGTTGGCAAGCGGGTCCAGTAGGAGCAGCTTCGGGTAGTACAGCAAAGAGTCACTCAGATCCTCACGAAAGGATGGCTCGCTCCCGTAGGCGCTGCGCCACCCACCGATCAGCGAGGCGCCCTCCGGGATCAATTCCTCCGCCTGGCTACGCCAGAACTCGCTCAACGCGCCCGCGAGCTGATCCAGTTCAACGGGGCCCAGTTTCGCCATCTCTGCCCGGACTGGCGTAGCGCCGAGAGCTTCCTCAAGAGCATTAAGGATCGTGCGAGGAGACTTTCCGTTTTTCAGGCTCATGACTTCATCGTGGCCCATCACAGCACCGGGCGTCCGCAAGCGGAAGGCTGAGAGGGCGTTCTTCCGAGTCAGGCCGAGTTCTTTGTGTGCATCGAGGTATGCGTCGCGCGGGATACGGCGAGGTTGGGGTGAGCGACAATGACGCGAACGCCCATCCAGGATCCTCTCTGGAGACCAGATGTGAGTTCGAGTTTTATCGTACTAATGGTATGCTGCGGTCATGTCACGTGTGTCGGCCACATTCCCAGCGGATGTCTTCGGAGAGCCCGATTTTCTTCCCGAGCCGCTCCCCGAACCGGCGACCCAGTCGATCCGGCTGGAGGCCGTCTTTGGTGCCCTCTCCGAACCGCTTCGGTTGACGATCATCCAGCGTCTGCTGCTGGAGTCCGAGTCCTTTGATCACGCCTGCAATTGGTTTGGATTCGATCGGCCCAAGTCATCGCTCACCCACCACTTCAAGGCCCTGCGCGCGGCCGGGCTCATTCGCCAGCGCCAGTACGGGCTCGAGCGTCGCAGCCGAGTTCGCACCGACGACCTCAACGCCCGCTTTCCCGGTCTGCTCGAGCTCGTCGTCGCCTGGACTCCCTGACCCACGCGCACGCTAGTCGCGCTCGAGCCGGCGGTGAACATAGACGAGAGCGGTCGTAGCGGTCGCGACCAGAATGATCGCGAAACCGGAGGCCCCGCGGGCGAGACCGATGGCGTCCACCAGAAAGCCGGTCGCCACCGGAATCAACCCGGCCGGGATGTACCCGCCGATGTTGAGCACGGAGTTCGCCTCGGCTCGCAGATGGCCGGGAATGTGCGCGCCGATCAGGGTGAGCCCGCCGAGTTGGCCGAGCCCCTGCCCGGCGCCGGCCAGCAACGCGGCAGCGATCAGAAACCCCGATAGTGAAGCGTTGACCGCCACGGCCAGGGAAAGCATCGAGGCGATTGTGGCGACGCTGCCCAGGATGAAGATTGTGCGCACCCGCAGCCGACCGACCGCCAACTGAACACCGGTTGCGGCCAGGAACATCGCGCAGGCCATGCCGCCGGCGATAAGGGGGCTGGTGATGTTCAGCAGCGTTGACAGCAGCGAAGGGCCGAGCGAGAGAACGAATGACGTTGCGGTGATTCCCGGGGCGAACACGGCGATGCCGAGGCCCACATGCATCCGGTATTCACGGGGAACTCGGGGGAGCCGCCAGGTGCGCCCCTCCCGGGCGGCTTCGTTGGCGCGCACATGGTGCTGTTTGAGGGTCAGTGCGATGGCCACGATGAGGGCGGCCACCAAGATGACCAGCTCGGTCAGAAAGAGCGGCACGATTGGTGCTGCCAGAATCTGCGCGAACAGCCCGCCGAGCAGCGGGCCGAGGCCGGCGCCCAGCACCATTGCCACCGACGCGGTCAGCGATGCTTGACGCCGGCGAGTGGGTCCACCCACGTCGACCACGGCGGCGATTCCGGCCGAGACGATGACGCCGACCGAGATACCGGTCAGAAACCGCGCAAGGACCAGGACCGTGACGGAGTCGGCGACAGCGAACAGAGTGCACGCCACAATCGCCAGCGTTAGGCCGGGGATGAGCACAGGTTTGCGTCCAAATCGGTCGGCCAGTTGACCGGCGACCAGCAGGGTCATCAGCAGTCCGGCAATGTACGCGGCAAAGATCAGCGTCAGGGTGCCGTCCGAGAATCCGAGCTGCGCCTGCCACCGCACGTAGAGCGGGGTCGGTGAATTCGAGAGCGCAAAGACCGCGGTAACCAGTGATGCCGCCAGCAGCATCCGCAGCTGCGGCCGGTTGTCTGTGAGCCCGGGGGCGGAGGCAGGTGATTCTTCCTCGATGATGTTCATTAGGGCCTCAGATTCGTTGTACGAGTTTTATCGAACATAGCATGCTGCGAAAAAACTCGAACCGGTACGCTCGAATGCGTACTGTTGCCCAAAATGGCGAGAAACACTGCGGCGCAAGTACGTGAATCTCGGCGCCGGCGAGCTGACTGCGACCGCAACCTTGGCCTTCGTCGCCGCGGCTGTCGCCATGCCGGGTCTGGAGGACCGCCAGGATTCCGTGGCCCTGTGGGCGGCACTTGTCCCGGTGCTCACGGTTCTGGTGCCAGCCGGCGCCTACTGGTTGCTCGCGCGCAATTGGGCCGAACCGATATCGATGCCTCGCCCCCGCGAGTACCCCGCTGACTCGGACGGACTGGCTCTCGACATTGGCTTGGTCGCCACGGCGGATACTTGACGTCATGGGATTCAATGAACGCCACCGGGAGATGTACCTGGGCGGCCGACCCGGAGCATCCGCCATGCGAGCCAATCACACGATGGCCCGCCTCGCGGCGGCCGGCCTTACGGGATGGTGGTTGATTCGCCTTGACACCGTCAACCCCAAGTCCGGCACCAGGCTCGCCCTTCCCCTCGTGACGGCCAAAAGTCGACGGTCGGCGCTACGTCGTCTCAATGCTCGGCCAGGGCGCCCGTTGGGTGCGCAACGTGCTCGCCGCAGACGGCCACGCCGTCATTCGTGCGGGCAGAAGGCGGGACGTCGTTCTGACCATGGTCGACGTGAATCTCCGGGCGCCCATCATCAAGAACTACCTTCGGCGCGCACCAGGGGGCCGGCCACATATCCCGGTCGACAAGGACGCCCCGCTCGCGGACTTCGAAGCTGTCGCGGCCGCATACCCGGTATTCGAAATTCGCCCAGCCGAACGGCGGCGC
>JBBQDC010000009.1:0-38989 GCA_038319305.1 Actinomycetales bacterium | reverse complement strand
GCTCGAGGCCAACCACCTCACGGAGGTACGCCGCGAAGTCGTCAGAAAGCGCGTCGACCTGCTTATAGGTGAGCGATCCGTTCATGCCGTTCGGCATGCACTGTGTGAACGCAATCGTGTCGGCGTAGGTGCTCGCGGCCTTGGCGATCAACCCGGGAAGATGCGCGAAGGGGATATCACCCACCTCATGCGCGACACCGGTCGGGTAGTGGGCAAGCCATGGGCGTTCGGTCATCATTGATCTTTCGCCAGAAAGGTAACCGCCGGCGGATATGCCGACAGTGGTATGTCGACGGTGATGTGTCGACGGTGGTATGTCGACCGAGTATATCCCGAGTGCCAATCGCTTCTGATACCCCTGACAATCCCAGTACCCGCCCGTCCTGCCCATCGACGAGCGCATGCCCCAGCGCCGAGGGCTATCGTTATTGCCGGCCGACGGGGTGGCCTTTTGCTGAGGTTGGCCGCACGTGACAAATCGGGGGAACCATGGGAATCGACTCAATCGCGAAACTAAAGAATCGTCTCGCAGATCTTGATGAGACCATTAGTCAGTTGGCGATTCAGAACTTCTATTCGCGTGCCGGTACGCTCGCGCCAAGCGCACACGCGCTGATCCTTAATGCGCCAGTCGACTTCGAGGACGACCTGAGCGATATCGATCCAACATTCACCGCTTCCCAGTTCGGCACCGCTTCTCGGTTCCACGTTCCTCATGCGGAGAGACCCGGCTATCGGGCCTGAGGTTCGGCTCACCGAGCGACCGCCAGGCTCTGCGATCCGCCCTCTGCCACCACGGTGCGGGGCACGCCGATCGCGAACGACGACTGAACGCGGTTAGGTGGCGAGGTGGCTAGGTGGCTAGGTGGCTTCGGAGTCGAAGGGCGCCGGCAGCGTCGCGGCCTCCTTGGCGCGCTTGCGTTGCAGATAGGCACCGTCGGGGTTCGGCACGGCCCGCGACACGGTCGCCGACTGGCCTTTGAGCTCGTCTTCGTCGGTGAGAGCTTCACGGATGATGCGGCGCGGGTCATACTGACGCGGGTCGAGTTTCTTCCAGTCGACGTCGTCGAACTCTGGACCCATCTCGTCCCGCATCCGGTCCTTCGCCCCGTTGGCCAGGTCCCGGATCTGCTTCACGAGGCGGGCGAGCTGGGCTGCGTAGTGCGGAAGCCGTTCGGGTCCGAGCAGGAAGACGGCGACAATGCCGATCAGCAATATCTTCTCGAACGTCAAACCGAACATTCCCCCACAATAACCCCCGGCGAGGCCTCCCCGGACCATGCCCGGCCCCCCCTTAGGCTTGACCCATTCACCTACTGGAGTTGCACTGTGTCTGACAAAGATCTGAACTGGAAATTCTCCGACGACTCAGTCGTGGAGTCCGACGCTGTGGCGCGGGCCAGACAGCAGTCCCTCGAACTCGGAATCGACGCGATTTCGCCGGCCTTGGGCGCGCAGGCAGCCGTGATCGCGGCCGCCACCGGGGCGCGCAGCATCCTCGAGGTCGGCACCGGGGCGGGCGTCTCCGGCATCTGGCTGCTCACGGGCGCTCCCGGCGCCACCCTCACCTCGATCGACACCGAGGTCGACCACCAGCAGCATGCCCGGGCTAACTTCGCCGAGGCCGGCATCCCCGCGAACCGGGTGCGACTGATCACGGGCCGGGCCGCGGATGTGCTGCCGCGCATGAACGAGAACTCCTACGACATCGTGTTCGTCGATGCCGACCCGCAGTCCGTGATCGAGTATGTCGAGCACGCCCTGCGCCTGGCCCGCCCGGGCGGAACCGTTCTCGTGGCGCACGCGCTCTGGCGCGGCCGCGTGGCCAACCCGGCCCAGCGCGACGATGTGGCCACCGGGTTCCGCACCCTGCTGACCGTCATTGCCTCCTCCACGGCAGTCATCAGCGCCCTCTCGCCCGTGGGCGACGGACTGCTGCAGATCACCAAGCTTCGCGCCTAGGCAGGTCAGCCCGAAACCGAAGACCGATGCTCGAACCTGCCCGCCGGTGGTCGAGCTTGCCGAGACCCGGTGACCGGAAACGCGCCGCCCGCCCGCACCATCCGTGGTTGCCGGGCAAAAAAACGGCCGCACAGCCTGAGCTGCGCGGCCGATTCTGCGACTATACGGTCGGCTGGACTACGCCGGCGAGAGCATCGTGAAGCTCTTTGGCTTCAGCGTCGTTCACAGAGACAACAAGTCGGCCTCCACCTTCGAGCGGAACACGCACGATGATGAGGCGCCCCTCCTTTACAGCCTCCATTGGCCCGTCTCCGGTCCTTGGCTTCATGGCCGCCATGAACTCCCCTTCCATTCATTCGTCTGGATTTCTATTATCCGCCATTACGGGCCAAGACAATAATTAGGGAGGTGTCCAGTCCGCTCCGTCGACCCCCCAGCACAGCAGGAGCCAGCCCAACTGTCCGGCGATGAAGAGCAGCACCATACCTACCCGGTAGACGATGCTCCGCGGCTGGGCCACGGCGCCGAGCAACGGGAACATCGGCATCAGCAGGCGGAAGGTGCTCGATTGGGGAAAGAACACCGCCAGCAGGTAGAGGCCGTAGCTGGCCAACCAGAAGCGCAGGTCGACGCCCAGTCGGCGCACGGCCGGGAGAAAGAGCATCAGGCCGAAGGCCAGGATCAGCCCCACGACGACGATGATGCCGAGAGGATTCCCGAGCCACCAGACGCCGCCCTGGAACCAGGCGGTGAACGGCACGAGCTCCCGGTAGCCGATATAGGCCGACCGCCAGGCCAGCTCGGTGTCGGTGTAGGCCGTGATCGACCCGGTGACGCTCCAGGCGATGGCCGGCCAGGCCAGCCCGGAGACGCCGCTGAACACGGCCACGGATGCCGCCAGCATCCGTTCGCGCACCGGGAAGGGATCTCGCGCTCGGGTAAGCCAGCGGTGCACGACGTGCAGCCCCAGGGCGAGCGCGAAGGCGAGGCCGCTGGGCCGAGTCAGCGCCATCACGGCGATCACCGGGAAGAGCAGCACATACCGCCGCTCAAGCAATAGCAGCAACGCCAGCATGAGCAGGAAGAGGTACATCGACTCGGCGTAGCCGAACTGCAGCACAGGAGACAGCGGGGCCACGCAGAACAGCACCACAGCGAACAGCGCCACCGAGGGGGCCTGCACCCTCCGCATCAGCCGGTAGAACAGCAGGGCGGCACCGAGGCTGCAGGCAAGGGACACGAATACAGCCACGGGTGCCCACTGCTGGCCGCTGAGCACCATCATCAGTCGCACGACCGCCGGGTAGCCCGGCATGAACGCCCAGGCGTTCTCCGCGATCTCCCCACCGACGGTGAGCGGCAGCGTCGAGGGATAGCCGGCGACGGCGACGATGTTGTACCAGCGCGCGTCCCACATGTTCGCGAACTCCGCGTAGCCAGGCGACGCGCGTGTCCACGGGTTGGCACCCTGCACGTTCGCGAGCAGCAGCACCAGGGCCGTCGTGACGACCCTGGACGCGCCCCAGATCGCGGCGACCCTGGCCCACCACGGAGTGAGCCGATAGCGGGACCGCCAGAGTGCCCCGCGGCCGGCCAAACGCACGGCCGGGCCGCCGGGCGACACCACTGCTACCCGACGCTTGCGGTCAGCCACGCGCGGAGGCCGTTCTCGCAGTCCGTGATCTGCGCCAGGGCGACGCGTTCGTCGTCGGCGTGGGCCTTCAGCGGGTCACCGGGGCCGTAGTTGACGGCGGGGATGCCGAGCGCGGAGAACCGGGCGACATCCGTCCAGCCGTACTTGGGCCGCGCCTCGCCGCCGACCGCGCTCAGGAACTGCAACGCCAGCGGGGCGTCCAGGCCTGGCCGGGCCCCCTCGGCCCGGTCAACGACGGTGATCTCGTAGCCGGCGAAGAGATCCTCCAGGTGTGCAACGGCCTCCGCCGACGTGCGGCTCGGAGCGAAACGATAATTGACGTGCACCATGCACTCGTCGGGAATGACATTGCCGGCGATGCCGCCGCCGATGCCGACGGCATTGAGGCCCTCGCGATAGAGAAGACCTTCGACCTCGACCTGCCGCGCCTCGTAGACCGCCAGGATGTCAATGATGGGCCCGATCTTGTGGATGGCGTTGTCGCCGACCCAGCTGCGGGCGGAGTGGGCGCGCAGGCCGAAGGTGCGGATCTCCACGCGCACGTTACCGTTGCAGCCGCCCTCAACCTGACTGTTCGTGGGTTCGCCGAGGATGGCGAAGTCCCCCTCGAAGAGGTCGGGGCGGTTGCGGGCGAGACGGCCGAGGCCGTTGAGGTCGTCGGAGACCTCCTCGTGGTCGTACCACATCCACGTTACGTCGACGCTGGGCGCGGTCAGTTCGGCGGCCAGCTTCAGCTGCACGGCCACGCCCGCCTTCATGTCGACCGTGCCGCGACCCCAGAGGTACTCAACGCCGTCGATGGTCTCGAACCGTGTCGGCAGGTTGCGGTTCACCGGGACCGTGTCGAGATGGCCGGCGATGACCACGCGCTGCGCCCGGCCGAGGTTCGTGCGGGCAACGACGGTGTCGCCGTCGCGAATGATTTCGAGGTGTGGGTACCCGGCGAGGGCACTCGCCACCGCATCGGCGATGGCAGTCTCGTTACCGGACACCGACTCGAGGTCGCAGAGGGCGCGGGTGAGCTCGATCGAGGACGCGGTCAGGTCTAGGGTCACGGTGTTTTGGGGCACTCTACTAACCTAGAGCCATGACCTCCGCCGTGCCCCCGACACCCGTTGCCCCCTCGAACGCCTGGGGCTACGGCCTCGCCACCGTCGCCGGCGACGGCACGGTGCTGGACACCTGGTTCCCCGCGCCCCGGCTCGGCACACTGCCGGCCGGCCGCGACCGCTGGATCGTACCGTCCGAGCTCGAGGAATTCGCCGGGGAGGACCCGAGGCGCATGGTGCGAATCGAGGCCGTCACGGTCGAAATCGACCTCGCCGCTGCGCCGGCCGGAACCTCGGACGCCTACCTGCGCCTCCACCTGCTATCGCACCTTCTGGCGCGCCCGAACACCCTCAACCTCGACGGCATCTTCGGCCACCTGCCGGCCGTGGTCTGGACCAATGCCGGCCCGATGCTGCCCGCCGACTTCACCCGCCTGCGACCGGCCCTGCAGCGCCACGGCATCCAGGCGACCGGGATCGACAAGTTCCCGCCGCTGCTGAACTACGTCACGCCCGACCGGGTGCGGATCGCTGACGCGTCCCGGGTGCGCCTGGGGGCCTACCTCTCCCCCGGCACCACGGTGATGCACGAGGGCTTCGTCAACTTCAACGCCGGCACGCTCGGCACCTCGATGGTCGAGGGCCGGATCTCCCAGGGTGTCGTCGTGGGTGACGGCGCCGACATCGGCGGCGGCGCCTCCATCATGGGCACGCTCTCCGGCGGCGGCACCGAACGGGTGTCGATCGGCGAACGGGCTCTGCTCGGTGCCAATTCCGGAGTAGGCATCTCGATCGGCGCTGACAGCGTTGTCGAGGCCGGGCTCTACGTGACCGCCGGCACCAAGGTGCTACTGCCCGGCCAGCCGCGCACGGCCGACGGCAAGACACCGTCGGTGAAGGCCGTCGAGCTCTCCGGGGTTGCCAATCTGCTCTTCCGCCGCAACTCTGTCTCGGGCGCGGTCGAGGTGCTACAGCGCAGCGGCACCGGCATCGTGCTGAACGCCCAGCTGCACGCCTGACGTAACGCGGAGTGCTTCCTCGGAGATTCTTCCCACTCGCCGCTGACCCGACCCGGAAACACGGCGCGCCGCGAAAATCTCCGAAGTTGCGTAACGACCGGCGCCCCGGGAGGGGCGACCGCTACCGGCGCGGGAAGTCGCGGGCCGGTGAACCGATGTAGAGCTGCTGCGGGCGACCGATCTTGGTGGTCGGGTCCTCGTTCATCTCGCGCCAGTGCGCCACCCAGCCGGGCAGGCGGCCGATCGCAAAGAGCACCGTGAACATGCTCGTCGGGAAGCCCATCGCCTTGTAGATGACGCCCGTATAGAAGTCCACGTTCGGGTAAAGCTTGCGCTCCCGAAAGTAGTCGTCGTTCAGCGCAATGTGCTCGAGTTCCTTGGCGATGTCCAGCAGGTCGTCTTTGACGCCCAGGGCGGCGAGCACCTCGTCGGCGCTCTCTTTGACCAGGGTCGCCCGCGGGTCGTAGTTCTTGTAGACCCGGTGGCCGAATCCCATCAGGCGAACGCCCTGCTCCTTGTTCTTTACCCGTTCGACGAACTTCTCGACGCCTTCGCCGGAGGCCTTGATCTCGCCGAGCATCTTGAGCACGGCTTCGTTGGCGCCGCCATGTAACGGCCCGGAGAGCGCATTGATCCCCGCGGAGACCGACGCGAATAGGTTCGCCTCGGTGGAACCGACCAGTCGAACGGTCGACGTGGACGCGTTCTGCTCGTGGTCCTCGTGCAGCATCAGCAGACGCTCGAGGGCCTTGCTGACGACCGGGTTCACCTCGTAGGGCTCGGCGAGGGTGCCGAAGATCAGTCGCAGGAAGTTGTCCACGTAGCCGAGCGAGTTGTCGGGGTACAGGAACGCCTGGCCGATGCTCTTCTTGTAGGCGTAGGCCGCCATCACGGGCATCTTGGCGAGCAGGTGCACGGTGGCAAGCTCAACCTGCTCGGGGTCGTTGGGGTCGAGCGCGTCCTGATAGTACGCGGCCAGAGCAGACGTACCGGCAGAGAGCACGGCCATCGGGTGAGCGTTGTACGGCAGCACGTCGAAGAGGCGCCGCAGGTCTTCGTGCAGCAGGGTGTGGCGACGGATGCGCGTGTCAAAGGCCTCGAGTTCGCTCGCGCTGGGTAGGGAGCCGTAAATCAGCAGCCAGGCGGTCTCGAGGAAGTTGGAGTTCTGGGCGATCTGCTCGATCGGATAGCCCCGGTAACGCAGGATGCCCTTTTCACCGTCGATGAACGTGATCGCCGACCGCGTGGCAGCGGTGTTCACGAACCCGGAGTCGAGGGTGATCAGACCCGATTTGCGGGTCAGCGTCGAAATGTCGATGCCGGAGGCACCGGCCGTGCCGCGCACGATCGGGAACTCGGCGGATCCGCCGGGAAACGACAGTGTCGCCTGCTTGGGTTCGATGGATGGCGTTCGCTCGGCGATGTCGCTCACGGCGGCTCCCTGGGTCTGACTGAGTGTCACTGAATATCACTACCTAACCGTCTGGTGGCTGACCGTCTGTGGCGATTGGCCACAGCACACCGATGTGTCTGGAGACGTCAACGCGGATACAGCCTAATGGGCGCAGCCGCCTACTGTTGCATCCGACAAAAATGCCGACTCATCATTAGAGACAGTTGACAATTCAAGAAAATGTAGTACTAACCGGCCTGCAACCGGGTCGCCGCCGCCGCGATGCGTTCGTCCGTGGCGGTGAGGGAGAAGCGCACATGCCGCGGATAGCCGTCACCGTAAAACGGACCGGGCCCGGCAAGGATACCCCGGTCGGCGAGCCGCCCGATCGATTCCCACGCGTCTCGCCCCTCGGTTGCCCAAAGATAGAGCCCGGCCTCACTGCGGGTGATGCTGAATCCCGCCGCCTCGAGCGCGGGCAACAGCACCTCGCGGCGCGCCTGGTAGCGCCCCCGCTGCACGGCCACGTGCTCGTCGTCGCCGAGCGCGGCCACCATGGCGGCCTGCAGCGGGGCAGGGAGCATGAGGCCGACGTGCTTGCGCACGGTCAGCACCCGGGCGAGCAGGTGCGCGCAGCCGGCCGCGAACGCTCCGCGGTAGCCAGCCATGTTCGATTGCTTACTCAGGGAGTAGAGCGCGAGCACATTGTGCCGGTCCTGCCCGATGACGCGAGGGTCCAGGATGCTGGGGGTCGGCCGGATGTCCCAGCCGTCGGTCCAGCCGAGCTCGGCGTAGCACTCGTCAGAGACGATCACGGCGCCGAGTTCCCGGGCGCGCGCGACGGCCGCCCGCAGCTGGGCGATCGACAGCACCCGGCCGTCCGGGTTCCCGGGGCTGTTCAGCCAGATCAGCTTCGTCGTCTCGGGCCAGTCGGCAGGGTCGTCCGCGGCGAGGGCATCCGCTCCGGCCATGGCCGCGCCGATGCTGTAGGTCGGGTACGCGGCGAGCGGATGCACGATCGTGTCTCCCTCGCCGAAGCCGAGCATGAACGGCAGCAGGGCCACCATTTCCTTCGACCCGATGGTCGGCAGCACATTCTTCTCGGTGAGGCCCGTCACGCCGCGGCGGCGCTCGTACCAGTCGATGATCGCCCGCTGCAGTTCCGGCGTACCCGCGGTCTGCGGGTACGAGTGGGCGTCGGTGGCGTGGGCCAGCGCCTGGCGGATGACCTCGGGCGTCGGATCCACCGGCGAACCGATCGACAGGTCGACGATTCCGTCCGAGTGGGCACGGGCCCGGGCGCTGAAGGGAACCATCTGGTCCCACGGGTAATCGGGGAGCGGTTTCAGCACGTCTGAATCAGACTTGGGGAGGCAGCACGGCGATGATCGGGTGATCCTTGTGGATCACACCTACCTTGGCTGCACCACCAGGCGACCCGATGTCGTCGAAGAATTCGACGTTGGCCTTGTAGTACTCGGCCCACTGCTCGGGCACGTCATCCTCGTAGTAGATGGCCTCGACCGGGCACACCGGCTCGCAGGCGCCGCAGTCGACGCACTCATCGGGGTGGATGTAGAGCGAGCGGTCACCCTCGTAGATGCAGTCGACCGGACACTCGTCGACGCAGGCCCGGTCCTTCACATCGACGCACGGCAGTGCAATCACGTATGTCACGTTGGAGGGCTCCCTTCACGAGCGAATATTCAGTCTATGCCGTACCCGGACGGGCCGGGATTCGTGGCCAGGCCAGCACGATCGTGGCTACCAGGGTCGGGCCGACGGTCCAGAGGAGACCTGGAATCCCTTCGGGAACCAGAACGGAACCGCCGGTGCTGCGCAGCGACAGGATGAAGATGGTGCCCAGAAGGCCGATCGCGCAGGAAAAGACGACCGTGCGGTCACCCAACACCAGTCGGAGCCCAGCCAGAAGCGCCGTGATACCGGCCAGGGCCAGGGCCAGCCCGATCGGGATCGTCACCGGCCCGAGCGAGAGGGTGGCCTGATGCGCGATCGTGCCAAGCACGCCGAAGGAGGCTCCCGTCAGAAGGGCGACAACCACGGCCAGGCCACGACCGAGTAGCCCGGGAGTAGTCTCCACGGCGGAAGTGTGCGCCGAGGGAAGGCGCAGGAAGGTTTCGGTGCCGCCGATCGTGACCGGGCGATCGACCGGGCGATCGACCGGGCGATCGGCCGGCTCGGCCAGCTCCACCGTGCGGTCGGTGACGTTCCAGCGGCGCGGATACGCGGCGATCGCGCGCAGCTTCTGGTCGACCTGGGCGCTTATGTCGATCGCGACCAGCCGCTGGCCGACGGCATCCGTCACCCGGCACTGCACGAAGACCGGCACATTTCGGCTGTCGGCGGCCCCCGCGGTCGCCGTGCGCAGGGTCTCGTCGTCGGCGCCGATCACGACGGCGGTGGCCTGCACCTCGTCGAGTACGTCGGCGACGGCCTCGGCCAGGGACTGGGGGCCGGATGCCGCGGGCAGCATCCGCCAGTCGCTCACGTCGAGCGCCGCCATGGCCGTGCTCACATCGGAGTCGTCTGCGTACGACGATGAGCCGAACAACACAACGACCTCCGCGTCGTCGGACCGCAGCCGGGCAATGGTTCCGCCGGTCAGGAGTGATTCCTGGCCGAGCCGGTCGTGCACGAAAACGACTCGTTCTGCGCTGCCGGACATGACCATTACTGAGCTCCACGGAGTCGGGACGGGCGGACACCCACGCATGAATGATAGCTGGACACGATCGCAGAACAGTGCCCAGGAGGCCATCGGCGGTGTTTTGTCGATCGTGGCCACGGGTCTGCTGACCTGGATAGTGTTCTGGATGCTGGCGCGGGCCCGCGACCTGTCCGGCCACTTTCGCAGCAGCATCGACCGGTCCCTCGTGAGTTCGGGACTCGGTATCCTCACCGCGGCGGGCCTCGGCTGGATGATCTACGCCGGCATGCTGCGCATCGACCTCGCCTTCACTGTGAGCATCGCGATCCCGCCGGACAGCTGGTACGGCACGCTGCTGAAGGGCACCCTCAACTTCTCCCCTGCCACCACCTGGCTCCAGCTGGCCGTCTGGCTGGCCTACCTGCTGCCCACCCTAACCCTCTTCATCCTGAAAAGCCGGCCGGGCCGCCCCGCCGCGGCCGGCAGCACCAGCAGCAGCACCGTCACCGCCTCCGACCAGGTCGTCGCGGTCGGCGAAGACCTCAAGGCGCAGGTCGAGACCACCAACGTCAACTACGCCTACTATGTTCGCGACCAGGTAGCCCAGCTAGTCACCGGTACCGATGCAATCGCGGCGGCCTACCTGGTCGGCGACGTCGACGGTGCCGCGGTGCTCTACACCGACCTGAGCGACACGGAGATCAAGGCCCTCGCCGGCTAGGCCAACGCCCTGGGCGAGCCGCTGAACCAGCTGACCGTGACCCTGGTGCTCTAGTGCCTCTGAATCGGACGGCAGCCGGGAATCCACCCGAGCCGGGGTCCACGTCGACGCCCATGGCAGCAGAAACCTCCGGTCTGTCGCGCCGCGGGTTGCTCGGCCTGGCCGGCGCGGGGGCGGCGGGCCGCGGCCTCGGGGTGGGCGGCGACCGAGCCGCGATCGCCGTCGCGGCGGCGACGGCACCGACGCACTCGGCCGGCACGACGCGCTCAACGGGTACATCCGGCACGTCGGGTCCGCCCGGCGCCGCCCACAGCTCCTACGTGGGAGCAGCCCAGTTCGCCTGACGTCTCCGAGCGTTACATGGCGGGAGAGACCGTGTAGAGCACGCCCTCGGGAGTGCCGGCGACGACCACGTCCCAGGTCTCATTCGTCAGGGCAGCGACGCCGGCACCACCGACGTTCGCCGTGGCCCTGGCGTCGGCGATGAAACCCGCGGCCTCGAGCTGTGCCGTGGCTTCGGCCAGCGGATCGGCCGCGTCGGTGCTGACGGCGACAACCCAGCCCTGGTCCCCGTCCGCGGTGTTCGCGGCCCCGAAACCGATGTCCCCATCGATCACCGGGATCTCCGTGGGCCAACCCTCTGGCAGTTTTCCAGCGAGGCTGACATCGCCACCGGTGGCATCACTCACAGCGCCGTTGACCGCGCTCCCCACGGCCTCGCCGGAGCATCCGGAGAGGAGGACCATTCCCGCAACGGCCATGGTCACGGCCAACACACGTACTCGGTTCAGCTGCATCAGGAAGCCCATTCGTCGGTTCTATCGTTCGGATCATTCAGGTGGTTAACGCGCGAAACCGCAGGGGCGACGCTATGGAAAACCATAACCACACCCACTGCGGTTTCGCTTCGAGTAGAGACGAAGGTTAGTTCGCGTCCTGCTTCTTCAGGCGAGAGACGTTGCGCTGACGTGCCGATGCGGCCAGCTCGACCTTGCGGATCCGTACGACGGCCGGGGTGACCTCGACGCACTCGTCTTCGCGGGCGAACTCAAGGCACTGCTCGAGCGTGAGCTGCTTGGACGGGGTCATCGACTCGAACGTGTCGGAGGTGGACTGACGCATATTGGTCAGCTTCTTCTCCTTGGTGATGTTCACGTCCATGTCGTCGGCGCGGGAGTTCTCGCCGATGACCATGCCCTCGTAGACCTCTTCGGTCGGGTTGACGAAGAACGACATGCGCTCCTGCAGGGCGATGATCGCGAACGGCGTGACGACACCGGACCGGTCGGCGACGATTGAACCGTTGGTGCGGGTGTTGATGGTGCCTGCCCACGCCTCGTAGCCGTGGAAGATGGCATTGGCGATACCGGTACCGCGGGTGTCGGTGAGGAACTCGGTGCGGAAGCCGATCAGACCGCGCGATGGAACGATGAATTCCATCCGGACCCAGCCGGTGCCGTGGTTCGCCATATTTTCCATGCGGCCCTTGCGAGCGGCGAGCAGCTGGGTGATCGCGCCGAGGTACTCTTCCGGCGAGTCGATCGTGAGGTGCTCGTAGGGCTCGTGGATCTTGCCGTCGACGCGTTTCACGACCACCTGCGGCTTGCCGACGGTGAGCTCGAAGCCTTCACGACGCATCTGCTCGACCAGGATGGCGAGGGCGAGTTCGCCTCGGCCCTGTACCTCCCAGGCATCCGGGCGCCCGATGTCGATGACGCGGAGCGAGACGTTGCCGACGAGTTCCTTGTCGAGACGGTCCTTGACCATGCGGGCGGTGAGCTTGTGGCCCTTGACCTTGCCGATGAGCGGCGAGGTGTTGGTGCCGATGGTCATCGAGATGGCCGGGTCGTCGACCGTGATGGTCGGCAGCGCGCGCGGGTCCTCGGGGTCGGCCAGGGTCTCACCGATGGTGATGTCGGCGAATCCGGCGACGGCGACGATGTCGCCGGGGCCGGCACTCTCGGTCGGGTAGCGGTCGAGCGCCTTGGTGATCATGAGCTCGGTCACACGCACGTTCGCGATGGTGCCGTCGTGTTTGATCCAGGCGACCGTCTGACCCTTTTTGATGGTGCCCTGGAAGATGCGCAGCAGCGCGAGGCGGCCGAGGAACGGCGAGGAGTCGAGGTTGGTGACCCAGGCCTGCAGCGGGTGCTCGTCGTCGTAGACCGGAGCGGGGATGTGCTGGAGGATCGCTTCGAAGAGCGGCTCGAGGTCGTCGTTGTCGGGCAGCTGGCCGTTCTCGGGACGGTTGAGGCTGGCGGAACCGTTACGGCCGGACGCGTAGACGACGGGCACGTTGAGCACCAGATCGAGGTCGAGGTCGGGCACGTCGTCGGCCATGTCACTGGCGAGGCCGAGGAGCAGGTCCTGGCTTTCCTCGACGACCTCGTCGATGCGCGCATCGGGACGGTCGGTCTTGTTCACCAGGAGAATCACGGGCAGGTGGGCTTCGAGCGCCTTGCGCAGCACGAATCGGGTCTGCGGCAGCGGGCCCTCACTGGCGTCGACGAGAAGCACAACACCGTCGACCATGGACAGGCCGCGCTCGACCTCGCCGCCGAAGTCGGCGTGGCCGGGGGTGTCGATCACGTTGATGGTGATCGGGCCATCCTGGGCGTGCATGCCCTTGTAGGAGATCGCCGTGTTCTTGGCGAGGATGGTAATACCCTTTTCACGTTCGAGCTCGTTGGAGTCCATGGCGCGCTCTTCGGTGTGTGCGTGCTCAGCGAACGAGTTGGTCTGCTGGAGCATCGCATCAACCAGCGTGGTCTTGCCGTGGTCAACGTGGGCTACGATCGCGACATTTCGGAGGTTATTGCGCGTGGCAATCGCCATGAAGTAAATCCTTACGAAGAATGGATGCCGCAGAGTACCGCATGCGACGAAGAATGGATGTGTGTGGTCAAAGTCCGACCCAACGGATTATCCTACCGCACTCTCCCCGTCCGGGGGCTGAGTCTCGCTCGGATCTGGCCGCGGGCACGAAAAACGGGGCGGGAACCGAAGTCCCCGTCCCGTCATCCGTGCTGTGTTGCGGGCGTTTCTGCCTACTTCTTCCAGCCGACGATGGACCAGTCGACCGTTTCGAACTGGGCTGCGCCGTAGTTCACGAGACCGGACTTCACCGCGTACACGTTCGGCAGCGGTGCGATCGGAATGATCGGCACATACGCGGCGAGCACCGTGTCGATCTTGTTCGCGATAACGATGCGCTTGTCGGCGTCGAGCTCGGTGTTGGCTTCGTCGAATAGAGCGGAGAGCTTCTCGTCGGTGATGCCGGTGAAGTTCGACTCGGAGTCGACCGGGGAGAACAACGCCTCGCTCGAGGAGATCGGCCACGGCGTGCCGACCCAGGAGAAGCTGGTCAATTCGAAGTCGCCCGGGATGATGTAGTCCGAGAAGTACTTCGCGGCGGGAACCTCGTTGAGCTCGACGGCGATGCCGACCTCCTTGAGGTCAGCCTGAACCTGAACGGCACGCTGCTTGTTCGTGGGGGTGTCAGCCGGCACGGTGACGGACAGCTTGAGAGCCTTGCCATCCTTTTCGCGCATTCCGTCGTCCCCGGTGCTGTAGCCGGCGTCGTCGAGGAGCTTCTCGGCCGCGGCCACGTCGTAGCCGATCGCGTCGCCCACGTTGTCTTCATAGCCCTTCTGACCCGGCATGAAGATGTAGCTGCCCTGGGTGGTGGCCTCAACGCCGACCGGCGTGTTGGCCGATTCGGAGATGAGCGAGCGGTTGACGGCGTGACCGATGGCTCGCCGCAGCTCGACGTCCGCGAGCGGGCCCTTCGACCCGTTCATGGTTACGTGCGTCCAGGTGAGACCACCGGATGCCTGAATCTCGGCATCCTCGCGCTTCTGAGCGGTCTGGTACGCGTCGGCGTTGGACGAGATGTAGAGCACGTCGGTTTCGGAGTTACCGAACGATGTGGCTGCCGATGCACTGCTGATGACCTTGACGATGATGGTCTCCAGCTTGGCCGTCTCACCCCACCACTTCGGGTTGCGCGTCAGGGTGACGACCTGACCGGTGGTGTCGACATTGGAGATGACGAACGGTCCGGACGAGGGAACCGGCGTGGTGACGTAGCCGGTGTTGAACGCCTCCGGCGTGGACGCGACGCTGGCAGGCAGCACGCTCGTGAAGATCGACTCCCAGTCGGCGTTGATCGAGTCGAAGGTCACCGTGAAGTCGAAGTCGGTTCCGGTGGACTCAATCGCACTGATCTGCTCGAAGATGGCCGTGGAGGCCGGCGAATACTCCTCGTTGGTGCCATTCATGGCCGCCCAGGTTGCCGCGTAGTCCTTGTACGTGATCGGGGTGCCGTCCTCCCAGACCGCGTCCGGGTTGAGCTTGATCTCGATGACCTGAGGGTCGTCGCTGATGACCTCGACGCTGGTGGCGTAGTTCGGGTCCACCGTGGTGGTTCCATCCGTCGCGACCCGGATCGGGCCGCCGGTGGTCGGCGCCACGGTGTTGACCGCATCGGATTCGTTGCCGTCGACCTGGTACGTGTTCCAGTTCGAGGGCAGGGAGCCGATGGAGAGGCTGAGCGTTCCGCCATCCTGAACGTCCGCTGCGACGGCGCTCTCCCACGCCGTGGCGGGAAGGACCTTACTCTCGCTCGCTGCGGGCGAGTCCTCTGCGGTGTTTCCGGGAGCGCACGCCGTGAGCAACAGGGCGGACGTACTCAGAACGGCGAGTGCTGCAAAAACAGTACTTTTCCGTTTCATGGGTGATTCTCCTTTTCTTGGTGGGAACATTTCTTGGGTCACGGAGGTGTGTGGGGGCTAGACGGCCGCGGTCAGGAGCGTGCTGTGCTCGACGTGGTGGCAGGCCGTTTCCACCGTGCCGTGCAGTGCCAGCAACGGATCGATGCTCTCGCACAGCGCCCGCTTCTGTGGCGGAAGCAGGGTGTATAGCGGGCAGCGGCTGCGAAAATTGCAGCCGTCGATCTGCTCCGTCGGACTGGGCAGGTCACCCTCCAGCAGCACCCGGGTGCGGCTGCGCTCGATCACGGGGTCCGGGATCGGTGCCGCCGAGATCAATGCCTGGGTATACGGATGCCGTGGGTGTGCGAAAACCTCGGCCACCGGCCCGTACTCGACGATCCTGCCCAGGTACATGACGGCGACCGTGTCCGCGATCTGGCGCACGATGGCCAGGTCGTGTGCCACGAACAGATAGGAGAGGTTCAGCTGCTCCTTGAGGTCTTCGAGCAGGTTGATCACGCCGGCCTGGATGGACACGTCGAGCGCGGACACCGGTTCGTCGAGCACGACGAGCCGCGGGTTCGTGGCAAGGGCCCGCGCGATGCCGACCCGCTGCCGCTGCCCGCCGGAGAACTCATGCGGGTAGCGGTCAGCCATCGCCGGGTCGAGTCCGACCAGGTCAAGAAGCTCGGCCACCCGGGTGCGCCGGTTCGCGGCGTTCACGCCGTGAACGGTCAGCGGTTCGGCGATGATATCGCCGATCGGCAACCGCGGGTCAAGGGCAGCCATCGGGTCCTGGAAAACGATCTGCACGTCCTTGCGCAACCGAAGCAGGTCGGCACGGCCGAGAGTGGCCACATCCTGGCCGTCAATCAGGATCTGACCGGCCTGCGGCTTCGTCATCTCCAGGATCTCGAGGATGGTCGTCGACTTTCCGCAACCGGACTCGCCGACCAGTCCCAGGGTCTGGCCTGGCTGGATGGAGAAGGACACCCCGTCCACGGCCCGCACGGTGCCGATCTGACGGGAGAACACCCCACCTTTGCTGAGGGGGAAATGGCGCACCAGACCCGTTACGCTCAGGACCGGCTGGGCGTCCCGGTTCTTCTCGCGATGTTCAACGGCCAACGGTTCCGGCCGGGGGAAGACGTCGGGCCGGGTCAACCCGCCAGACGCGATCTCGGCCGAACGGTGGCAGGCGGCAACGTGGACGGCCTCCCCGAGGCCGGCCACGGGAACGCCGGGCGCGGCAGGGGCATGCTCCAGGAGCACCGGTTCGGTGTCGAGGCAGGCAGCGACGGATATCGGACAGCGGGCGGCAAATGGGCACCCACGCGGTAATGCCGTCAGAGACGGCGGACGGCCCTCGAGCGGGACCAGACGCTGTGTTCCGGCGGTCTGCATATTGGGCACCGAGCGGAGCAGACCGATCGTATATGGCATATGCGGGGTCGCGAAGACCTCGTCCGTCGTGCCGTTCTCGACGAGCTTGCCGGCGTACATCACGGCGATGCGGTCGGCGTGGCCGGCCACCACGCCCAGATCGTGGGTAATCAGCACCACGGCGGCGCCGGTCAGGCTCTTCGCCTTCTCGAGCACCTCGAGGATCTGCGCCTGGATGGTGACGTCCAGGGCCGTCGTCGGCTCATCGGCGATGATCAGACGCGGGTCGTTGGCAATGGACATGGCGATCATGGCGCGCTGACGCATCCCGCCGGAGAACTCGTGGGGGAAGGCGCGGGCGCGCCGCTCCGGCGCCGGGATGCCGACGAGCTTGAGCAGTTCGATCGCCCGGGCGGAGGCCGCGCGCTTGCTAAACGCGGCATCATGCAGGAGGAGTGCCTCGGCGATCTGGTCCCCCACGGTGTAGACGGGGGTCAACGCCGACAGCGGGTCCTGGAAGATCATCGAGATCTCCTGGCCGCGGATGCGGGACAGCTGCCGATCGGTCAGGTCCAGCAGCGACCGGCCACCGAACGTGATGCTGCCGGTGACCTGCGCCGAGCTGGGAAGCAGCCCCATCAGCGCCAACGATGACACGGATTTGCCTGAGCCTGACTCCCCGACGATGCCGAGGAACTCGCCCTTGTGCACCTGATAGCTGATCCCGCGCACCGCCTGCACCGACGGGCCGCCGCGCTGGGGGAACGTGACCGAGAGGTCGGTGACCTCCAGGAGCGGTGGGTCGGTGCGGCGGTTGCCGCCCGGGATCCCGTTCGTCAGAACATTAGTCACGGTTGACTCCCGAGGTTGGGTCGACGGCGTCGCGCAGGGCGTCACCGATGAGGCTGACGGCGAACAGCGTCACGATGAGCACACCCGCCGGAAATACGAACAGCCACGGCCTGGTCACGGCCGCGCTCGTTCCCTCGGCCAGCAGGGTGCCGAGGGAGACGTCGGGAGCCCGGATGCCGAAGCCGAAGTAACTGAGGCTGGTCTCGGCCAGGATCGCCGCCACCACCCCGAGGGTCGCGTCGATGATCAGCAGCGACGCGACGTTCGGGATGATGTGACGGCCGAGGATCTTGCGCATCGGCACGCCCATGTACCGGGCCGCCTTGACGAAGTCGCGGTCGCGCAGCGACTTGGTCTGGGATCGAACCACCTGGGCCATGATCATCCAGCTGAAACCGGCGATGAAAAGGGTCAGGAAGACCCAGGAGAGCCCCTTGAACAGCGGGCTCAGGATCACCAGCAGGATGAAGGACGGCAGCACCAGGAGCAGGTTGATGCACCACACCAGCACCCGGTCGACAACACCTCCCAGATAGCCGGCGATGGACCCGACGACCGCGGCGATCATGGTTCCGAGCGGTCCGGCGATCAATCCGATCACCAGGGATTTCTGCAGCCCGACGAGGGTCTGGGCGTAGAGGTCCTGGCCGATGCTGTTGGTGCCGAACCAATGCAGCTGGGTCGGTCCGAGTCCCATGTTCAGCGGGTCCCGTCCGAGTGCGTCGAACGGGTAGAACAGTGGGCCGAGCAGAGCCCAGGCGAGGATCAGGGCGATCGTGATCGCCCCCACCCAGAACCGGGAGGTCTGGGTAAGACGGCGCCAGATCAGCCGACCTCGGGAGCGCGACCGCGCGGGCGGACCGCTCGGCCCGCCGATCCCGAGGGGCTGCGGCGTGATCAGCACATCCGGGGCACCGAGTTCGGCATTGGTTTCTTCGACCAGGGACATCTCAGTTCCTCACTCTCGGGTCGAGCGCGGCGTAGAGCACTTCGGAGAGCGTCGACGAGAACAGGATCAGGATCGCCACAAACAGCGTCGTGCCGGCGACCGCATTGATGTCGCTCTGGCTGATCGCGTTCAGGGCGAATTCCCCCATTCCATGGAACGAGAAAACGATCTCCAACATGATCGACCCCGAGACGAGCGTGCCGAAGCTGTAGGCGAAGAACGTGGACATCGGGATGAGTGCGACACGCACGCCATGACGCACGAGGGCCGAATTGCGCGACCGGCCCTTGGCTCTGGCGGTACGGATGAAGTCCGCCGAGAGAACGTCGAGCATGACGCTGCGCTGGTAGCGCGAGTAGCCGGCCGCCCCGATTAACACCAACGCGATGGTGGGCAGGAGCAGGTGGATGCCGCGGTCGAGGGCAAGGTCCCACCACGACCCGGTGAGGCCGGCCGAATACTCCCCGGTGAAGGCGATCAGCTGCATTCCCGCTGCGCCGTTCAGCGCCGTCGCCCCGATCATCAGCAGCACGCCGATCACGAAGGTGGGCGTGGCGAAAATCAGGTACGAACCGTAGGTGACGACCTGGTCGCTCAGCTTGTACTGGCGCACGGCACCCCAGACGCCCAGGGTCACGCCGACGATGGCCCCGATCAGGGAGCCGATCAGAAGCAGCCGCAGGCTGACCCCTGCGCGGGAGATGATCTGGTCCCCGATGGAGACGCCGTTGACGCCGTTTCCCAGCGAGCCGTGCACGACGATGTTGACCAGCCAGTCCCACAGCCGCTGAAGCACGGGCACATCAGGGTTGACGCCCAGCCCGTTGAGGATGTTGTCGATCGTCTGTTGCGTCGGCTGCGGGTTGCGCCCGTAGTACTTGGCCGCAGGGTCAAGCGCCAGACTGGAAACGACGTAGGCGAGGCAGGTCGCGATCAGCGACAGAAAGAAATAGTTGATGAAGCGCTTGAAGATGTAGAAGACCACGGCAACTCCCCCATCGCGCTTCCCGCCGTGATGTCGGCAGAAAGAACAGTTTGCAATCACATGTGCTTATGGGGGAGCCTATGCCTGCGCGAAGCGACTCTGCCCCAGAAGCCAGTTTGAAGCAGATTCAGACAAAAGTTGTAACAGTTTCGAAACTTAAAGCGCATTCTGCCTAAGAAAGCACGAACCGATTGAGCAAAACTCAGGCAACCGCGGCCCACACGAGCTGAACAGATACCGCGAGAGCGAGCGCGGCGCCCACCAGGATCGATCGATGGTGCCAGCGGATGACGCTCACCTCCCCGCGCTGACGCGGGCTCTCGTGCCGGTCCCAGTAGCCTCGGATGGCCCGGTGCGCGCCGGACCCGCTGATCCGCCCGCTGGGTTCTTGAACCTGAGCGGCCGTGCGGGTGATTCCCGCGGATGACCGCGCAGAGGAAGGCGCTCCCCAGCACGACAGCCGCTCGCCGGATCGGGTCATCACGATGACCTGGTGGCGCAGCACGATGTCGTCCACCTCACCCCAGGGCACGCTGGTCGTGCGCAGCACGTTGATGATGTCCAGCCCCGTACCGGAGAGTCGCAGGCAGGGTCGCGCGAACACGAGCCAGAAACCCCACAGCACAAGAGCAACCGCGGGCAGGCCCGCCAGAGCCACGTCCCAGCGAGACCGCACGACCGCATCCGCGAGGAGCGCCGCGCAGAGAAGGGCAACGGCGAGGAAGACGACGACGGATGCCGGCGACCGCACCGCTATCCCGTCCGGCACCGGCCGCACTGGAGCCCCCCAGGGTTTCCGGCGGCCGGGAGCCGGTCCCGACGCGCCGGACACGTAGCTACCGGCCGAACTCGAAGTTGCCGCCCGGGATGGCTGCAAGCAGTTCCTGCGTATAGGCCTCGCGCGGGCTGTCGAACACCTCGTCCGTGGACGCGGTCTCGACGATCTTGCCCTTCTGCATGACGCAGACGTTGTCGGCGACGAGCCGTACGACCGCGAGGTCGTGGGTGATGAACAGGTAGGTCAGGCCGAGTTCCGTCTGCAGCTCGGTGAGCAGGTTCAGGATCTGGCCCTGCACGAGCACGTCGAGGGCGGAGACCGCCTCGTCGAGCACGAGCACGTCCGGCTTGAGCGCGAGGGCGCGTGCCACGGCGATGCGCTGACGCTGACCACCGGACAGCTCGCTCGGGTAGCGGTATCGGGTGGCCCAGGGCAAGGACACCTGGTCGAGCAGCTCGCGCACGCGGGCCTGGCGCTCGGCGGAGGTGCCGATCTTGTGAGCCAGCAAGGGCTCCGCGATCGTGTTGCCGACGTTGTACTGCGGGTCGAGGGAACCGTACGGGTCCTGGAAGACCGGTTGCACCCGGCGCCGGAACTTCAGCAGCGCCGCGCCCTTGAGGCCGGCGACATCCTGACCATCGAATTCGATCTGCCCGCTGGTGATGCTTTCCAGCTGCAGGATGAGCTTGGCCACGGTGGACTTGCCCGAACCCGATTCCCCGACGAGCGCCGTGGTGGTGCCCTTCTTGATGCCGAAGGAGACGTCGTTGACGGCGAGAAGCTCGTTGTATCTGAGCCCCTTGGTGCGGATGCGATACAGCTTGGAGATGTTCTGCACCGAGATGAGGTCTTTCGCCTCCGGCGGCGCTTCACGCTCGGCCGCTCGGGCCACGAGCGTCGTGTCGAGTGATCCCCCCGAGAAGATATCCGCGCCCTCGCCATCGGCGTGCTTCGCCGACTGGATGCGACCAGACGCGAGGCTGGGAGCCGCGGCCACGAGGCGCTGGGTGTACGGATGCTGCGGGTTGGCGAGGATCTCCTGCGACGGCCCGGATTCGACGATCTTGCCCTTGTACATCACAACGAGCTGTTCGGCTCGCTCAGCCGCGAGACCGAGGTCGTGGGTGATGAACAGCACCGAGGTACCGTAGTCCCTGGTGAGGGTGCCGAGGTGGTCGAGGATCTGGCGCTGCACGGTGACGTCGAGCGCCGAGGTGGGCTCGTCGGCGATGAGCAGCTTCGGCCGGGCGGACAGTCCGATTCCGATCAGCACGCGCTGGCGCATCCCACCGGAGAACTGGTGCGGGAACTGCTTGAGGCGGTCTTCCGCGTCGCTGAGGCCCGCTTCCTGCAGCACCTGGATGGTGCGCTGGCGCGCGGCCTTGCCCTGAGCCACGCTGTTGGCCTTGATGGCCTCCTCGACCTGGAAACCGATGTTCCAGACGGGGTTCAGGTTGCTCATCGGGTCCTGCGGCACGTAACCGATCAGGCGACCGCGCACGTCCTGCATCTGCTTCTCCGACAGAGCGGAGAGGTCGCGGCCCTCGAACAGCACCTGCCCGGCTGTGATCTTGCCGGTACCGGCGAGGAGCTTGATGATGGCCTGCGCGGTTGTGGTCTTGCCGGAGCCGGACTCCCCCACGATCGCCAGCGTCTGGCCGGAGTACAGGGTGAGGCTGACCCCGCGCACGGCGGGGACGATTCCGTGCTGGGTCTGGAAACCGACCTCCAGGTCGCGGATCTGGAGCAGCGGCTCGTTGGAAACGTCGGCGCTCTCGCTGACGGGTTCGATGATGGTCTGGCTCATCGGCGGGCCCTCGCTTCGGGGTCAAGGGCGTCGCGCACGACGTCGCCCAGCATGAGGAACGCGAGAACGGTCACGGACAGTGCTGCCGCGGGGTAGAGCAGCACCTGTGGGTTGGTGCGGAGCGAACTCTTCGCCGCGTCGATGTCGTTACCCCAGCTCATAATGTCCGGCGGGAGTCCGATGCCAAGGAACGACAGGGTGGCCTCAGCCACGATGAACGTGCCCAGGGAGACGGTGGCGATCACGATCACAGGTGCGATGGAGTTCGGGATGACGTGGCGCAGCAGAATGCGGAACTTACTGACGCCCAGGGCGACGGAAGCCGTGACGTAGTCCGAGTTGCGGGCGGAGAGCACGGCGCCGCGCATGATTCTCGCGATCTGGGGCCACGCGAAGAGTGACAGCACCAACGCGATGGTGACCGGGGTGCGCTCCGGCAGCACCGACATGAGCACGATGGCGCCCAGCACGGTGGGAACGGCGAAGAAGATGTCACCAATGCGGGAGACGATCGCGTCGAGTATTCCGCCGTAGTAGCCCGCGAGTGAGCCGACAACGATCCCCGTGAAGGTGACCAGCATCGTGGCCAGCAGGCCAACGGTGACCGAGGCCTGGGTGCCGAAGATGATCCGGGCGTAGATGTCACAGCCCTGGCGGGTGAAGCCGAGCGGATGCCCGTCTGCCGGCCCGTCGTGGCTGTCGCCGAGTTCGCACTGGGTGGGCGAGACCTGGGCGAACAGGCTCGGGAACAGGGCGACGATGACGATCAGGAGGATCAGGGCCGAGGAGATCCAGAAGGTGGGCCGCACGCGCATGGCGTCCCAGGCATCCGCCCAGGTACTGCGGGCCTTCTGAGATTCGTCGAGGCGGTCGACGGTCTCGACCGGGGTTTCTTCCAGCGCGGCGACGTAATGCGTCTGCGCGTTCGGGTTCTTATTTGGCATAGCGAATCCTCGGGTCCAGAGCTGCGTAGAGGAGGTCGACGAGCAGGTTCGCCAGCACGAAGATCACGACCATCACGGCGATGAACGACACCACGGTGGGTCCCTCGCCGAGCTTGATCGCCTTGTAGACGGTGCCGCCCACGCCGTTGATGTTGAAGATGCCCTCGGTGACGATGGCACCGACCATGAGCGAGCCGAGGTCGACGCCGAGGAAGGTGACGACCGGCACCAGGGAGTTGCGCAGCACGTGCACGCCCACGACGCGGCGGCGGGACAGCCCCTTCGCCGTGGCGGTGCGCACGAAGTCCGCATTGAGGTTGTCGGAGACACTCGCCCGGGTGAGCCGCACGATATAGGCGAACGAGACGGATGCCAGCACGAGTGCCGGCAATAGCAGCTCACTCAGGGGAGCTTCACTGCTCACTGTCGTTCGCGCCCAGCCGAGTTGCACCGCGAAGACGTACTGGAGCACGAAACCGATCACGAACGTGGGAACGCTGATCAGGAGAAGGCTGACCACGAGGGCGCTGTTGTCGAAGAGCTTGCCCTTGCGGAGACCGGCGATCAGGCCGACGAGGATGCCGAAGATCGCTTCGATGGCCAGCGCGAGCAGGGCCAGGCGGCCCGTGATCGGGAATGCCCTCGCCATCTCGGCGCTGACCGGGCGGCCGGAATACGTGGTGCCCAGGTCACCCTGGAAGAAGTTGCCGATGTAGATGAAGTACTGCACGACGAACGGCTTGTCCAAGTTGTACTGGGCGCGGATCTGTTCGATCACGCCGGGAGCCGGGGGCCGGTCGCCGTACAGCGCCGCAATGGGGTCTCCAGGAAGGGAGAACACCATGAAATAGATCAAAAACGTGGCACCGAAAAACACCGGGATCATCTGGAGCAGGCGTTTGCCGGTATACCAGATCATCAGGTTCCCAAGCCGGAACGTATGTACATGAGATTCACAATCACTGGTTGAGTCTAGTCAGTGTGGGGTCCGGGGCTACACGCCCCGAACCCCACACTTGGCTATCTAACTATTGCTGTCGAACGGATGGAACGGTGTGAACGGTGTGAACGAGGCTTATCAGCCCTTGGTGATGTCGGTGTAGAGCGGCACGGAGTCCCAGCCGAACACGACGTTCTCGACCGACTCGGACCAGACTCCGGTGACGTTGGAGTACCAGAGCGGGATCGTCGGAAGGTCATTGAGCAGAATTTCCTGTGCTTCCTGGTACTTCGCGGTGGCATCCTCGACGGAGGACGCTGCTGCGCCTTCCTTGATCAGCGCGTCGAACTCGGGGCTGGTGTAGTCCTCGTAGTTCGAACCGGCACCGGTCTGGTAGAGCGGGGCGAGGAAGTTGTACAGCGACGGGTAGTCACCCTGCCAGCCGGCGCGGGTTCCACCGGTCAGCTTGTCGGCGGAACGGTCGTCGAGCGCCGCGGCGAACGTCGGGTACGGCTTGCCGACGGCTTCGATGCCCAGGGTGTTCTTGATGCTGTTGGTGACCGCGTCAACCCAGGCAGCGTGGCCACCGTCGGAGTTGTAGGAAAGATCGAACGCGCCGGTGTAGGGGGAGATCGCGTCGGCTTCGGCCCACTTGGCCTTGGCCTCTTCGGGGTTGTATTCGAGCACTTCGGCACCCTTGAGGGAGTCGGAGTAGCCGTCGATGACCGGCGAGGTGAAGTCGGTCGCGGGGGTACGCGTGCCCTGGAAGATGACGTCGGTGATTTCCTTGCGGTCGATCGACATCGAGATGGCGGCGCGGCGCAGCTTGCCTTCCTCACCACTCCAGTGTTCGAGGTAGTACGGCATGTTGAAGCCCTGGAAGATGGCGGCCGGCTGGTTCACGAAACGGTCCGGGAAGTCCGATTCGTAGGACTCGAAGGCGGCGTCCGGGACGGCGTCGAGCACGTCGAGGTTTCCACCCTGCACATCCGCGTACGCGGCATCCGGCGAGGCGTAGAAGGTGATGGTCAGGCCACCGTTGGCGGGCTTGCGCACGCCGTCATAGTCGGGGTTGGTGACGAGGTCGATTCCGACCTCGTGCTCCCAGGCGCCCTCACCGTCGAGCATGTACGGGCCGTTGCCGATCGGGTTCTCGCCGAAGGCTTCCATGTCGTCGAAGGCCGCTGACGGCAGCGGCATGAAGGCCGTGTAGCCCAGGCGCAGCGGCCAGTCGGCCTCGGGCGAGGCCAGTGACACGGTGAACGTGGTGTCGTCGACGACCTTGAGGCCGGTCAGCTCGGTGTCTTCGTCGTAGCTGAAGCCTTCGATGTTGTCGAAGAAGTAGGAAGCGCTCTGCGCGTTGCTGAACTTCGCACCGAAGTTCCAGGCGTCAACGAAGGAATCGGCTGTGACGGCCTCGCCGTCGGTGAACTTCCAGCCGTCGTTGAGCGTGACGGTCCAGTTCTGCGCGTCGTCGGATTCGATCGACTTGGCGACCTCGTTCTCGGTCTCGCCCTTGGCGGTGTACGAGACCAGCCCGGCGAAGATCGAGGTGGTGATCTTTCCGCCACCGGTCTCGGTGGTGTTCGTCGGGATCAGCGGGTTCTGCGGCTCGGAGCCGTTGGTCGTGATGATCGACGCGTTGTCACCCTCTGACGGGGTGTCTCCGCTGGCGCAACCGGAGAGCATGAGCGCTCCCGTGGCGGCCAAGGCGATGGCAGGTATGCCCAGTCTCCTGATTTTCAATTTTCCTCCAGTGCGCGGGGAAATGCGGCGCGCCCGAGGGCACGACGACATCTCAGTTATATTGACCTTAAAGAGCAGGTGCGGACTTCGCATAATCCATTGCGGAAACGTTACACAGGCGAAACAAACTGCGCAGCATAGTTGCGCCACGGCAGGTTCTTGCGCATAATCTCTTCACCGAATTCAGCAACATGCCCGTTCGGGGCAGTGGCAGGATTGAAGAATGACCGTCACCGCCTCCGCCTGTCCCCCACTGCTGATCTTCGACGGCGACTGCGCCTTCTGCACCACGTCCGTGAACACCATGAAACGCCTCCTGCCGGCCATGCCGGCCTCCGCTCCCTACCAGTGGACCAACCTGGCCTCCTACGCACTGACGACGACGGATGCCCAGTCTCGCGTCTGGTTGATCGTCGACGGTCACCAGTTCGGCGGCGCCGCGGCCGTCGCCGCCCTGCTCCGGCACCAACCGAATGCGGCGTTGCGCGCCCTGGGCTGGCTCGGTACCGTTCCGCCGTGGTCCTGGGCGGCCGAAGTGGGTTATCGGTTCGTGGCGCGGTACCGCCACCGACTGCCCGGGGGAACGCCGGCCTGCCGGATGAAGCCCGGCGCGTGACTCTGCCGGGCAATCGAACCGCCCTCCGCTGTGAGGTAGGGATCGTCCTCGGGCTCTCGCTCGGGGCATCCGCCCTCTATTCGATCATTTCGATCATCGCCCGGCTGACCGACACCCGGCCGCTCTCGGAGCAGTCGGCAACCCTGAACGGGTCACAGTCTCCCCGGGAATGGCTCGACTTCAGCTATCAGTTCCTTGGGATCTTCTTCGCCCTGTTCGCGGTGGCGCTGGTGCTCTACCTGCTCTGGCTACCCGGGCAGAATTCGTTCCGACGGTTGGGCTTCGACTTCACCCAGCCGGGGCGCGACCTGATGCGCGGCTTCGGGCTGGTGCTCGTGATCGGCATCCCGGGCCTGGGGCTCTACCTCGCCGGGCGGTCTCTCGGCTTCACCGTGGCGGTCGTGCCGGCCCCACTCGACACGTTTTGGTGGACAATCCCGATCCTCGTGCTCTCGGCGCTGCGCTCGGCGCTGGTCGAGGAACTGATCGTGGTTGGCTACCTGTTCACCAGGCTGCGCGAGTTGGGCTGGTCGACCTGGACCATCATCGTGTCGTCGGCACTGCTGCGCGGCAGTTACCACCTCTACCAGGGCATCGGCCCATTCTTCGGCAATGCGGCCATGGGGGTGCTGTTCGGCTGGTGCTATCTGCGCTGGGGTCGCACCATGCCGCTCGTGATCGCACACTGGATCCTCGACATCGTCTCCTTCGTCGGCTATCCGCTCGCCCTGGCCTGGTGGCCGGGGCTCCTCACCCCCGCAGCCTGACCTCACACACCCCGCACGCCCTCACCAAACGGTGAGGGCGTGCGGCGCGGTTACTCGAAGGCCTCGGGCGGCGGGCAGGCGCAGACAAGGTTGCGGTCGCCGTAGGCGTTGTCGATGCGGCGCACGGGCGGCCAATACTTGCCCCGGATGAGGCTGCGCACCGGGTAGACCGCGGTCTCGCGGTCGTAGGCGTGAGTCCACTCTCCCTCGATCACCGACTGCGCGGTGTGCGGTGCATTGTGCAACGGGTTGTCCTCGGCGGGCCAGCGGCCGGCGGCCACGGCATCCGCTTCGGCCTTGATCGCGATCATGGCCTCGACGAACCGGTCGATCTCGCCCAGGTCCTCGCTCTCGGTGGGTTCGATCATCAGCGTGCCGGAGACCGGGAAGCTCATGGTCGGCGCGTGGAAGCCGTAGTCGACGAGGCGTTTGGCCACATCGTCGACGCTGACCCCGGTGGCCTCGGTGAGCGGACGCAGGTCGAGGATGCACTCGTGGGCGACCAGGCCGTTGTCGCCCGAGTACAGCACCGGGTAGTGCGCCTCGAGCCGCTTGGCCACATAGTTGGCCGCGAGCACCGCGGCGCCGGTGGCCTCATGCAGACCCTCGGCCCCCATCATGCGCACGTAGGCCCAGGAAATGGGCAGAATGCTCGGGCTGCCGAACGGCGCCGCGGAGACGGGCCCGCCGGCGTGCACGATCGTGCGGCCGACGGGGTTGTCGGCACCGTCTTCGACCGTCGCCCCGTCACCGGAACCGAGCAGGTAGTGCTCGTCGCTCTGGGCGAGCGGATGTCCCGGCAGGAACGGAGCGAGGTGCGCCTTGACCCCGACCGGGCCGACGCCGGGCCCGCCGCCGCCGTGCGGGATGCAGAACGTCTTGTGCAGGTTGAGGTGCGACACGTCGCCGCCGAAGTCGCCGTAACGAGCGAAGCCGAGCAGGGCGTTCAGGTTGGCGCCGTCAACGTAGACCTGGCCGCCGGCGTCGTGCACGGCACGGCAGATGGTGCCGACCTCGTGCTCGTAGACGCCGTGTGTCGACGGGTAGGTGATCATCAGCGCGGCGAGGTTCTCGGCGTGCTCGGCGATCTTGGCTTGCAGGTCACCGAGGTCGACGTTGCCGAGCTCATCGCAGGCGACGACGACGACCTTCATGCCGGCCAACACCGCGGATGCCGCGTTGGTGCCGTGCGCGCTGGACGGAATCAGGCAGACCGTGCGCTGGTCGTCCCCGTTGGAGAGGTGGAAGCCACGGATCGCGAGAAGCCCCGCGAGTTCGCCCTGACTGCCGGCATTGGGCTGCAGCGACACCGAATCGTAGCCGGTGACATCCGTCAGCCAGGTTTCGAGCTGCCGGATCAGTTCCAGGTAACCCTCAACGTCGGCGCGCGGCGCGAACGGGTGCAGCCCGCCGAACTCGGGCCAACTGACGGCCTCCATCTCGGTGGCCGCGTTCAGCTTCATGGTGCACGAGCCCAGCGGGATCATGCCGCGGTCGAGCGCGTAGTCGTAGTCGGCGAGGCGCTTGAGGTAACGCATCATGCTCGTCTCCGAGCGGTGCGTGTTGAACACCGGGTGAGTAAGGAACTCGCTGGTGCGGTGCAGTTCCGGTGGCAGGCCGGCCTCGACCATGCTGAAGTCGACCAGACCGAAGGCATCCCGGCCGCCGAACGCGCCGACGACCAGGGCGAGATCCGCGAGGGACGTGGTCTCGTCGACCGAGATGCCGATGGTGTCCGCGTCGACCTGATAGAGGTTGATGCCGCTGGCGGCAGCGACCGCGACAATCTCGGCGGCGCGGCCCGGAACGCAGACCCGCACCGTGTCGAAGAAGGTCGCCGTGACGACGTCGACGCCGGCGGCGAGAAGGGCGACGACGAGCTGACCGGCCCGCTCGTGCACGTGGCGCGCGATCCTCTTCAGGCCGTCGGGCCCGTGGTAGACGGCGTACATTCCGGCCATCACGGCCAGCAGCACCTGGGCGGTGCAGATGTTCGAGGTGGCCTTGTCCCGACGGATGTGCTGCTCACGCACCTGGAGCGACAGACGGTAGGCCGGGTGGCCGGCCGCGTCCACACTCACGCCGACGAGGCGGCCGGGAAGCTGACGCTCGAGCCCCCTGCGCACGGCCATGTAGCCTGCGTGCGGACCGCCGAAGCCCATCGGCACACCGAAACGCTGGCTGGTGCCCACGGCTACGTCGGCACCGAGCTCGCCGGGCGAGGTGATCAGGGTCAGGGCGAGCAGGTCGGCGGCAACGACGGCGAGCGCTCCCTGCGCCTGGGCGGCGGCGATGACGCCGGCCGGGTTCCAGACCCGCCCGGATGCGCCGGGGTACTGCACGAAGAGACCGAAGTACTCGCCAAGGTCGGCGGCGGAGCCTGTCGCGGTGGTCGAGCTTGCCCCGACCCCGGCCAGGTCTACCTCCACGAGGTCGATCCCGAGAGCGGCCGCTCGACTGCCCAGCAGGGCCTTCGTCTGCGGCAGCGCGTCAGCGTCGACGATGAAACGGGTTGACTTCGACTTCGACGCCCGGCGGCTGAGGAGCATGCCCTCCACGACGGCGGTCGACTCGTCGAGCATGGACGCGTTGGCCGTGGACAGGCCGGTCAAGTCCGAGATCATGGTCTGGAAGTTGATCAGCGCCTCGAGGCGGCCCTGGGAAATTTCGGGCTGATACGGCGTGTAGGCCGTGTACCAGCTGGGGTTCTCGAACACATTGCGCTTGATCACTGCGGGGGTGACGGTGTCGTAGTAGCCGAGCCCGATCATGGACCGCTTCACGGTGTTGCGGCCGGCAAGGTCCCGCAGCTCCGCGATGGCCTCGCGCTCAGTGGCGGCAGGCGGCAGGGTGCTGTCACCGATGGTGCGGAACTGGTCCACCTGGATCGATTCGGGTACAGCGGCGTTGACGAGGGCGTCAACCGAGTCGTAACCAAGGATGGCCAGCATGCGGGACTGGGCGTCGGCATCCGTACCGATATGGCGCTGAGTGAAGGGCTGTGACATGTGTGCGGGAACCTGCGCTTCTATATTCGTTACTCGCCGATGAGGGCGGAGTAGTCGGCGTAACTGAGGAGAGGAGGAAGTTCGGCGAAGGTTACCTTGAGCAGCCAGCCGGCGCCGAAGGGGTCGCTGTTGACGAGCTCGGGGCTCTCGACGACGGCATCGTTGGTCTCGGCGACCGTGCCCGTGACGGGGGCGAAGAGCTCGCCAACCGACTTCGTGGACTCGATTTCACCCACGACGGTGCCGCTCGCCACATCGCTGCCCACGGCCGGCAGCTCGACGAAGACGACGTCGCCGAGCTTGTCGGCGGCGTAGGCGGTGATACCGACGGTGGCGGTGTCACCGTCGATGAGCACCCACTCGTGTTCGGCGGTGTACTGGAGTTCAGACTGTTCAGCCATGGGGGTGTTCCTCTCGAGGGGGTGAATTATTTCTGACGCTTATAGAACGGAAGGGCGGTCACAGTTGCGGGGATACGCGTGCCGCGCACGTCGACGAACACCTCTGTGGCGAGGCGCGCCAGCCCGGGAGCCACGTAGGCCATGGCGATCGGATGTCCCAGGGTCGGTGACAGCGCCCCGCTTGTGATCACGCCGTCAGCCACGGTCGCGTCAACGCTGCGATACACCAGGTAGTCGGCTCGCCCGGCACGCTTGCCGGCCGACGCCAGTCCCACGAGCACGCGCGCCTCGGCGCTGGGACCCTCTTCGCTGGCCTCCCGGCCGATGAAGTCGACCTCCTTGGCGAGGTTGACCACGCGGCCGATCCCGGCCTGAGCCGGGTAGGTCGAGGTGCTGAGTTCGTGGCCGTAGAGCGGCATACCGGCTTCCAGGCGGAGCGTGTCGCGACTGGCGAGTCCGGCCGGCACGAGGCCGAAGGACGCCCCCGCCGCGCGGAGCGCTTCCCAGAGCGCCGCGGCATCCGCCACGTCGACGTAGAGTTCGAAGCCGTCCTCGCCGGTGTAGCCGGTGCGAGCGATCAGCACGGTGCCAGCCTGGAAGGTTCCGTCGAGGGCCCGGTAGTACTTGACCGCCGACAGGTCGCCGTCGACCGTGAGATCCGCAGTGGCCTCGAGGATGGCACGGGAGTTCGGACCCTGGACTGCGATCAGGGCGACCGCATCGCTCGTGTCGGTGACGGTGACGTCGAAGCGGGCGGCGCGGGCTGCGAGCGCTTCGAAGGCCTGGAAGCGGTTGCCCGCGTTCGCGATGACGAGGTACTCGTTCTCGGCCGTGCGGTAGACGACGATGTCGTCGATGATGCCGCCGGCGCGGTTGAGGATGAGGCTGTACTTGGCCTGGAGCAGGTCGATTGCGGAGAGCGCTCCGGCCAGGGCGTAGTCGAGGTACGCACCCGCATCCGGTCCCGCGACGACGATTTCGGCCATGTGCGAGAGATCGAAGATGCCTGCACTGGTGCGCACGGCGTGGTGTTCGGCGAGATCGCTCGAGTAGCGCACCGGCATCTGCCAGCCGGCGAAGTCGGTGAAGCTGGCACCGGCATCGACGTGCGCCTGGTGCAGCGGGGAGAAACGCTCCAGCGTGGGGGTGGAATCGGTGTGGGCGTCAGTGTCCGAGGTCATGAGTTCTCCAGGTTGTCGCCGGCTTCTGGCCTAGCGAGAATCTCCGGGGCACGATCGAGTGATCGGACCCCTGGGAACTCCCCCTCTGTCGTCAGGCCTGAGAGCTTCACCGCATCCGTTGGACGGGTGCGACTTTCACCATGGGCGAGCCGCTGTGGTTCCGCGACTACTTTTCAGAGTGGCCAGTCCGATGCGGTACGAGTACCTGAGAGATTGTCGGGGAGGATTGCTCCTTCGGTGTTCGGCTGCCTGACGGCGCCGAACTCTCCCGCATCGACCTTGATGGCCCTGTATTCACTTTTCGGCACCAGCCTAGCCTGCCCAGGCCCGCGGCACGGAGGTCGAACGCGCACAGACGGGAGGCGGTCGGCCGGATAACCCCGCTGCCCGCTTGGAAATTGACGCCGATCTGGGCCCGTACTCCGGTCACATCCGTCGCCGCACCATGCACACGGCGCGTACCCTATTAATCTGCCTGCGAATCGTGCCGGCAGAAGAAAGGCGTTCCCGTGGACAACACCCTGCTCCGGCACTTCGTCGCCGTCGCCGAGGAGTTGCACTTCCCTCGCGCCGCGATGAACCTGAATATCTCGACCCTGAAACTTCGCTCTTCGATCGCAAAACTCGAGTCGAACCTAGGCATCGTGCTCTTCGACCGCACGACGGAAATCACCCGACTGACCAGGGAGGGAACCCTGCTGCTGACGGATGCCCGCAGCGAGCTCGCGGCCGCCGGCCCGGCCACGAAGCCCCAGCTGCCCGCCGGAGGTAAGGCCAAGGCCGCCAAGGGCAAGGGCCGTGCGCCCGAGGTCAAGGGTCAGCCACGCGCAGGAAAGCGCCGTCAGGGTCGCTAGACCCTGACGGCGCTTCAACTGTCTACTTCGTGGACGCGCGTGCTGAAGCGGCCATCTCGTCGGCCTCATCGACCGACAGTTCAAGGCGGGCGAACGCCGGGTCATCGGCGAACGACTTCATGCGCGCGATGCGGTAGATGATCAAACCGTAGAGGGCCTTAGCGAGAATATCGGCGACCGAGTATCCGATCTGTTTGCCAACCCAGGCATCCGAGCCATCAATTCCGAGCATCGGGAGCAGGTAGGCGATCGGGTACACGCCCCAGGTCAGCAGGAGCAGGAGACGCAGCTGGCTGATCGTGCGGCGCACACTCTTCGGCTGGCGGTCGAGCGACTTGGTCAGTTCGACGAACAGAACGTAGAGGATGTAGGCGAACGGGATGGTCGAGAGCAAACCGAAGAGACCACGCACACCGTTGTCTGCGCTGAGCTCGCCGGGGTAGCCGAGGATGATCATCAGGGCCGAAGCCGGAATGAGCCGGTACAGAAGGCTGGTCTGCACCTTGCGGGCGAGGGCGAGAACCGCGATCAGTTCGAGCAGAAGCAGTGGAACGGTGAGCAGCCAGTCAACGTAGCGGTACCCCTCGTTGAAGGATGCCCCGGCTACCTGAACGTAGTCGCCCTGGCCACCAAGGGCTTCGGTGACGAAGGCTGCCCGGAAAGAGTCGAAAATGCGGAAATAGTGATACGCCGCGATGGCGCAGACGATGGCAGCGACGGTCATCGCCTGACGGTAGCGAGGCAGAACTCGCTTGAGGGAGATGATGATGAACACCGCAGTGAACAGCTGTGATGCGATCACGAGCGAGAACATGTTGTAGACGGTGTCGTACTGAATTTGAGTTAGGGAATCAGGAATCACTGTGTCCTCCGGGCGAGCGAGAATGAACGGGAAGGGCGGAGCTGACATGCTTTGCTGTGTTGATTGATTACTTAGTTTCGCAATTACCTATCTGATTGCTTACTAGGAATTTAGTACGAGATTCCTGAGTGTGAGCAGAGAGTATTGACACTGATCAGAAGGTGTATAAACCCAATTTCTCTGATGATTTGGCTCTGTAAAATAGGACCATACGACGAATGTCGTGGTTCCGCACGGTGGCACGCGGATTCCGGTCGCGATGGTCGGAAATGACCCTGTTGTGAATTAGCTGCGAGCAGCGCGGCGCCCGGCCGCGGCCTCGCGCACCAGCGGCGTGACCGTCGCCAGCGGCACGTTCAGCAGATCGACCAGCGGGCTGAAAGCCCGGAAGCGCTCGAGCACCAGGTCGGCGAGATCCTCGCCGAGCGCCGCCGCGCCGGGCAGGGTGTTGGTCAGTGCCCAGCTCCGGTTCGCCAGCAGGTCAGCTGCCGGGTGGTCGGTCGGGAATCCCTTGGGTGCCCGCACCAGCGGGTTGCCAGCCAGAGGATCAGCCAGCCCGGTGCTCGATATCTCGGCCAGAACGGACCGCATGGCACCGTGGTTCTCGAGTAGGTAGTCGCGGATGGCGCGCAGCTGCGGGGACGCCGGACCCCAGGCACCGCCCGCCACCATGACGCTCTGCACGCTCACCTGCACGAAGAGACCCGCTCCCCCGGTCTTCTCCAGGCCCTGCCGCGGCCAGAACGCCGCCAGATGGGTCTTGTAGGGCGTCTTGTCGTGGGAGAAGCGCACGTCGCGGTAGATGCGCATCATGGCCTTATTCGCCGGCCGGAGATGGTGAGGCGCGAACTCGCCCAGGCCGACGTTGACGGCCTCGATGAGCGCCAGCATCCGTGCCTTCAGCTCAATTTCGTAGGTCGGCTTGTGTTCTTCGAACCACTCGCGGTTGTTGCGGTGTTCCAGCTCCTCAAGGAAGTCGAAGGTCTGTTCGCTGAAATGGGGACCCACGGCGCGCTCCTCGATCTGGTCGGGGGCGCTCAACTGCCCTCCTGCCTCGTCTTCACCACCTTACGCAGGAACAACAACGGCAAAGTGACCGTTGCGATGGCGGTGACCAGCCCCACCTCGCCGAGGAAGATGGCCGTGCGGATCAGAAAACGAACCCTTGCTACTCCTTCTTGGCGGCAGCCTTGGCCGCACGTTTGGTCTCCCGGACCCGGGTCAGGGATTCGGGGTCGACGATGTCGGCGACGGACCGGAACGAGCCATCCTCGCCGTAGGGAGCGGATGCCTCACGCCAGCCCGGCGCGGTGAGCCCGAGCCGTTTGCCGAGCAGGGCCAGGAAGATCTTCGCCTTCTGCTCACCGAACCCGGGGAGTTTCTTCAGACGTCGCAGGATCTCGGCGCCGTCCGGGGAACCGGCTGTCCACAGGGCGGCCGCATCGCCGTTCCAGTCTGTGACGACCACACCCGCCAGGGTCTGCGTGCGCGCAGCCATCGAACCCGGATAACGGTGCACGGCCGGGGTGGCCCGGAACACCTCGACGAACGCGTCGGCGTCGAAGCCGGCGATGGTCGCCGGGTCGAGCGTGCCGATCCGGTCGCGGATCTTGGCCGGCCCGGCGAACGCGGTCTCCATCGCGATCTGCTGGTCGAGCAGCATCCCAAGCACGAGCGCGAAGGGGTCATTGCTGAGCAGGGCGTCGGCAGTGGCATCGCCGGTGAGGTGCAGCGTCATGCGCCCATTGTGCCACCGGCGGTGCACCGGCGGGACTCGCCTAGAATCAGCGCATGTCCCGCCTCGTCGTCGTCCTCCCGCTCACGCCGCTGCGCACCGGCGACAGCTTCCCGGTGTCGGACTGGCCGCTGCACATCACCGTGCTGCCCCCTTTTCTCACGGATGCCACGGCATCCGTGATCGCCGGCGTCATCGCAGCGGTGGTGTCCGGCCAGACTGCCCTCACGGCCGTCGCGGGCACCGACGCGCTCTTCGGTCGCCGCGAGGACGTGCCCGTGACCGTCGTCGTCGAGAATGAGGCGCTCACCCGTCTGCACCGCTTCCTGACTGCGGCACTTCGCCCTTTCGGCGCTTCCCCCGACGAGCCGGCGTTCACCGGGCCCGGCTTCCGGGCCCACGTCACGGCCAAAAACCACGCCCGGGTGCACGAGGGCGACGAGTTCAGCCTCACCCAGATTGCCCTCGTCGACATGGCACCCCGGTCGGCGGCGAGCGGGCGCACGGTGCTCGCCACCCTCACCCTGCCCTCGCCCGGGTAGCGACACCAACGGGCCCAGCAGAAGCGCACCGGAACCGCCGACACGTTCGCTTCTGCCGCTGTCGGCGCGCCGGTCAGTCCTCGTAGCCGATGAGCCACGTAACCCCGAAACGGTCGACCACCTGGCCGTCGTGGGCACCCCACGGCCGCTCACGAAGTGGATCGGTCACGACGCCCCCCTCGGCCAGCGCAGCAAACCACGATTCGAGGGTCGCAGGATCGGCTGTGCCCAGCAGGGAGAACATAATCCCCTGGAGGTTGAGCGGCGCGTCGACCTTGCTCGCGTCAGCACCGAACAGCACGACGCTGCCGCGCAGCATGCCGTGCGCGATTGCGTCGCCGGGGCCATCCGTACGGCCGAAGTCGGCGTAGGTGTGAAGCTCAAGCTCGCCGCCGAAAACACCACAATAGAAGGTCAAAGCGTGACGTGCGGCGGCATCGAAGCGAAGGTACGGAACGAGACCGGTCATCCCCCCAGACTAGACATGCACTCGGATGGGATCGATAAGCCGGGTTCAGCCGCGACAGTTCAGGCCTGAGCGCAGGCGACGGCCACGCGAGCAGAGGCCACGTCAAACGTTGAAGCGGAACTCCACCACGTCGCGTCACGAGGCAACGTGACGACAGAAGTCGGTTCGCCAGCGCACAGTCACGACCTCTGCAGCACGGTATCCTTCAGCCACGGCCCGTGAAATTGCGTCGATTCATCGTGGGCCCCACAAGGAGGCCGAGCCAGAATGAGCGACATTACGCTAGCGCGCACTCTCGTTCCGGATCGATATGCCAGTCTTCCCATGCTGCGATTGTTCCTTCCGCTCATCGATACCAACGATCGGGCGCGCCGGTGGTCCTCGTATCTGGAGGACGGAATCGAGCTGGCCGGCTCCACGGAGTGGTTCGAACTGTGGAATCGGCATAGGGAGTCCCATGGGGCAGTCGAGCCCGCCCCTGTGCCCGCGCGCGGACGTCTCGACCCGCTGACCGCACGCGCCTTGAAGGACGCACTCATGCTCCGGGCCTCGCCCGACACGGTCCTGCACTGTTTGTGCTGGGAGGGATATGCCGCTGTCCCCGCTGACCCAGGCGGTCCGACTGTTCATCATTTTGGACATGACTTCGTCCGCTATGACCTCACGATTCGACAGATGCTCCATGAAGCGACAGCCGACCGAATCCCCGAGTTCGCCCACGACGACCTGGGGCACTTCGCCTGGGGCACCAACCTCTACCCCGACTCAGTGATTATCGCCGGTGCGGAGCCGATCTACCGTGCGCTCATCAATGACCCCCGGCTCGACACGGTGACGATCAGGAAAGAGTCGGACCTTCTGCCCGTGAGCTCCGGAGACTGAAGACCGCGCGCCTCCTCAGCTCAATCGGCCAGTCCGAGAAACACCATGATAAGGCGCTCCAGATCGACAAGCTGGGACGAGGACATCCTGCCGATCTTCTGCCCAAGGCTTGCTCGACGCACCGTGGTGATTTTGTCGACCATCACGAAGCTGGCTTCGTCGAGTCCGTTGAGCGTATCGGCGGGGATTGGCATCCGCAGAAGCGGAGCGGACACGCGGGTGGATGTCAACGGACACACAGTGACAGATTCTGTGCCGTCGAAGCGATCATCCTGAAGCACGACTGCCGGTCGCGGTTTTGACGCGTAGATGCCTCCTGCGACGGACCAAATCTCGCCTCTGATCATTCCTCCCACGGAGCCGAGACGGCTTCGACAAAGGACTGGTCATCGTTGGCGTGGTCGGCAAGAGCTACCGCGACAGACTCCCGATGCGCTTCTAGCGCGAAAGACTCAGAACGCACGTCGGGGACCCACACCTGAACCAGACGGAAGCCCTGCTCTCGCATCCGGTCCCGATGCGCACTGACTCTGTCCCGTACCGCCATGCAATAATGTTACATGTAACACTCGTGGCGCGCTAGAGGCGTGCACACGCAGAACTAGACATTGAATCTAAATTCCACCACGTCGCCGTCCCCAGTTCCGCCGGGAGATGTGCAAAGCCGACCATGCCGCGGAACGCGAACTGCAGTCAATTTGCAGGACCTGGTATAGATGATTACTCGTGCCCAACTCACACGATTCGCTCGAACACCATCGTCGCTTGGACACGATCGCCGCCTCCGAACCCCTTACTGCCCGAAGCCGCGGTTGTAATGGTGTGCAGTCGGTAACCGAGCGCGGCCTGCGAATTAATCGCGTTCTCCAGCTCCGTAAGATTGCCGGAGCCAGTGCCCAAAAACTTCTCCTTGAGCACGATCTGGATCACTACGTACATGCCATTTGCCGCCATCTGTGCTTCACCTTTCACCGCCCCGCAGTCGGGGCATCATCAGAGGAAACCAAGGTTACAGGCGTTGAACCCAATCGCCGCTCATTACATTTCGACACCTGCGAACATCTGCAGCACCGTTTATGTCTACCGGCGTCGGTCGAGGCTCGAGCCTGCACAGCCATCGGTCCAACACAGTTCAACCCGTGGCGAGCCTCGCGCGAAGCCCGATGCCGCGACCCTACTCCCGACCGTCCTCAAGCGGGATGAGCATGGTGCGGAACGGACCGGCAACGGCGTGGAGGTCCCAGATGCGATCGGCGACCCCGTCGATGCCGTTGGCAAGCTGAAGCTGTGGGATGCCGCCGGGAATCACCAGTTGGTTGACACGGATGCCCTCATCCGCGAGGGCATCGTGGAGCATCTCGCCGTAAGCGCTCGCGGCTGGGAAAGCGACCGATGTGCCGGCGAAGCCGGCGCGGGCCTTCACCGAGGTTCCACCGTTGATCATGATGATGCTGCCGCTACCTGCCTCCCGCATCGCCGGGAGCACTGCACGCACAGCATGGATGAGCCCGAGGGCCGAGAACTGCAGGGCCTCTAACGCCAGCTCGGGAGTCATCTCAAGCACCGGCTTCAGATAGTCGCGCGACGGAAGCGGACTATATTGCAGCGCGGTGATGGGCCCGAGCTCTGCCGCGGCACGCTGAAGGGCAGCTTCGAGCGACGCTGGCGTGCGGACATCAGCAGGGTAAGCACTCGCGGTGAAGCCAGCAGCGGTGAGCTCGGCTGCCATAGCGTCTAGCTTCGACTGGTTCCTGGCGATCAGGGCAATTGAGAAGCCTTCGCGCCCGAACCGTCGCGCAACTGCTGCGCCGAGTTCCGGTCCGGCTCCAATGATGGCGATGACAGGCACGATGGTCTCCTTCGATGGATGCTGCAGTGATGACGAACGCGAGGAGATAGAGCCTAGACGTTGAATCTAAACTCCACCACGTCGCCGTCTTGCATGACGTATTCCTTGCCCTCAATGCGCGCCTTGCCCTTGGAACGAGCTTCGGCGATCGAACCGGCAGCCATGAGGTCTTCGAAGGAGAAGATCTCCGCCTTGATGAATCCCTTCTGGAAGTCGGTGTGGATGACCCCGGCGGCCTGCGGCGCGGTCCAGCCCTTGTGA
>JBBQDC010000008.1:0-40207 GCA_038319305.1 Actinomycetales bacterium | reverse complement strand
AAAGATTCGAATGTCTATATCTACTCGATGGGTGAAATCTGACCGAATACCGGGCGGAGTCTGACCATTTGCTGGTCGGCCATTTGTGAGCAGATTTCCGAGGGCGTGAAGCGACCGAAATGTGGCCATAGTATGGTCGGGCGACCTGTTCTCGTGGCGAAAATACAATTCCACAGACTCGGGTTTCCTTGTGCATTATCCGTGCGGGCAGGTGTTGGCCACCACATGGTCAGATGCTGGCCAGACGTGTAGTACATATACCGGCCTTACGATATAGGTGAGATGGCATAGCCTGATCCTGTGATCGAAAGCAGGCAGCGATGAGCGAAAAGGCTGCAATCTGCCCCCGAGGACATGCCAGCGTGCGCATCGTGCGAGACGGCATCCAGCGCAAGGGCGGCCGGGCCAAGCAACGCTGGCGGTGCGTGCTCCCTGATGGAACTTATCATCGGTTCCTCGGCGTCATGAGCAGGACGATCGCGGCCGATTCGACCTGTGTGGAGTGCGAGAACCACATTGCTCCGCACGCAGGACCTGTAGCGCCGGCCGAGGGCGAGTATCTGGTGAGGGAAATCGCTGGCGCACTCGTGGACATGGGCCGAGGACAGACCTATACCGACGCCGCGATCCGAGTCCGGGCTCAAGGGAACATCGGCAAGACCGGTGACCGCAGGGAGGTCGTCAACGGCCAGACCGTTGCTGACTGGATGTCAGATTTTGTGCCTGCGGTCGCGGCCCGGCATGAGGAGACCGCATGGCCGTCCGTGCTCGTTCTGGACTCGACGACGTTCTTCTGGACCGATCCGCGGACGAAGACGAGCATGGCGCTGTTCTCGATCTTGGCTGCCTACGGATATGACAAGGACGGCAAGCAGGGGCACCTCTGGAAGCTCGAAGCCGGGCCGGCGGATGACATCGGAGCATGGACTGATTTTCTTGGCTCACTGCCCGGAAAACCGGAGTCAATCGTCTGCGATCAGGGCGGATCCATCATCGGCGCCATCAACAAACACTGGGGAGAATGGGCCGCGGTGAACTTGGTTCACCACTGTGAGCACCACCTCAACGAACGAGCTCTAGCCGCTTTCAAGAGCGACAAACTCAGCTCCGATGACCCCATTCGGACGCTCGCCCGCGGGGCCTTCACCTCGCGAGAGAAATGGGACGCATTCGAGGCTGCGATCACCAGCCGGCCAAAACTGTTGATGACGAACGGATGGCTGACGAAGAACCAGACGTGGATGCGCGGGCAGACACAAGGCCGAGATCGGATCCCGCCGGTCTACTCCAACAGCGCCGTCGAGCAGCCCATTCGGGAGATCCGGCAAATCATCAAACCTCGCGCCTACGTGTTCAAAAACCGAGCCCGGATGAACCACCTTCTGACGCTGATGCGACTGGCGCGCCTGCGCGTGGACACCGCTACCGACTACGCCACCGACATCCGAGCCTTCTTGAACGAGCACCACGGCCACCCGCCGCGCAGCTACCGAGAAACCTATGACACCCAGGTCAATCCAAAGGGTGAGTTCCTCTTCAACAGCCTCTGGGCGGCCAAGCCACAGCTCGCGATGGAGGAATTGCGCATCCAGAAGGCCCTTGCGCGAGCTCAAGCTAGAGAAATTCAGAGAGCAGCTAAAATCGCGGAGGCTTCAGGAGCCATCTCACCTATATCGTAAAGCCGACCTATAGTCGAGAGAATGTCACCTCTTGTGGAGAGTTTCTTCGAAACTTTGTTCACAGGTTTGGAGGGTGCCTCACCCGGTCTCGACAAGCTCGACCACCGGGCGCTCGAGCACAGGGAGGGGTGGGCCGGGACATTGGGCCACCGCCGCGAACTGGGATCGATGGGTGGCGAGGTGAGACCTGTTGCGCCGCGGTGGGGCATCCGTCGTCTACGCTCGGGCTTATGTCCAGACCCGCCCGACCTGCTCCCCGCGAACTCGCAGAGGGGTGGCCCGACTCCGTATCGACGGATGTCGTCGGCGAGGTGGCCCGTCAGTTCGCGGTGAATGTGCAGGCCGCCATCGGTGACCGGAGCGTGCGTGCCGTGGCACGCGATGCCGGGCTCGACCACACGACGCTGCTCGCCGTGCTTCACGGGCGATCCTGGCCTGACCTCGCAACCGTTGCCCGGCTCGAGAGTGGCCTGGGAGTCGACCTGTGGCCCGGGCGCCTTGAGGAGAAGGCTTAGCGGCGACGGTCGAGAGCCAGGGGCGGCCGTCTTCGGGGCATCCTGGGTGGCGGCAACACGTGAGGCCTCGGCCGAGCGGAGTTCATGGCAGGTTTCTGGCGAGTGGATGACGCGGCGGCGGCCGAGGTGAATCTGACGGTTGTGGGAGGTCGGGGCGGCTCGGTCGGCCCCCGAAGAAGGCGAAGCGGGACGATTGAGGGACGGGGAAGCGCCGTCGGGCATGCGTCCCTGTCGGTGGCGTCTGGACAGCGCGGACGTGACCGGCGATGTCTACCTGCACTCGTGGGTGAAGGCCCGACTCGTTTTCTATGACGTAGAGGACCCGGTCGGCGGCGGACGGGTGAACGGCCGTCGAAGATACATCTGTGCAGAGGCCTGTGGACAAACCTGTGGACAGACGAGGGAAAACTGTCTGTCGCTCGCTGAATCACTGGGATCGACGGTGTGGATAACTCTCGGTAAAACCTGTGGACTCCAGCCCACTGAGCCGGATTCCACCGTCTCGATTCAGGGGATTCCCAGCTTCGAATACCTCGAATACAGGTTCGGGATGCGAGTGCTCAGCGAATTTCGGTGAGGTAGGTCGTGTAACCGGCGTTGCACATCGCGGCGATGATCGGGTCGGTGCCGCCGGGTTCGGCGATGGCGATCATGGCGCCCCCACCTCCTCCACCGGTCAGTTTCGCCCCGAGCGCGCCGGCTCGGCGTGCGACCGCAACGAGCGACTCAATCTCCGGGCTCGACACCTGCAGCGCGTTGAGCAATCCCTGGTTGATGTTCATCAGCTCGCCCAGTTCGGCGATGTCACCGCGGCGCAGCGCGTCGACTCCGGCCAGGACCAATGCGTCGATCTGGCTGAAGATCGCCTCATAGCGCGCGGGGTTGCGCTGCCAGGAGCTGCGCACGAGGCTGACTGTCTGTTTCGTCAGCGACTGCACCCCGGACAGCCCGATGATGATGGGGATCGGATGGGGGGTGAAGATGTCGCGGATCGTGTGGCCGCCCGGGGCATCCGTTTTCTGGAACAGGACCGACCGGCCGAAGGTGGCGACGGTGTTGTCGATGCCCGACGGGGTGCCGTGCACGATCTGTTCGCACTCGAAGGCGAGGCTCGAGACCTCGGCGTCGCTGATCGTGAGCTGGAAGCTGTCGGCGACGGCGCGGATCAGGGCCACGGCGAACGCGGCGGAGGCACCCAGGCCGCTGGCGCGCGGCAGATGCGAGAAGGCGTCGACTCGCAGTCCGGCGGCGGACACTCCCAGCCGAGACGCGATCAGCGCGGCCACCCTGTGCGAGAGGTCCGCCCGGATCGGTTCGCGAACCGAGCCGTCGACGTCCCAGTCGGCGATGACCGGTTCGCGGAGCGACGCCTGGCGGGTGACCTGCGCGCGCACCGACAGCCCGATCGGGGCTGCGATCGCGTGGTAGCCGTAGACGACGGAATGCTCGCCCATCAGGATGATCTTGCCGTAGCCGAGGTGGGCATCCGGGCCGGGAGCGGTGGGCGTGGGTGCATGGTGTGGCAGAGGCAAGGTGACGGATGCCGCGGTGCCTGACCCGGCATCCGTGGCGGCCGGATCGATGGCCCGGTCGGCTTCGCCACCCTCGTCGAGGTCCTGCATGATCTGGCGCGCCTTCCACACCTTGATCTCGCCGTCGGCGAGGAGCCTCGCGACGACCTCCTCGAACCGGGCTCCATTGGCGCCGGCGGCGGCCGCCACTGCCCGCGCGTGCAGTCGCATGTGGCCGTGCTGGATGCCGTTGGTCGACAGGGCCTTGAGAGCCGCCAGGTTCTGGGCCAGCCCTACGGCGGCCATCACCTCGGCCAGCTCGGCAGCCGAGGATACCTCGAGGATCGAGTGGGCGAGCCGCACGGCCGGGTTCGACTCCACCTGGCCACCGACGGTGCCGACCTTCAGGGGGATGGTCAGCTCGCCGACCAGGTCCCCGGCGCCGTTCACGCTCCAGGTGGTGAGCGGGCCGTAGCCGTCGCCGCGCCCCGCATAGGTGTGGGCTGCCGCCTCGATCGCCCGCCAATCGTTTCCGGTCGCGAGGGCGACGGCGTCGATGCCGTTCATGATGCCCTTGTTGTGCGTGGTGGCCCGGTAGAGGTCCATCGCCGCGAACTCGTTCGCGAGCACGATGCCGTCGCGCACGCGTTCGCCGGGGAAATCGGCGGTCTCCAGCAGCGCGAGCGGGATCACGGCGCGGGCGCGCACCAGAGCCTGGTCGGTGAGGTTGGAGAGGATGCGCAGGAACACGCGGCCGCCGCTGATCTCCTCGACCAGCGGGGCGAGCCGTTCGCACATCGAGTTGACGAGATTGGCGCCCATCGCGTCGCGGGTGTCGACCAGCAGGTGCACGACGAGCAGCTCGCCGTTCTGAGCGGTTGCGCCGCGCAGGAAGACCTCCACGCTGCGCGCGCCGCCGCCGCGCGCCACCATGTTCGGATGCCCGCTGTTGGCCAGCTGCACGAGCTCGTCGCCACGCGCGAGCAGGTCGGCCCGGGCACGCTCGGGATCGGCGACGTCAACGACCTGGATCTGGCCGATCAGCAGCGGCTCGTCGGCGACGCTCGTGAAGCCGCCGGCCTGGCGCACCAGCAGGGCCGTGGAGCTGACCGCGGCGACGATGGAGGGTTCTTCGACCACCATCGGCACCAGGTAGTCGCGGCCGTTGATCTGGAAGTTCAGGCCGAGTCCCATCGGCAGCGAGAACACGCCGATCACGTTCTCGATCAGCCGGTCGGCTGCCGCCACGTCGAGGGCGGACGTTCCACTCTGGAGCGCCGCCGCGGCATCTGCCGTCAGCACGCCCCGTTGCGTGAGGAGCGCGATGCGGTCACTGACCGACATCTGGTAGAAGCGGGGGATGCGGGACCGGCTCATGACGCGATGCCTCCCTGTAGGCCGGCGGCGAAGAAGCCGAGCGGGACGACGGCGGCCCCGGCCCGGGCGAGTGCCCCGGCGAGTCGCTCGGTGGGTTCTCCACTGTAGCTAAAGGCCAGGCCGACGTCGCCGCCGCCAGCCCCGCTGGTCTTGAAGACGCCGCCTTCTCCCGCGGCGAGGGCGTGCAGTTCGCGGTGCCGCTCGCTCACGATGCCGGCCTGGGCGTGGTGATCGAGTTGGGACAGGGCCGCGAAGTAGTCGGAGGCCAGGCGCAGGAAATCGGCCGGATTCGCCAGGGCTGCCTCGGCCTTCCCGGCGAGGTGCTTCAGTCGGGCGAGGTCGGCCCGATGCTGGGCAGGGTTCTCGGCGGCGTAGTCGGCCACGCGGCCCACCAGGCGGGTGGTCAGCGAGCCCTCACCGGTGACGACGGCCGAGATAGAGAGCTCCTCCGGCCAGCGGAGCGGCACCGGTGCGGTGCCCGGGGTGTAACTGATCAGTCCGCCGTGCACGCTCGCGGCCACGTCACCGCCGCTGCCGGCGCCGTTCTGCGCGCTCTGGTGGGCGGCGTGGGCCAGCCGGAACAGTTCGTCGCGGTCAAGGGTCAAGCCCAGGGTGCGGGTCAGGGCGTCGGTCAGGGCACCGGCAGTGGCGGCGCTGGAGCCGAGGCCCAGTTTGTGGCCGCCCCGGGAGAGCGCGCTGCTGTCGATGGTGATCGCGAGCGGCGGGGTAGAGCCGGCCGCGTGCTCGGCCTGCAGCGCTGCGGCCTGCACGGCCGTTCGAACCTCGTCGAAGACGCGGAGGTGGGTGCGCTGCTGGTCGGTGAGGCCGGCCGGGAGGGCACCATCCGTGCCCAGCGCCAGGTTGCGGATGCCGAGATTCGGCGCGCTGAGGTGCCAGAACCCGGTAGGGGACAGGTCGATCGTCACCTCCACCCGCCGGTCGACGGCGGTGACCAGGGCCGGTGCACCCTCGAGCACGGCGTATTCGCCCAGCAGGAAGAGCTTGCCGGGCGCGGACGCCCGGATCGTCGCCATCGCCATGGTCACTCCAGCCGGTAGGCGGCCGGGCCGAGCGCACTGATGCGCGCCTCGTGCACCCCCGGCACGAGCGTCATCGCCTGTTGCACCGCGGCGGCGTCGCCCGGCAGGCAGAGCACCTTGACCTGTGGACCGGCGTCGATGGTGAAGTAGGCCGGCACGCCTGCGGCGCGCAGGGCCCGCACGGCGTGCATCGCGGCGACGGTCGCGGCGTTCCAGTAGATGAGCGCGGGCCGGGTTGTGAGCATCAGGGCGTGCAGCTTCAGGCAGTTGTACTCGGAGAGTTCCCCGAGCCGGGCGAAATCGCGGTCACGGATGGCGTCGCGCATCGCGACGAGGTCGTCGTCGGCCGAGTCGAGCCAGGCCGGGTAGAACGGCGAGGTGGCCTTGCTCTCGTTCATGCCGATTGTGGAATTTATCGATTTCTCGCCGTGTTCGGTGATCGCCACGACCACCATCAGCGGCCAGGCTGCCCGGTCGAGCAGTTGCTCCGCGTAGGCGTCCGAGCCGTCGACGGCGGTGCCAGCGTGCATCTCGGCGAAGCCGCCGAAGATCGACCTGGCTGCCGAGCCGGAGCCGTGGCGGGCCAGGATCGACAGCTCGCGCTCGGGCAGGGTGAGGCCGGCGGCGCCGGTCGCGGCTACCGCGAGGGCGGCGAACCCGGATGCCGACGAGGCCAGGCCGGCCCCCGTCGGAAAGTTGTTCGTCGACGACACGACGGCGTTCAGGCCGGCGGTCGGAAGTCCGCTGCCGGCGGCATGTCCACGCACCAGGTCGAGAACGCGGCTGATGCGCGTGACCGGGCTGCGGGCTCCGGCCAGCCAGAATTCGTCGGCGGCCAGGTCCGGTCGGAACGTGACGCGGGTGTCGGTGTGGAGCGCGTCGAGCGTGACGGAGATCGAGCCGACCGCCGGCGTGTTCAGTGCGGCATCGCGCTTGCCCCAGTACTTGACGAGGGCGATGTTGCTGTGCGCGCGGGCCACGGCGGTGGCGCCACCATCGAGGGGTTGGTCCACAGTGGTGCTCCGATCGGGTTCACTCGATTTTAGTAGCTTCCCGGAGCCCCGCGACGCCGGGGCGTGCCGGTTTTCTGCCTTCCGATCTGCACCTGGTCACCACTTTCACCGACCGATCCGATGATAATGGAATGGTGCGTTTGAGACCCGGTGTGGGTGAACGACCACGCCAAACCTGAAGTGGAAAACTGTTGACGCCTGGAATTAGTGGATTCTCCCTGTTCGTGCCGCCCTACCGGGTGCAGCTCGAAGCCTGGTGCGACTGGAACGACCAGCCGTGGGGGAAGGTGAAGAACGTCGTCGGGCGCAGCTTCCGCATGCGCGGCCCCGGCCAGAGCGTGTACACGCTCGCGGCGAACGCGGTGTGGCGTTTGATTCGTGACTATGACATCGATCCCGCGCAGGTGGGCCTCCTGGCTCTCGGCACCGAATCCAGCAGCGACAACTCGGCTGGCGCGGTCATCGTCAAGGGAATGGTCAACGACGCCCTCTCCGCCCATGGTCTGCCGTTGCTCGCGCGCGACTGTGAGGTGCCCGAGTTCAAGCAGGCCTGCCTCGCCGGCGTCTATGGCATCAAGGCCGCCTTACGCTACCTGGCGACGGATGGCGTGGGCCGCCAGGCCATCGTCGTCTCCGCCGACATCGCCGAATACGCCCGCGGTGGCAGCGGCGAGCCCACCCAGGGTGCCGGCGCCGTCGCCGTTCTCCTGGAGAGCGAGGCCCGCCTCTTGGAAGTGGATCTGGCAGGGTCAGGCAGCGACTCCGACTACCGGGTGGCGGACTTCCGCAAGCCGTTCGCTCGTTTTCGGGGCCAGCCGCCCCGCGACGACGGTCAGATGCAGGACCTGCCCGTGTTCAACGGCCGCTACTCGACCAGCTGCTACATCGACGCCACCCACCACGCGATGACGGCCATGCTCGGAAAGCGCCCCGGGAACGCTCGTGACTACTTCGATGAGGTCGACCGGGTGTTCATGCACCGCCCGTACCACCAGATGCCGGCGACCGGTTGGGTGATGGCCTACCTGTTCACGCTCGCGGCCGACGAGGAATCGGGCCGGGACCAGCTGCGCGCGCACTGTGCGGATGCCGGAATCGACGCCGACCTTTTGCTCGCCGAGCTGTGCGCACCCTCCCCGTTCCACGGCAACGGGGCCGACATCGGCGAGATCACCGGCGACGTCTTCCCGCTGTCCCGCCGCCTGCGTCAGCACCTGCGCAGCACCGAGCTCTGGAACACCCTGGTCAGTGAGAAGCTCGGCCTCGGCTCCGACTCCATGCGCGACCTCGGCAACCTCTACACCGCGGCCCTGCCGGCCTGGCTGGCCTCCGGTCTCCAGCACGCGCTGACGGATGGCCTCGACCTCGCCGGCCAGGAATGGCTGGCGCTCGGCTACGGCAGCGGCGACGCCGCGGAGGCTCTCCCGATGCGGGTCGCCGCGGGCTGGCAGGCCGCCGCCGCGCGCATTAACTTCGAGACCGCGCTGCAGGGCCCGGTCGACTTGACCGAGGCGCAGTACATCGCGCTGCACGAGGGGCGCCCCGGCGACCTCGTGCCTGCTCCGGCCGACGATCAGTTCGTCGTCGACCACCTCGGAACCGCAAACGGCCCCGACTTCTACGACCAGGGCATCGAGTACTACCGTTACGTGCCCCCCACCGCCTGAGCGTCGCGAGGCAGCGGATGCGGCGAGTTCGCACGAAAAATAGTCCTGTGCCTGGTGCGTGGTTAGGAGTAGGGTCAGGCCATGAAAACCCGAATCCGCCTCCTGTCCAGTATGCTCGCCGCCGTGCTCGCCGCTTCTGGTCTGGTGGCGGCGGGCGCCCTTCCGGCCTCTGCCGCACCCACCGCCCCGGTCAATAAATACGTTGCCCTCGGTGACTCCTATGCGGCCGGGCAAGGCGGCGGTGGTTACCTGGACGCCTGCCTGCAGAGCCCGAACGGGTACCCGGCCCTCCTCGACGCGGTGAAGGGAACCAACCTGCTGCGCAACGTCAGCTGCGCCCAGGCCACGACCGGTGTCGTCAACGCCACACAGCTTTCGGCCCTGAACCGCGGGACCACCCTGGTGACCCTGACCGTGGGCGGTAACGACCTCAATGTCGCCGGCGTCGCGGCGGCGTGTACTCTCGGGGATCAAACCCAGTGCCTCACCGCCATCGGCGATGCCACTGCCCGGCTATCTGGGCTGGCAGGCAGCTTGGCGTCGACATACTCCCAGGTTGCGGCGGCCGCACCGAACGCCCGTGTGGTCGTCACCGGCTACCCGCTGCTCTTCGCCCCCTCGACTGACCCGCAGCTCGGCCCGCTGATCGCCCAGATCAACGGTGCCACGGTGTTGCTGAACCAGACCATCCAGGGTGTCGTGGCCCAGGCGCAGGCAGCCCGACCGAACGCCAACATCGAATACGTTGATGTGTCAGCGGCCTTCGCGGGCCACGCCATCGGAAACGACGTACCATGGGTCTTCTTCGCCGGCCCGGATGCCTTCCACCCGACTCCCGCCGGCTATCAGGCCCTCGCGGTCTACATCAAGGCTGCTCTGTAGCGCTCCCTGCACGCAGGAGGGACCCCCGACGCAGTGCGCCGGGGGTCCCTCCTGCGTGAGCGCGGGGGAGCTACTGCTAGTCGTTCGGCTCCAGGAACTCGGCGGAGTGCGCGATGGTCGGGATCGATGACGTGATGACGGTACCGTCGGCCCGGCGCCCACCCTCGACCAGCTCCCGCGAGGGTGCTCCCGGGTCGCGCGGGCCCTGGTGGGCCAGCGGGACCGTGACCGGCAGGCCCATCCGCACGATAACGGAGACGCCGCGCACGGCCAGCATGACGTCGACACCCTCTTCGACCGTGAGGTTGACCTCGGTCTGCCGCACGTCCACGCGCAGCCGGGTGCCCCGGAGCGTGATTCGGAAGGTCAACGCCTCCCAAGTCTCGGGCAACCGCGGGTCGAGGGTGATCTTGCCACCGTGGTCGCGCATGCCACCGAAGCCGTAGACGAGCGCGCTCCAGACACCGCCGGCGGATGCCACGTGCACGCCGTCCGCCGCGTTGTGGTGCAGATCGGCGAGGTCGACGAACAGACCTGAGGTGAAGTACTGGAGCGCGAGCTCGTGGTAACCGACCTCGGCCGCGATGATCGACTGCACGACGTCGGACAGCGTCGAGTCACCCGTGGTGATCGGGTCGTAGTAGTCGAAGTCGGCGCGCTTCTGCTCCGGCGTGAACTGGTCACCCTGCAGCAGCAGGGCGAGCACGACATCCGCCTGCTTGAGCACCTGGAAGCGGTAGATCACGAGGGGGTGATAGTGCAGCAGCAGCGGACGGTTGGCCGGCGGGGTCTGCGAGAGGTCCCAGCGTTCCTTCTCGAGGAACTGGGCGTCCTGCGGGTGGATGCCCAGAGTCTTGTCGAAGGGGATGTGCATCGCTTCCGCGGCAAAAGACCACTCGATGATCTCGGCCTCGTCGAGTGCGAGGCGGGCGACCATGAAGTCGTAGGACGCGATGTCGACCTCACGCAATCGCCGCACACTCTTGACCGCGGCCCGCAGGTTCGAGCGGGCCATGATGTTCGTGTACAGATTGTCGTTGACGACCGTCGTGTACTCGTCGGGCCCGGTGACACCGTGGATGTGGAAGACATCGTTGCCGTTGCCGCGCCAGAAGCCGAGGTCGGCCCACATGCGCGCCGTCTCCACCAGGATGTCGATCGCCTCGCGGGAGAGAAAGTCCTCGTCGCCGGTGGCCGACACGTACTGGCTGAGCGCATAGGAGATGTCAGCGTCGATGTGGTACTGCGCGGTGCCGGCGGCGTAGTACGCCGACGACTCCAGGCCGTTGATCGTGCGCCACGGGAACAGCGCGCCCAGCTGGTTCAGCTCGGTGGCGCGGGTCCTGGCGTGATCGAGCATCGCATGCCGGAACCGCAGCGCGTTGCGCGCGGCGTTCGGCGACGTGTAGGTCAGGAACGGGAGCACGTACACTTCCGTGTCCCAGAAGTAGTGGCCGCCATAGCCGGAGCCGGACACACCCTTCGCGGACACGCCCTGGCCGTCGGCCCGCATGGACGCTTGCGCGAGCTGGAAGAAGTTCCACCGGGTGGCTTGCTGGAGGGCCGGCTGGCCGGCGAGTTCGACATCCGTGCGCGCCCAGAAAGCGGTGAGCCAGTCGCGCTGCTCGGTGACGTAGTGCTCGGTGCCGGCCGCCACGGCGCGGTCGAGCGTGCGGTCGCAACGGTCGGCGAGCTCGTGCGTGGGCACTCCGGTGGAGGTGTGGTAGCTCAGGGTCTTGGTCAGCCGGATGGACTGGCCCTGCTTGGCTTTGATGCGGTAGACGTGCTTGGCGATGTCATCACCGAGGTGCGAGGCCTCGTCGTACTCGTTGAGCGTCTCGAGCTGGTGATCGGCGGCGCAGGCGATGGTCATGCCCGAGTTCGTGCAGCGGAAGCCGAGAATGTAGCGGCCGTCGGAGGCCCGTTTGAAGCGGGGGCGCAGCACCCGATCGGTGAAGGACTCAGCCCTACGCGGGTCGAAGTCCTTGCCGTTTGTGGGCTTGGGGGCGTCGTACTCACCGATGCCGTCCTGGCGGTTCAGGATCTGGCTGGAGATGACAACCGACGCGTCGGCGTCGAGCATCGTCACCTCGTACTCGATGATCGCGAGGTGGCGTTCGGTGAACGACACCAGGCGGCGCGACTGGATCAGCACGCGCTTGCCTGAGGGCGTGCGCCATTCGAGGGAGCGGGAGAGGACGCCGCCGGCGAAGTCGAGGCGGCGCTCGTAGCTGAGCAGGTCCGCGAGGGTCAGAACGAGCGGCTCGTCGTCGACATAGATGCGGATGATCTTGGCATCCGGCGCGTTGACGATGGTCTGCCCCACGCGCGCGAAGCCGAAGGCCTCTTCGGCGTGCCGGATCGGCCAGGTCTCGTGGAACCCATTGATGAAAGTGCCCTGGGCGTGGCCGTCCCGGCCCTCGTCCACGTTGCCGCGCAGTCCGAGGTAGCCGTTGCCCACCGCGAAGAGCGTCTCGGTGCGGCCCATGTCGTCGCCGGAAAAGTCCTTCTCGACCAGGGCCCACTCATCGATCGGGAACCGGTTGCGGTCCAACGGGTCGTTCGTGTCAGTCTTCCGGTTCATGCGCCGGCCTCCGTTTCGGCGTGGGGGAGCAGATCGTGCAGGTCAGGCACGACGACGTCGGCACCGGCGTCGAGCAGGGTCTGCGCGCCCACGCCACGGTCCACTCCGAGTACGAGACCAAAGTTGCCGGCGCGGCCGGCCTGAATTCCCGAGTGCGCATCTTCGACGACGACGCACTGGGCGGCATCGAGGCCGAGCAGCCGGGCGCCGAGCTCATAGGTATCGGGGGCCGGCTTGCCGGCCAGACCGCGCTTGGCGGAGAGCAGACCGTCGACGACGATCTCGAAGCGGCCCCGGATGCCGGCGGCCGCGAGGGTCTTCTCGCCATTGCGCGAGCTGGTGACGACAGCCACGGCGAGGCCGGCGGCCACGACGTAGTCGAGGAACTCGATCGATCCCGGGTAGGGCGTGACACCGTCTTCGGCGAGGGTCTCGTTGAACGCATCGTTCTTCCGGTTGCCGAGGCCGCAGACGGTGCTGCGCTCAGGGGCATCCGTGGGATCGCCATCGGGCAGCAGGATGCCGCGGGAGGCGAGTAGCGACCGCACGCCGTCGTAGCGCGGCTTGCCGTCGATGTACTGGAAGTAGTCGGCGTCGCTGTAAGCGGGACTCACTCCCTGTTCCTCGAGGAAGGGGGTGAACAGGCGCGACCAGGCAGCCATGTGAACATCGGCGGTGGGCGTGAGCACCCCGTCGAGGTCGAAGAGCACGCCGCGCATGGACAGGAGCCGGTCGCGCGTTTCTGCGCGCGACCGGGGGAATCGCGTAGAAGTCATAACTGGTGCCTTGCTCGGTAGGTCCTCAGACAGGTGGGGTCTGATCGAATCGGTCATGGGGTCACGATCTCGATCAGGGGGGATCGACGTGATGTGCGCCAACGCGACGAGAACGCGATTGACGACGATGCGGACCAGGTCTAGGGCTGCATGCGCCTGAATACACCAACGATCCTATGCCCCCGAGTCCGCTGCGCCGATTTGGAGGCCGTTTCAGCACAGTGCCCGGATGCCGCCCGGTACGATTGGCCGGATGAACCGCGAACCGAGCGCGCACCCGGCCGCCCCCGAGCCGGCGGCCGCCGTGCGCTCCGATCGGCTGGCGGGCCGCCGCTTCCGGCGGCTGTTCGCGGTCACGATTGCGGTGCTCGTTCTGCTAGTGACCGGCCTCGCGGCTGTCAACTTCAATCAGGGTCCCCGGCTGGCCACCGCCGAGATCAACCTCGACGCCTCGGTCGTGCGCGGCAACCCCCGACTGCTGCTCACCGCGAACCAGCCACTGGCTGCGGTCGCGGCCGGCCAGGTGACGGTGTCCCCGGAGACACAGATCTCCACGAGCGTCACCGACCGCGCCCTCACGGTGGAGTTCTCCGGCAGCCTGCACTACAACACCACTTATACGGTGACGGTGACGGATGTCGCGAGCACCACCCAAAACGCCACCGCCACCCTGGACTACGAGTTCACGACCCCGGATATCGATATCTATGCGCTGCAGCGGGACAGTCGGGTGGACGACGCCGGCGCGAAGCGGCCGGACACCGTGCGCCGCACGACCCTGCAGGGCCGAGGTGACGGCGACATCGTGTTCAGCGCCCCGCGCATCCAGCAGTATGTTGCCCTGGAGAACCACCTCGCCGCTGTCACACTCGCCGAAGACGATACGCCCACCCTCGAGGTGGTCTCATTCTCGGGTGGGGAGAACGTGCAGGTGCCCGTGCCGAGCGCGGGCGTCATCGAGAATCTGGCGGCCTCCCCGTCGAAGTATCTGATCGCGTACACCTTCACCAGCGCCCCGGCGGCAGAGGGGCGACGCTACGACCGCACCCCTTTCGTGTACGACCTGACGGAGCACTCGGGCCTCCCGGCCGAGGTCACCGAGGTGGACGGCCTGCCGATGACGGTGATGGACCTGGGGTTCGTGCCGGAGCGCACCTCCCTCGTCGTGCAGAACGCCGGGCAGGCACTGTTCCTGATCGACATGCTCGGCGACGCCGTGTTGACCCCGCTGGGCGAGCATGACGAGATGCGTGGATTCGTGCCCGGCACCCGCACGCTCGTCGTCGCCGACGCCGACGAGGGCTCGACAATCGACCTCGCCGACGGGGCCGTGACCTCCCTCCACCTCGCGCCCAGCCTGCTCGACGAGAGCGCCTTCCCCGGCAAGCTCGTGCTCCTGAACGAGCGGGGGCGCTACGCCCGCCTGTTCCTTGAAGAGACCGGCGACAGCAACCAACTGGCCTCCCGGATCACCGTCACCGACGCCGGCGACTCGAGCATCGCCTTCATGCCCGCATCGGACTCGTCGAGCGTGCGCGACTTCTGCGTCTCGCCGAACGGCCAGTACCTCGCGGTGGAGACGATCCCGGCAGCCGGCCTCGGTGACGACTACCTGACCCTGCCCGCGTTCTCGGGAATGACGACCTTCCTGGTTGACCTCGACCGCGGCACCAGCAGCCGCAGCGTGTCCGGCTTTCTCCCCAATTGGTGCGGCTAACCGACCATTTCCTGCCGAAAACTGGTGCGGGACGTCGGCTCGCCGACCTCGGTCGATCAGGCGACCGAGACCTCCTCGGGGTCGGTGGCGACGGCATCCGTAGCGAAGTGGTTGCTGCCCGCGGTCACGCCGGCGAGGCGCAGCCAGGTATCCACCACGGTGTCGGGGTTCAGCGACACGGAGTCGATGCCCTCGGCCACCAGCCACTCGGCGAAGTCCGGATGGTCGCTGGGACCCTGGCCGCAGATGCCCACGTACTTGCCGCGGGCCTTGCAGGCCGCGATCGCCATGCTGAGCAGCTTCTTCACGGCCGGGTTGCGCTCGTCGAAGCCACCGGCGACGATCGCCGAGTCGCGGTCGAGGCCGAGCGCCAGCTGCGTCATGTCGTTGGAGCCGATGGAGAAGCCGTCGAAGAAGTCGAGGAACTCGTCGGCGAGCAGCGCGTTGGCCGGCAGCTCACACATCATCACGATCTCTAGGCCGTTCTCCCCGCGCCGCAGCCCGTTCTCGGCGAGCAGGTCGATGACACCGGCAGCCTCGTCGAGGGTGCGCACGAAGGGAATCATCAGCTTGACGTTGCTCAGCCCCATCTCGCCCCGCACGAACGAGAGCGCCTCGCATTCGAGGTCGAAGCAGTCCCGGAAGGAGGGCTCGAGGTAGCGGGACGCCCCGCGGAACCCGAGCATCGGGTTCTCCTCGTGCGGCTCGTAGGCCGGCCCGCCGATGAGGTTGGCGTACTCGTTCGACTTGAAGTCGCTCATCCGAACGATCACGGTCTCCGGCGCGAACGCGGCCGCGATCGTGGACACACCTTCGGCCAGGCGCTTGATGTAGTACTCGCGTGGCGTGCCGTAGGCGGCAATGCGGGTGTTGATCTCCCGCGCCACATCGGCGGGCTGGTCGGCCAGGTTCAACAGGGCCTTGGGGTGGATGCCGATCTGCCGGTTGATGATGAATTCGAGCCGGGCGAGACCCACGCCGTGGTTGGGCAGTTGGGCGAACGTGAACGCCTGCTCGGGGGTGCCGACGTTCATCATGACTTTCACCGGTGCCGGCGGCAGTGTGGTGAGCGCGGTCTCCTCGATGCCGAAGTCGAGGATGCCCTCGTAGATCAGGCCGGCCTCGCCCTCGGCGCAGGACACCGTGACCAGGACGCCGTCGGAGAGGATATCGGTGGCAGACCCGGTGCCGACGACCGCGGGGATGCCGAGTTCTCGGGCGATGATAGCGGCGTGGCACGTGCGGCCACCGCGATTGGTCACGATGGCGCTGGCGCGCTTCATGATCGGCTCCCAGTCGGGGTCGGTCATGTCGGCGACGAGCACGTCGCCGGTCGCGAAGCTCGCCATCTGGTCGATGGACGAGAGGATGCGTACACTTCCGGCGCCGATGCGCTGGCCGATGGCGCGGCCCTCGACCAGAACCTTGCCGGTCTCCTTCATCTTGAACCGGCTCTGTGACACCGCGGTCGCCCGCGACTGCACCGTTTCCGGGCGAGCCTGCAGAATGTAGATCCCCCCGTCGACGCCGTCCTTGCCCCACTCGATGTCCATCGGGCGCCCGTAGTGTGCCTCGATCAGGAGGGCGTGCCGGGCCAGCTCTTCCACGTCGTCGTCGGTGATGCTGAACAGGTTGCGCAGGCTGGGCTCGACGGGGACGAAATCGATGGTGCGACCGATTTCGCGGTTCTGCGTGAAGGTCATCTGCAGCGCCTTCTCGCCGAGGGTGCGCTTGAGGATTGCGGGACGGCCGGCCTGCAGCGCGGGCTTGTAGACGTAGAACTCGTCCGGGTTGACGGCGCCCTGCACGACCGCTTCGCCCAGACCGTAGGAGGAGGTGATGAAGACCGCGTCGCGGAAGCCGGACTCGGTGTCCATCGTGAACATGACCCCGGAGGAGCCGATGTCCGAGCGCACCATGCGCTGGATTCCGGCCGAGAGGGCCACCTCGGCGTGCTCGAAGTTGTGGTGCACCCGGTAGGCGATCGCCCGATCGTTGTAGAGCGAGGCGAAGACATCCTTGATGGCCGGCAGGATGTTCTCGATCCCGCGCACATTCAGGAACGTTTCCTGCTGGCCGGCGAAGGACGCATCCGGCAGGTCCTCGGCCGTGGCGCTGGATCGCACCGCCCAGGACAGGTCGTCAGAGCCACCGTGCTTGGCCACCAGGGCGGCGTAGGCGTCCCGGATCTGCGCCTCGAAATCGGGCAGGAAGGGCGTGTCCCGCATGAGGCCGCGGATTTCCTTGCCAGCCGCGGCCAGCGCGGTGACGTCGTCGATGTCAAGGCCCCGCAGGCGCTCGATGATCCGCTGGTCCAGGCCGGAGTCGGAGAGGAAGCGGCGGTAGGAGTCGGCGGTGGTGGCGAACCCATCCGGCACCTTGACACCGGCCGAGGTCAGGTTGTGCACCATTTCACCCAGGGACGCGTTCTTGCCGCCCACCCGGTCCAGGTCCGTGAGTCCGATTTCACTGAACCAGAGGATGTCTGTCGTCATGTTGTCTGCTCCTTTGCAGGTGTGCGACCAGAGGTGCGGCCACAGAGGCGAGGTGGCTCACCTCATGGATAAGCCCTCTGTTCCCATAGTGTCAGGTCTGTCCGGCCTACGTGCGATTTGTTTACTTGATTGACATGTTTACTTGTCTGTCATTCGTGCGTGAAGACGCGATTCCGTGTCCCGGGCCGGCCGTGCGCGTCAGCGTTTGAGTTTCATTTGCTGCAGGATCATGGCCGACATCTCCTCCACGGACATGCTCGCCGAGTTGAGGAATGGTATGCCGTGGGAGGCATAGAGCCGTTCCGCACTGCGAAGCTCGAACCCGCATTGCCGCAGGGAGGCGTAGGGCGAACCCTCCCGGCGCTGGGTGCGCACCTGGCTCAGGCGCAGCGGATTGGTGGTGAGGCCGAAGCACTTGTCGACGAACGGCTGCAGCGGTTTCGGAAGCCCCTCGCGCTCGAAGTCCTCGTCGACCAGCGGGAAGTTGGCCGCGAAAATGCCGTGCTGCAGCGCCAGATACATCGTGGTGGGGGTCTTGCCGCAGCGCGACGGGGCCACCAGGATCAGCTGTGCCTTCTCCAAGGCACGCAGGCTCTGCCCGTCGTCGTGCTCCATCGCGTACTCGACCGCCGTCATGCGGGACTGGTAGCGGGCGGCGTTTCCGAGGCCGTGCGCTCGCCCGGGCTCGTTGCTGGCCGAGGTAGACAGCGTCGCCTCGAGCTGGCCGAGGTAGGTGCCGAGCAGGTCGATCAGCGTCGCCTGGCAGGTGCCGAGGGTGTTGCGGATGTCACTGGTTACGGCCGTGGAAAACACGATCGGTGTCTGGCCGCCCGCCACCAGCCCATCAACCAGATCGACCACGGCCTGGGCCTGTTCCACGTTCAGGATGAACGGAATGGTCGTGCGTTCGAACTCCAGGGTGGGGAACTGGGACAACAGGGTGTTCCCGAGCGTTTCCGCCGTGATGCCCGTGCTGTCAGAGAGAAAGAAAACCGGGCATGGATCGACGTTGGCCATGATTCATTGTGTACCCGACGCCATCGCGGGCTCAATCGAGCGCGAGAAGACGGCGCTGTTTCACCGAGCAGGTTCTGCACGAGAGTTGCTGTCGTCCCATCGCTCGCAGCAGACTGAAGTACCGGGTTGCGACTGATTCGTGCGCCGGGAGCTAAGGAACCCACCATGACTGAACCGAGCGATTCACGCGTCGGCCTCTACATCGACTTCGACAACATCGTCATCTCTCGTTACCAGCAACTACACGGGCGGAACGCCTTCCAGCGCGATGGCGTCCGCAATTTCGACAAATCGAACGCGGACGCCGAACCCGAGGTTGCCGCGAGGCTGAACGCCGCGACGGTCGACTTCAACGCAATCATTGATTTCGCCGCATCATTCGGCACGCTGGTCGTCAATCGTGCGTACGCCGACTGGTCAGTGCCCGTGAACGCGAGCTATCAACGTCAGCTCATGTCGCGAGCCGTTGACCTGACCCAGCTGTTCACCACGACCACGCGGGGAACGAAGAACGGGGCGGACATCCGTCTCGCCGTCGACGTGGTCGAAGACCTCTTCCGGCTGCCTGACCTCACCCACATCATCATCGTCGCCGGCGATTCCGACTACATCGCCCTCGCCCAGAAGTCGAAACGGCTCGGTCGCTTCGTCGTCGGCATCGGAGTCGCCGGGTCGACTAGCACCTCCCTCGCGGCCGCGTGCGACGAATTCGAGGACTATGACTCCCTCCCCGGCATAAAAAAGGTCACCGCCAGCGCACCCCCGGCCGAGGCGCCCGCGGAGAAGCCCCCGTCGGTCAGGAAGGCTGCGGATCCTGTTGTCGCGCAACCCAAGACGACTTCGGGCCGAGCCCGCTCGTTGACGACGATCCCGATGTTTTCGCACACCGACGATTTACAGTTCGATGAGCCGGAACCGGCCGATGACATCGACCCGCAGGCCATCGCGACGGAGCTCCTCGTTCGCGCCTTACAGATCGGTCACGCGAAAGGCGATGCCGACGAGTGGCTGAACACCGGCACGGTCAAGAACCAGATGCGCCGGATGGACCCCGCATTCAACGAGAAGCCGCTCGGCTTCCGTTCTTTCACCGATTTTCTCTCCTCACGCAGCGACGTGGCCGAGCTGGAAGAGGATGGCCCGCATCGGCTCATCCGGCTGCGCCCAGAGTCAAACGCCGGACGCTGAGCCGCTGACCATCCTGGCGTCAGGCGTGGTGGCCGGCACGATCCCGGCTTGGGTGGCGGATCGATCTGTGCTCGGCAGCGCCCTTTCCCTAGCCGGTGCCCGGCGCTAGGCTCGCCTCATGTCGGCTGAACCGGAGGATTACCGCGCCGCGCTGGAGCGGGCACACGTTCATGCGCTGGCGTGGCTCGCCTCGGTTCCGACTCGTCCGGTCGGGCCGCAGGAGGACGCAGACGCCCTCGCTGCCGGCTTCGCGGCGCCTCTGCCGCTGCAGCCGACGGACCCGGCGCAGGTAATCGATGAGTTGGCCCGTCTGGCCGAACCGGGACTGATGGCGATGCCCTCCGGACGGTTCTTCGGCTGGGTGATCGGCGGCACGCTTCCGGCAGCCCTGGCCGCCGACTGGCTGGTGAGCGCGTGGGACCAGAACGCCGGCATGCGCTTCGCGACCCCGGCCACCGCGGCCGCGGAGGAAGCCGCCGGCGGCTGGATCCTCGACCTGCTCGGCCTGCCGGCCGGCGCCGACGTCGGCTTCACCACCGGGGCGACCATGGCAAACTTTGTGGGTCTGGCTGCCGCGCGCGACCACGTGCTTGGAAACGTCGGCTGGGACGTCGCTCTCGCCGGTCTGTCCGGGTCGCCGCGCGTGTCCGTCTACGTGGGCGAGGAACGTCACGCGGTGATCGACCTGGCCCTGCGCTACCTCGGGCTCGGCGCCCCCATCGTCGTCGCGGTCGACGACCAGGGCCGGATGCTCCCCGACGCCCTGGCGGCCGCGCTCGGCCAGGGCACGGGCCCTGGGATCGTCTGCCTGCAGGCCGGCAACCTGCATTCCGGCGCCTTCGACCGGGTGGGCGAACTCACCGACCTTGCGCACCAGCACGACGCCTGGGTGCACGTCGACGGCGCCTTCGGCCTCTGGGCCGCCGCCAGCACGCGTTACAGCGAGCGGCTGGCGGGCCTCGACACCGCCGATTCGTGGGCCACCGACGCGCACAAGACCCTCAACGTGCCCTACGACTGCGGCATGGCCATCGTGGCCCGGCCCGCCGACGTGCGTTCCACCTTCGGGGTGCACACGAGCTATTTGTTCGCCAACGAGACCGGCCCGGGCGACCCCTACGAGAAGGTTCCCGAGCTCTCGCGCCGGGCGCGCGGCATTCCGGTCTGGGCTGTGCTTCGTTCCCTGGGTCGGTCGGGGACTGTGGCGTTGGTGGAGCGGCTCGCCGATCATGCCCGGGCGATCGCCGACGGCCTGGCGCGCATTCCCGAAGCCGAGGTGCTGAACGATGTGGTCTTCACCCAGGTCTGCGTCAGCTTCGGCGACGACGAGCGCACCCGCCGGGTGACCGAGGCACTGCTCGCGGAGGGGACGGCGTGGATGTCGGGCTCCCGCTGGCATGACCGTGACGTGCTGCGGGTATCGGTGAGTAACTGGTCGACGGATGCGGAGGACGTGGCCCTCTCCGTCGCGGCGGTGGAGCGCGCCGTCGCCGCGGTCGCGCTCTCACGTCGGACCTGACGCCACCCGCGCCCGCAGGTCCAATAAAGATGACGGCCGTAGGATAAAAGCAACAAAGTTTGCCACAGGTTGCCGGTTGCTCCGGATTCACCGGCAGCTGGAGGTATGTCGAATGCTCTCTCAACCACGGGTCGTCATCGTTGGCGGCGGAATCAGCGGATTGGCGACAGCACACTACCTGCATCGCCGGCTTGGCGACGGGGTGCACCTCACCCTGGTTGAGGGCGGGGCGCGGCTAGGAGGCAAGATCTCCACGGAGCGGTTCGGTGGGCACCTCGTCGACGTCGGACCTGACGCGCTGATGGTGCGCTCACCCGTGGCGGCGGCACTCATCGAGGACCTCGGGCTCAGCGACATGGTCGTGGCTCCCGCCGGTTCCGGTGCACGGATCTGGTCACGCGGCGCGCTGCGCCGCCTCCCCGCCGGCACCCTTTTCGGCATCCCCGACCGCCTGCTGCCCCTGATGAAATCCCGCCTGCTGTCGCCGCTCGGCCTGGCCCGCGCCTGCCTGGACCTGGTGAAGGCGGCTCCGGCCGCGCTGCCCGACGACCCCACGATCGCCGAACTCGTGCGACCGCGAATGGGCGCCCAGGTATTCGACCGGCTCGTCGATCCGCTGCTTGGTGGTGTGCACGCCGGCCGGGCCGACGAGCTCAGCGCCCGCAGCACCGCTCCCGACATCGAGGCGCTCGCCCGCGGCAATCGCAGTCTTTACCTCGGACTGCGCCACCGGCGCAAGAACGCCCCACCCAAGCCAGCCGGAGCAGGAGGCGCGGTCCTCGTCACGCTCCGCGGGGGGCTAGCCCGGTTGATCGACGCCCTGGCCGCCCGCGTCGTGGGCGACGATGTGCGCCTCGACACCGCCGCCGTCTCCGTCTTCCGCACGAACGACGGCTACCAGGTGAAGCTGACGGATGGCACGGTCGTCCTGGCCGACGCCGTGGTATTGGCGACACCCGCTTTCACCGCGGCGGACCTGGTGCGTGAGGAAGCCCCAGACTTGGCCGCAGCGCTGGCCGGCATCCCCTACGTCGACGTCGCCACGATCTGCCTGGCCTACCCGCGCGCCTCCGTCGCCCATGACCTCAATGGCACAGGCTTCCTGGTGCCGCCAGAGGAAGGCAAACTCATCGTCGGCTGCACCTGGTCCAGCGCCAAGTGGCCGCACCTCGCCGATGACTCGACCGTTCTCATCCGCTGCATGGTGGGTCGGCGCCGCGACCAGCGCTGGATGGACCTCGATGAGGAAACCCTGGTCAGCCAGGTGCACGCCGAGCTGGTCGACGCGATGGGCCTGACTGGGCGCCCGACCGAGCAGCACATCGAGCGCTGGCTGCAGTCGATGCCGCAGTACATCGTTGGGCATCAGGGCCGGCTGGCCCTGGCCGACGAGGCGCTTGTGGCGCTGCCGGGGCTCTATCTGACCGGTTCCGCCTACCGCGGGGTCGGACTCGCCAGCTGCGTGGCGGATGCCGAGCGCACCGCCGAGAAGCTCGCGGCGGTCCTGGACGAAACGCACCCGCGGAGCGAGGTGTCCGCATGAACGGGCTCAGCATTCCCCTCGGCGAAACCGCTGTTCTGCCGACTCTGCCGGCCGCCCGCCGCGGAAAGGGCCCGGACTACGCCAAGCGCCCGATGCTCGTGTTCTGGGAAACCACCCGCGCCTGCGCGCTCGCCTGCAAACACTGCCGGGCCAGCGCCACGATGCAGGCCCTGCCGGGCGAGCTGACTACGGCAGCAGGCAAGGACCTGATCGATCAGGTGGCCGGATTCGGCCGACCGTATCCGATTCTCGTACTGACCGGCGGCGACTGCCTGATGCGCCCTGACCTGTTCGAACTCGTCGACTACGCCACCGGCCTCGGACTGCCGACCGCGCTGTCCCCGTCGGTCACGCCCACCCTCACTCCGCTGATGATCGAACGGATCGTGGCGAGCGGGGTCAAGGCGGTGTCGATCAGCCTTGACGGCGCAGTCGCCGCTACCCATGAGGGTGTGCGCGGCATCCCGGGCCACTTCGACGACACGGTGACTGCGATCAGGGCCCTCGCCGCGGCCGGGCTGACCGTGCAGGTCAACACGACGGTCATGCGTGCCAATGTCGACGAACTCGCGGATGTCGCGGCCCTGATCAAGAACGCCGGCGCCGCTATCTGGGAGGTCTTCTTTCTCGTTCAGGTTGGCCGCGGCGTCTCTACCGAGGCCGTCACCCCGGCCGAGCACGAGGACATCTGCCACTTCCTCTTCGACGCCTCCCAGCACGGCTTCATCGTGCGCACGGTCGAGGCGCCCTTCTTCCGACGCGTCGTCGCCCGCCGACGGGCCGGCGACCCTGCGCCGACGAGCGCACCATACAACGCCCTGTCCGCGAGGCTGGAAACCCTGATGGGACCGCCCGCCGGCCTGCCGCGGGCGCAGACCGCGTCGACCCGCGACGGCAAGGGCATCGTCTTCGTGGCCTACGACGGGGAGGTCTACCCGGCCGGGTTCCTGCCGCTCGGCCTCGGCAATGTGTGCACGACCCCGCTGGCGGAGATCTACCGGGACAACCCGCTGCTCAAACAGATCCGGGCCACGGAGTTCACCGGCCGCTGCGGCAGCTGTGAGTATGCGGACCTGTGCGGTGGCTCCCGAGCCCGCGCGTTCGCGTCGAGTGGCGACCCGCTGGGTGAAGACCCGGCCTGCCCGTTCCAGCCCGGCTCAGACGCTGCGGCCCTCGTCGATGCCCGGGAGTAGCCTTCCCGTGCCCGGCGCGGAGCCGACCAGGTACGACGCCGTGATCCTCCTTGGATTCGGTGGTCCGGAGGGCCAGGACGACGTCATCCCGTTCCTCCGAAACGTCACCCGAGGCCGCGGAATCCCGGAGGCCCGTCTCGAGACCGTGGCCACCCACTACCGCGCCTCCGACGGTGTGAGCCCGGTGAATGCCCAGAACCGTGCCCTCCGCGATGCGCTCCAGGCCGAACTCGCCGCCCGCGGCAGCGACGTGCCGGTGTACTGGGGAAACCGCAACTGGGCTCCGTACCTGCGGGACGCCGTGACCCAGGCCGTCGTCGCCGGCCACACCCGGCTACTCGCGCTCACGACGAGCGCGTACAGCTCCTACTCGAGCTGCCGGCAGTACCGTGACGACCTGGCCGAGGCGCGGCGCGCCACCGGCCTCGGCGACGCCGTGCGCATCGATGTGGTGCGCCCGTATTTCGACCATTCCGGCTTCGTCACTCCGTTCGTGTTGGGCGTGCGGACTGCGCTCACCGAATTCGCCCGGCAGGGCCTGGCCTCGAACGATATCCACGTGCTGTTCACGACCCACTCCATTCCGATGAAGGATGCCGAGAGCAGCGGCCCACGCGAGTGGGCCTTCGGTGCGGGCGGTGCCTATGAGGCTCAGCACCGGGCGGTCGCCGAGGTGGTGATGGCCGCCGTTTTCTCTGGGCTGGCCGACGGCACCCCGGCCTGGTCCCTGGCCTTCCAGTCGCGGTCGGGCCCGCCCGGCATGCCCTGGCTCGAACCTGACGTCAACGACGCCATCGCCCTTCTCGCCGAGGCCGGAACGCGGGCCGTCGTGGTGGTGCCGATCGGCTTCATCTCCGACCATATGGAGGTCACCTGGGACCTCGATACCGAGGCGGCGGCCACTGCCGCCGCGCACGACATGGAGTTTGCGCGCGTGCCGACCCCCGGCCTGCACCCGACATTCGTGACGGGGCTGGTCGATCTGTTGCTCGAGCGATTGACGCCGGCCACGGCACCGGAACGCTCTGCGCTCACCGCGCTCGGACCGTGGCCGGACGCGTGCCCGGTGGGATGCTGCGAGAAGGGGCCGGTTCGAGGCGCGGGGCGACCCGCGGCATCCGTCGCCATCGCCGCCGACGGCCGGTGACCGGGGTTGCCTCGAATTGGGTACGCTCGGCGGTAGAGGGCTCAAGAAGGCTAACGAAGGACCAATCGTGACCCACCCGTATCCGTTGTATGTGGCCATCCGGGCGCAGTGCTTCTGCTGCCAGTCGCTGCAGCCGTTCACGTTCACCTCGGCGACCGATCAGGTGGTCTGCGCATCCTGCCTGCACCATCTGGGGCCGGAGAAGGCCGAGCGCCGTGACGCCGAGCACATCAAACTCTGGGTCGGGCAGTATGCCGACCAGCAGGAGAACCACCGCCAGTTCGCCGAGAAGTCGGCGGTGGCGGATGCCGAGCAGCACGCGGTGCTTGACGGGCTCACCGCGCAGGTGGCAGAGCTGCGGGGCGTCGTGGCCGGCGAATCCGACCAGACAAAGAGCGCCGGGGTGCGTGCGCTCCTCGAAAGCGACCTCGTGCGGCGCGCGGAACGCAAGACGGAGCTCGTGCAGCGCCAACTCGACTGGACGATGGCCGTGCTCTGGCGGGTCGGGCAGTTGCACCAGGGTGTCGGGGGCAAGCCGCTGGACTGTGTCTGTGGACGAACCCAGGCGGCCTGCGCGGAAGGTCGGGCCCTCGATCCGCAGCGACAGGCCGTGCTCGACTGGGAGCGCAAGAACCTCATCCTGCTGCGCGCCGGCTCCCGGCACGCCCTGCCCGATGATCACCCCGAGGTGACGGCCGCGAAACGACAGCTGTGAGGGGTGCGCGCCGCCGCCAACCCCTCACAGCTGTCGTTTCGCTGGTAGGTGAACGACGGGGGCCTACGCTGAAGTAATGGAACCTCTGCTCAATACCCTGCACATTGTCTCCGGCGTCTTCATCGTCGGGCCCATGGCCATCCTCCCCATGTCCGCCATGCGCTCCATGCGCGCCGGGGAAGCCGGCCAGGTTGCCTCACTCGCGAAGTCGACCAATCTCTTCACGCTGCTGTCGGTGCTGGTCGTGCTTTTCGGTTTCGGCTCACTGGGCTTCCGGGACAACGCCTCCTTCGCCTCGACCTGGATCTGGCTCTCGATCGTGCTTTACGCCGCGGCACTCGCGATCAGCCTGTTCCTGGTGGTTCCGGCCATGAGGGCCGCCTCCGAGATCCTGGCCGAACAGTCCGCCGCCGGTACCCGCGCCGCCGGGACCAAGGTCGCCGGCTACTCGCGCGTGGCCATGGGCTCTGGCATCGCCTCGTTGCTCCTGGTGGCTGTGGTTGTGCTGATGGTTATCAAGCCTCAGTAGCCGCCGGGAATCCGGGCGATACGGCTACTTCAGGTCGCCCACCGAGACCAGGCCGTCGTGACGGCGGCCGTCGAAGATGATCGACGGGATCTTCACGGTGTGAATGCTCTCCTCCACCAGTTGCGTGTTGGTGGCGATGATATCGGCGACCTCATCGGAGGCGGCGACGGATGCCACGGTCGCGACCTGTTCCGGGCTGAGGCCGAACTCGGCTGACCAGTCCTGCAGCAGAGCGGTGGCGGCATCCGGCTCGGCGCCGTTGAGCACGCTCTGCCAGGACACGCCCTTGTCGTTGTCTTCCGTGAAGATACGGCGCAGAATCTCCCAGTCGACCGGCGTCGCCGTGCCCTCGAGCGGGTTGAGCCGTAGCGCCTCGAGGTATTGGGTCACGAGCAGCGAGTTCTTGAACTTGTAACCGTCGGCAGAGGCGATCGGGTAGGCGATGTAAGTGAGGTTCATCCGGTCGTCGAACCCGGCTTCCTCGATGTTGTTGAACAGCTGCAGGCAGTAGGTGCAGCCTGGGTCGATGACCTCGAGCGCGGTCTCCTTCTTCGCGTCGTAGTCGTTGAGGAAGCTCGCGTTGGCCGGCAGGTACTCCTCGGCGTCCCAGTTCTGCATGCGGGAGGGGATCTGGGAGAACGTTTCGCCGAGGCTGACGAAATCGTTGCCGAACGCGCCGATCACGTCGCCCGAGAGCAGTGATTCGCCGAAGGTGGGCGTCTGGTCGGGGATCGCGCAGGCCTCGGCGCCGAGGCTGCATGACGCCGAATCCTGCTTGTTGCAGGTGCCGTAGACGTAGAGGTTCACGCCGCTCTTGACGACGACGTAGGCGCTCCAGACGGTGGTGAGCACCACGAGCAGCGCGACCACCTCGAGGGCGATGGATGCCGGACCGACGAGCTTCGGCCGGCGTACCGCGAGCGGCGCCAGCAGGTGGTCCTTGATGTCCTGCTTGAAGGTGGTGTCGCAGGGGCGGAAGGTGACGCGGCGGAGGGTGCAGTTCCAGGCCGTGCCCAGGTAGCGGCGGTAGCGGGCCGACACGGCCGCCATGAATACGAGAACGATGAATGCGGCAATGCAGAACACTTAGGAGAGGCCTTTCATCAGGCGCGCGAGGGCCTGTGTGGCCTGATCGATATCGGCCGTGGTCGAGTGTAGTCCGAGCGAGAAGCGCAGCAGCGGCGGCAGCCCCAGCTGGTCCTTCAGGTAGTGGTGGGCGCAGAAATAACCGCTGCGCACCATGATCTGCGACTGGGAGAGGAACACCGCGAGCCGGTGCGAGTCCTGCTTCGGTGCGTAGACGCTGATCACCGGGCTGGCCTCGGTGTTGATCAGGGTGAGGCCCGGGATGTCGCTGAGGCCCTCGAAGAGGCGCTGCGAGAGCCCCTGGATGTGCTCGGCCGCGGCGCGACCGCCGGGGCGAACCTGGCCCAGCCACTGGATCGCACGATGCAGGGCGATGATCTCACCCCAGGCCTGCAGCCCGGGTTCGAGCAGGGCGCCCGGGTCGTCGGCGAGCAGATCGTAGGAGTCTTCGCGGACATCGCTCACCATGCCGCCGCCCACGAAGGTGAGGTCGAGGGAACCCAGCAGGTCGTGGGTGGCAACGACGACGCCGAGGCTGGCGCCGTACATCTTGTGGGCGGAGAAGCAGAGCGCGTCGGCCTCGGTTTTGGCCAGCAGGCTGCGTTCGTGCGCGAGGGCCTGGGCTGCGTCGAGGATGACGATGCCGCCGCGGGCATGGGTGTCGCGCACGAGGTCGGTGAGGTTGGTGAGCAGGCGCCCGTCGATGTTCGAGGCCACATTGACGACCACGACCGCGCGTTCGAGCTGGGCAGGCTGGTAGACCAGGGCGCCGTCGGAGGCGCGGTCGAGCACCAGGCGGGGCACGCCCAGCCGCCTGGCTGCCGTCATGGTGGGCAGGAAGACGGAGTTGTGCTCGATGTGGCTCGTGACCACCTGACCGAACCGGCCCTGCGGCAGCTGCTGCAGCAGCAGGTTCAGGCCGAACGTGGTGTTGAGGGTGAAGGAGACGGCGTGGCCTCGGGTTGAGAGGCCGAGCAGGTCGAGCACGGCCTTGCGGGTGTCCTGCACCTCGCGGTCGACACGGGTGCCCCAGGCGTATTTCACGCGTCCGCCGCAGGCGTTGTAGGTCGTGTAGTACTCGGTCAGGGCGTCGAGGACCGGCTGCGGCCTGAGGCTCTGACAGGCAGAGTCGAGGTAGACCGCGCCCGGGTCAAGGTAAGCGAAATCAGCGAGACGGCCGGTCGCGACCATAACCGGCGGTGTGCGCCGGAATAACCCAGTGTGCTTCATATCCTTCGATTCTTCCCGGACCATTCTAAGCGAGCAGCAGGTTCGTCCCGTCCTGGCTGGGAGCCGGCTGGGAGCCGGCTGGGAGCGTGGCGGTTGGAGTGGGGGTGTGTCTTCGGCGGCGGCGCCTCTACCCGGCGCCGGGCGCGGCGCCACCTCGGGCCTCGATCACACCCATCATGCCGACATCCTCGTGGTCGAGGATGTGGCAGTGGTAGACCGTGCGGCCCGGGAAATCGTCGAAGGCGATGCGCACCCGGGCCGTTCCACCGGCCGGAACGTTGACCACGTCCTGCCACTGTGCGGTCTGGGCGGCGCGTCCGTTCTCCTCGATCAGCTGCATCGGCCAGACGTGCAGGTGCACCGGGTGGTCCATCATGCTCGAGTTCGTGAGCAGCCATTCCTCGACGCTGCCGGTCTGTACCGTCGTGTCGACCCGGTCGCCGTCGAACGTCTCACCGTTGATGGTGAAGCTCATGCCGCCCCCGCCGCCCATGCCCATTCCCATGGCGAATGCCAGCTTGCGGCGGGCCGTCACCGCGACACCGCGCAGGTCGCGCGGCGCCGGCTGTCGGGGAACGGCGGATGCCGCTGGCTCCGGTTCGCCGGATACCGTCACGGTGGCAAGGTCAACCGCCTGGGTCGACAAGGTGGAACCCCCCATCATGCCGCCCATGCCCACGCTGCCCCGATTGTACGGCAGGGCACGGAGAGGGGATGAGGTGGTGCTGCCGGTGTCGATGGTGGCCGCGGTGACCAGCAGGTCGGCCCGGTTGCCGGGCGCGAGCAGCACCTCCTCCACGTCGCGAGGCACCTCGAACCGGCCGGAGTCGAGACCGAGAAGCTGCATTCCCTGGCCGTCGAGGCCGAGCCGCAGGTACCGCGAGACGCAGGCGTTGACGATGCGCCAGCGCTCGCGTTCGCCCGGGCGGATGCCGATGTTGGGCTTCAGCTGGCCGTTCACCAGCACGAGACGGCCCTCTCGGCCGCGCATCCGTTCCGCCGGGCTGGCCGAGGCAACCCCGCCGGCGCCGTCCGGGGTGATGTCGGAGATCACCAGCACGCGCTCGCGGGCCACGGGAAGGGGCTCGACGTCGTCGATGACGATGGCGCCGTAGAGGCCGCCGAAGATCTGGTCGGCAACCAGTCCGTGGTGATGCGGGTGATACCAGAACAGTCCGGGCGGGTGGTCGGGTGGTAGCCGGTAGTCGTAGTCGAACGTGGCCCCAGGCTCGATCATGACGAAGGGGTTGTCACTGTTGCCCTCGGGGGAGACATGCAGGCCGTGCACGTGCAGGTTGGTTGGGTCGGCGAGCCCGTTCCGCAGGCGCACCCGCACCCGGTCGCCGGGCCGCAGGCGCAGGGTCGGGCCGGGCAGCCCCTCGTTGTAGGCGAGAACCGTCACGGTGCGGCCGCCAATCTCCGCGCTGCCGGGCGCAGCATCCAGGTTCACCTCGAGCAGTCCGTCGGTGCTCCCCAGCTCGGGCGGCTGGCGCAGCGACTCGCCATCGACGTACCCCGGGAGCAGCCCCGAGGTCTCGCCATGGTCGACGAACGTGTCGGTCTGGCGGCTCCACAGCAGCCCGGCTCCGCCGATGACGGTGCCGGCCACGCCCAGGCCGCCGAGAGTGAGCGCGGCCCGGCGGCTGAGCGGTTTCACGCCGGGCTCTCCCCGAGGGCCCGGACCTGGTCGAGGTACTGCTCCTGGGTCAGCTCGCCGGCCGCGAAGCGCTCGTCAAGGATTTGGTGGGCGCGGCTGCGCTTCGGTTCGCCGGGTGGCGGACCTGGTTCGCGCCGGTCCTTGGTTCCGGCCGACAGTCGCACGGCCAACACGACGAGCGTGGCGACACTGATGATGATGATCAGGCCGAAGAACACGGTCCAGCCCAGACCTCCGTTATTGCCCCACATCATGAGCGGTCTCCTTTCGTGGCGGACGGTGTGCCCGTCATGGTGAGTATGTCCCTGAGGCTGATGTCGAGTAGCCGTGGCACGGGGCTAGTTCTGGGCCGCAACGAGCACGGTCCAGGTGAGACCGAAGTCGTCGCTCGCGACGACCCCGCGCTGGTCGGCTGCGAGGAGCCAGGGCACGCTGCCGCCGACGAAGCCGAAGGCCTCCGGGTTGCCCTCGGTCTGCCCTCCGCGGGACCAGGTTCCGCTTCCGGCCTCTTGGCGCCAGACCACGCCCCCCTGGTCGATGCCGACGACGCCGCCGCCAGCCGCAGCATCCAGAACGTCGATCAGGTACAGCATCGGCGCGCCGGACACCGGCCCGAACGTGCGCCCGGCGTCGTCACTCACGACGAGGCCGCTCTCGGTGGTCGCGAAGAGCTGATCGGGGTTCGCCTGGTCGACGGCGAGGTCGCGCAGCGCCACCGCAGCGCCCGTCGCCCAGGTGGCGCCGTCGTCGTCGCTGATGCTGATTGTGCCGTCGGCGGCGTCGTAGCCGTAGACGCGCAAGGCTCCCGAGGGCAGAGCCACCGCGTCGAGGTCGTGGAAGTCGGTCTCACCGGCGAGGGAGACGTTCGACCAGGTGGCTGCCGCATCCGTGCTGCTGATCAGTCCCAGGTTCGGGGCCGACAACGTGGACTCGTCGGAGCCCGGATGCCCGGAAGCCAGCAGCAGGCCCGGCGCGGCCACCGTGAAGCCCATGGAGTCGAAGGCCGGGCCGTCGCTCGGGGTGGGCTGGGTGAGCCCGGCATCCGGCGCGCCGGCCAGGTAGGTGTCGGGGAGTAGACCGGTCGGGATCTGCCACACGCCCTGGTGCGTGCCGGCGTAGGTTGCGCCGGTGGACAGGTCGGCCCCGAGGCCGTGGATGTGTTCGAAGGCCGTGGTGGTGGACGGGCCGGTTGCCGGGGCATCCGGACTGGGCGCGCATCCGGCCAGAGCGGCCGCGAGACCGACGGTGAACACGGCAGCGCCGCCGAGGCGGATGGATCTCCTGGAAGTTGTCACGAGTTCGGCGCTTACGGGGCTGCGAGGAGGTCGGTCATGACGGCGATTTCGGCCGACTGCGACGCGACGATGGCGGCGGAGAGGGCCAGGGCGTCGGCGTTGCTGCCCTCGTCGATGTGCGTCTGAGCCATGGCGATCGCGCCCTCGTGGTGCTCGATCATCAGCTCGAGGAACGCCTGGTCGGCGTCGGCGCCCGAGGCGTCGGCCAGCGTCATCATGTCGGTCTCGCTCATCATGCCGTCGGTGCCGTGGTTCATGTCGGACATGCCGTCCGTGTCGGCGTCCCAGGCGCTCAGCCATGAGGTCAACAGCTTGATCTCGGGCTCCTGCGCGGCCTTGATCTCGGTTGCCAGGGCCACGATGCGGGGGTCGGTTCCCGTCTTGGCGAGCAGGTCGTCACTCATCTCGACGGCCTGCTCGTGGTGGGGGATCATCATCTGGGCGAACTCGACATCCGCGGCGTTGGCGGCAGAGGAGGTGGTAGCGGTGGACCCGCCGGTGGCCGGGGCATCGGCGCTCGGGGACGTGCCGCCGCAGGCGGTGAGGGTGAGCGCCGTGGTGAGCACGGCGGCGGCGATCAGCGAGGTGCGGAGGGTGTGGGCGGTTCTGAGCATTGGAGTTCCATTCGTCGACAATAAGGGTGAGAAACCAGAGGGCCAGGGTGCGGCCGGGCCGCGCAGCCGGTGGGGTGCGCTGGCGAGGGTTTCGACCTAAATGCGGCTGATGGAGAGCAGGGTGAGGCTGGGCCGGCGCAGGTGCAGCGGAATTTCCCGGAAAGAGCCGACGATGAAGCCGCCGGCCTCAAGCAGGCGGCGGAAGGCCGCCGGGCGCCGGGACAGCAGAATCAGGCCGCCGAGGACCAGCAGGAGGGAACACATCATCGAGAGGGTGGCCCCGCCGGACAGGGCGTGGGTGTCGGCGACGCTGATGACGCCGACGGCCAGGGCAGCCACGGTCGCCGTGGCAGGTGCGAGGCTCTCGAGCAGCGCGCCGGAGACAGAAGAGGCGAGATCAGAGGAGAGAGGCGCGACGGATGATGCGGTGTGCGTGGCCGTGGAATTCGTGGAATGTGCGCCGGCTGTCGTCGCGGTGACGGTTGCAACCGCGGTCGCTGCCTTGGCGGCGGACAGGCTGTGGCCCGGCGCCTGGCCCAGCCCGTGCCCGGCTCCGGCCGAGTGCACCGCGAGCACGCAGAGCAGCATCGCGGCCATCGTGAGCACGGCCAGAACGGTGGAGTCGACGACCCGGCGACCATCACGGAACGAGGTCGCATCGCGCGTGTGCAGCATGCCGCCTCCCGTTCGTTTGTGGTTTGGGCATCCGTCTGGCCGCTCGCTCGCCCTGGATACCCCCTCAGCGTATACCCGGGCGGATCGGCGCCGGCTGGGAGTCGCTCACCCCCAGTCGAGGGCGAGCACCCACGACCCGTCGATGTCGCGCCGCAGGTCGTAGCGGTGTTGTTCCTCGCCGCCGCGCGAGGCGTCGAGGCGCCAGAGCTCGGTGTCGATCCGGGACGGAACGCCGCCAGCGTTCTCCCACCAGCGGGTGCGGGTGAAGATCGCCTGCGGCTGGCCGATGACGGTGTGTTCGAATCGGTTCCAGATGAACGCGCTCGGGTCACCATCAACGGACAACTCCACGTCGACGACTGCGTCAATGATCTGAGGCATGCGTGGCTCCCTTGATTTTCTCGAACATCTATTCGATTCTACGAGTGTAGTTCATGCCGCCGACACTCGCCAGACCCGCTCAGGAATTCGTTCGCGGTACCGAGGACTTGCCTGGTTCCGGCGCCCCCAGGCTCGACGAGCCGGGCCGGGGCGCGAGCCCGAGTCGTCGCACGATTTCGGCGGACTCCTCGGCCGGCGCGCGACCGGCGTCGATGGAGATCGCGCACTCGTCGGCGTCGGGTGCCTCGAGTGTGGCCACCTGAGAATCGAGCAGGGAGGTCGGCATGTAGTGGTCGTGGCGGGTCGCCAGCCGGCGCCCGATCAGGTCCGTCGAACCGGTCAGGTGCACGAAGATCACGTTGTGCTCGCGCAGCACGTCGCGGTAGCGGCGTTTGAGCGCCGAGCAGGTGATGATGCCCGGCACCCCCGCCATGGTGTGCTCGATGATCCACGACGAGACCGTGTCGAGCCAGGGTGCGCGGTCCTCATCATTCAGAGGCCGGCCGGCGGACATCTTGTCGATGTTCTCCTGCGGATGCAGGTCGTCGCCCTCCTCAAGGTCCCAGCCGAGCTGGCCGGCGAGGAGCCCCGCCACGGTGGACTTGCCGGACCCGGAGATTCCCATGATCACGAGCACGGGCTGCTGATTCTCGAACATGCTAGATCACGATGTTCAGCAGGAGGACGCCGGCCAGACCGACGACGGAAATAAGGCATTCCATCACGGTCCAGGTCTTCAAGTTCTGCCCGACGGTCGTGCCGAGGTATTCCTTGACGAGCCAGAACCCGGCGTCGTTGACATGGGAGAGGAACAGGGAACCGGCGCCGATGGCGAGAACCATCAGCGAGACATCCGTGCCGCCCAGGCTGGCCGCGACGGGGGCGAGGATGCCGGCGGCCGTCACGGTGGCGACGGTGGCCGACCCGGTGGCGACGCGGATCAGAGCGGCGACGAACCAGGCCAGGAGCAGTACCGAGATGCTGCTGCCGGCCACGGCGTCGGCGATGACGGTGCCGATGCCGGTGTCGATGAGCACCTGCTTGAATCCGCCGCCGGCGCCCACGATGAGCAGGATGCCCGCGATCGGCGGGAGGGAATCGGAGAGGGACTTCGCGACCATGGTGCGGTCCATTCCGCCGCCGCGACCGAAAACGATCATCGCGTAGATCACGGCGATGCCGAGGGCGATCATCGGGGTGCCGAGGAAGTCGAGCGTGGCATTGAGCGGCGAGGTCGAGCCCGGGTTGATCGCGTCGGCGATCGACCGGGCGAGCATCAGCACGACGGGGAGCAGGATGCCCGAGATGGTGATCAGGAAGCTCGGGCGCTTTATGTTCTCGCCCAGGCCCTGTTCCTCGGTGGTGAGGAACAGCTGCGGCACGGGCACGGAGACCCAGCGGCTCGCGAACTTGCTGAAGATCGGGCCGGCGATGATGACGGTCGGGATGGCGATGAGCACGCCGATCGCGAGCGTGAGCCCGAGGTTCGCGCCGAGCGTGGTCACGGCCACGAGCGGTCCGGGGTGCGGAGGCACCAGGCCATGCATGACGGACAGCCCGGCGAGGGCCGGGATGGCGATGCGGATGAGCGAGAGCCCGCTTCTGCGGGCCACCAGAATGATCACGGGGATGAGCAGCACAAGGCCGACCTCGAAGAACATCGGCAGGCCGATCAGCCCGCCGATCAGGGCCATCGTCCACGGCAGGGTGCGGGCGCTCGAGCGGGTGACCAGCGAGTCGACGATGCGGTCGGCTCCGCCGGAGTCGGCCAGCAGTTTGCCGAACATGGCGCCGAAGCCGACCAGGATTCCGACGCCGGCCATGGTGGAGCCGAAACCTGCGCTGAAGCTCGTCACGGCGAGGGCCGGAGCGAGGCCGGCCCCGACGCCGACGCCCACGGCGCCGATCGAGAGGGCGAGGAACGGATGCACCTTGAGCCAGGTGATGAGCACGATGATCACCGCGACGCCGACAAGGGCGGCGATGATGAGCTGTACGTCGCTGCCGGCCGGTTCGATCGGAACCACCGGAGCCGCATGGGGAAGAATCATCTGAATGTCCATTCCGAGGCGGCTTCTCTGCGACCTCATCGTCCAATAATCTGATTAATCAGATAATTGAGTGTGGCACACGAATCGTGACTCCGGGACCAACGCCGCTACGATCACGCTTGGGGCGGCGCGAGGCCGGTCCGCACAGGGAGAAGCCAGATGAACCGTGGGGCGGGCGCCGGAGTGTGGCGTGAACGAGGGCTGCATGCGCGGGTGTTGAATGCGCTGGGCCAACGGATCGTCGACGGCGGATACCCGACCGGCGACATCCTGAACCTTGACCTGATCACCGAGGAATTCGCGGTCTCCCGCTCCGTGCTGCGCGAGGCATTGCGGGTGCTGCAGTCGCTGGGTCTGGTCGAGCCGCGGCAGCGGGTCGGTACTCAGGTGCTGCCCCGCGAGTCCTGGGACCTGATGCACCCGCAGGTCATCTTCTGGCGAGGACGCGGCACCGACTATCTCACCCAGATGCGGGAGATGCTCGAACTGCGGCTCGGCATCGAACCCGTTGCTGCCCGGCTGAGCGCGCGGCTGATGACCCTGGAGCAGCTGGACGCCGTTGGCGCGGCAGCCGAGGCCATGGTTCTGGCCGACCAGACCGGCGACGGCCGCCGGTTCCTCGAGGCCGATATCGAGTTCCACTCCTTGATCCTGATCGGCTCCGGCAACAGTGTGATGGGACACTTCGCCGGCACGGTCGCGGCGCTCCTCCGCACGCGCGAGGAGGAGAAGCGCTTCACCATCACCGAGTACACGCCGCCGTCGGCCCACCGGCACAACCAACTGGCCGAGGCCCTGCGCGCGCGCGACGCGGATGCCGCGTACCGGTGGTCGTATGCCACGATCGAGGCCACCCTGACCGAGTTCATCCAGGAATCGGGCCGCACCGAGCCGGGGCTCGGAGCCTGAGGCTCAGAGCCGGGCGAGCCGCTCGATGTCCGCCAGGAATTCACTGGCGACCTGCGGCGACACGGTGGTGCGGGTCGACCGGATCGCGGTCAGGTAGTCCTCGGTGCCCGGACCACCGGGCGTCGACCCGTTCGCACCCTCGAACAGCGCCCGTTCCAGCGCCTGCTGGGAGGCGCGCCGGGCGGCGTATTCGATGTCGGCCGGAGAGAACCCGTCGCTCGCGGTGACGAGCGCGTCGAGGTCGACCGTGCTTTTCATGCCGTCGGGGATGTAGCGCTCCCAGATGGCCTGGCGAGCGGCGACATCCGGAAGTCCGATTGGAATCACGTAGTCGAAACGCCCGTGCCTGAGGAATGCGGAATCGAGGGCGCGGATGAAGTTCGTGGCGCAGACCAGGAGCCGGCCAGGCTGCTCGCGGAAGGCGGGGATGATCTTGAGTAGCTCATTGGTCACGCCCTGCAGGGCCGAGGGTGGTTCGCCGCCGCGCTGGGCGGCGATCTCCTCCACCTCGTCGATGAAGACGACCGCGTGCTCCAGTTCGGAGATCTTCAGGAAGGTCTCCCGGAGCGCGCCGGCTAGGCCCTTGGGATCGGCCGCGAGCCGCGACGGAAAGACCTCGACGAAGGGCCATTCCAGGCGAGACGCGATGGCCTTGGCGAAGGTGGTCTTGCCGGTTCCGGGAGGCCCGAAGAGCACGACCGCCTTGGGCGGCACGACGCCGTACTGTTCGGCCATGTCCGGTTTGGCCAACGGCATGACCAGCCGGCGTTCGAGCAGCTCCTTCTCGGTGCGCATGCCACCGACGCCCTCCCAGAGGTCGCGCGGCAGGATGCGCCCGCCCAGTTCGCTGAGCGACCGCAGTTCCTCGCGCTGCACCGGGATGTGGCGCTCGAAGTAGCGCAGGTGCTGCTTGACCTCGAAGCCCCGCTTCACGAAGGCATCGACGCGCGTGGCCGATTCGGGCATCAACGCGGAGAGCTTGGTCAGGGCGTGCCGGGACATCTTCTTCTCGAGGGCAGCCAGCAGGGCCGTGCCGATACCGCGGCCCTGGAAGCGCTCGGCGGTGGCCAGGAAAACGACCCAGCCCTGGGCGTGGGCGGCGCGGCCCACGGCGGCCCCGACGATCTCGTCGCCGTGCAGGGCGATGACGGCGTCATCCTTCTGACAGGAGGCCAGCACCTCGGACAGGCCGTAGACGGGCTCCGTCTTCGCGGCCGTGATCTCTTCCCAGAGGCGAAGGATGCCGTCCAGGTCGTCCGAGTGAAAGTCGCGGATACGCCAACCAGTCATGTGAGCTCCTTTGCGCCGACGGTACGACTCCCAATCTATGGCACCTGCTTCACAGCTCGGGACGGGGGCGCGCCTACCCGCTGGCCAGGCGGCGGGCAAGGTAGGGGGCGGTGCGGCTCCGCGGATGACGGGCGACGACAGCCGGGGTTCCGGTTGCCACGATCTGCCCGCCCGCGTCTCCGCCGGCCGGACCCAGGTCGATTACCCAGTCGGCGGCGGCCACCACATCGAGGTCGTGCTCCACGACGATCACCGTGTTGCCGGCGTCGACGAGGCGACCCAACTGCGCCAGCAGGAGGCGGACATCCGCGGGGTGCAGCCCGGTGGTCGGTTCATCGAGCAGGTACATCGTGTGCCCGCGGCGGACGCGTTGCAGCTCGGTGGCGAGCTTGATGCGTTGCGCCTCGCCGCCGGAGAGCTCCGTGGCCGGCTGGCCGAGGCGGAGGTACCCGAGCCCGACCTCTCCGAGGGTGGCGAGGCTGCGGGCAGCGGCCGGCACGTCGGAGAGGAAGCCGGCGGCCTCCACGACGCTCAGGCCGAGCACCTCGGCGATGGACTTGCCTCTGTAGGTCACCTCCAGGGTCTCCGGGTTGTAGCGCGAGCCCCGGCAGGCCGGGCAGGGCGTGTAGCTGCCCGGCAGGAAGAGCAGCCCGACGCTCACCGAGCCCTCGCCGAGACAGGTCTCGCAGCGTCCGCCCGGCACATTGAAGGAGAACCGCCCCGCACTGTAGCCGCGACTCCGGGCCGCGTCCGTGGCGGCGAAGGTCGCGCGCACCGCGTCGAAGAGTCCGGTGTAGGTGGCCAGGTTGGAGCGCGGTGTGCGGCCGATGGGCTTCTGGTCGACGGTGATGAGGCGCTTCATCCCGTGGAGCCCACCCACTATTTGCCCTTTGACTGGAGTAAACACCGGGCGATCGAGAACTTCGCCGTCATCCTCTTCGGCCTGCAGCTTTTGCCCGAGCGCACGGCCCACGAGCTCGACCAGCACTTGACTGACCAGCGTTGATTTTCCGGAGCCCGAGATGCCCGTCACCGCGCACATCACACCCACCGGCAGCGCCACATCGAGATTGCGCAGATTGTTACGTTCCACTCCGGTGAGCTGGAGCCATCCGCGCGGCTGCCGCACCTGCCGCGGTGGTTTCGGCGCATTCCGGAAGAGGTACGAGGCGGTGCGGGAACCTTCCACTTCCTTCAATCCCGCGAGTGGACCGCTGTAGAGAATGTGGCCGCCCTCAACGCCGGCGGCTGGGCCGACATCGACAACCCAGTCGGCGTGACGGATGACGGCGATCTCGTGCTCAACCACAAAGAGGGAATTGCCTCCGGCCTTCAGGCGATCAAGAGCGCGCAGCAGGGCCGCCGTGTCCGCGGGGTGCAGGCCGGCCGAGGGCTCGTCGAGCACATACACCACGCCGAAGAGGTTGGAACGAACCTGCGTGGCAAGGCGAAGGCGCTGCAGCTCACCGGGGGACAGCGTCGGGGTGCTGCGCTCCAACGTCAGATAGCCGAGGCCAAGATCAAGCATGATCGCAAGGCGCGCCCAGAGATCGTCGCAAATTCGCCGCGCGACCTCCACCTTTTCCGGATGGTCGCGCGCGATCACTTGCAACGCGGCTGCTTCGCCCGTTGCGTAAGGACGCAGGATCTTGCCTAGCTGCGTGAGCGGGAGTCGCCCCAGTTCTGCGATGTCCACGCCAGCGAACTTGACGGACAGAGCTTCCTTGCGCAAACGTTTGCCCTTGCAACGCGGGCAACGCGAGCTGCGCATGTACTGTGCCGCACGGCGCTTCATCATCGGGCTTTGCGTATTGGTGAATGAATGAAGTGTGTGACGCCTTGCGCTTGAGAACGTACCCATGTAGCTCGGCTCTTCCTTGCGCCGCAGTGCCTGCTTCGCCTCCATGAGGTTGAACCCCGCGTACACCGGCACGCGCGGCTGTTCCTCTGTAAAGAGAATCCAGTCGCGGGTATTCTTCGGAAGGGATCGCCACGGAACATCGACGTCGATGCCTAGCGTGGTCAGGATGTCCCGCAGGTTTTGCCCCTGCCAGGCAAGCGGCCATGCCGCCACGGCGCGCTCGCGAATGGTGAGCGATGGGTCGGGCACCATGGTGTTTTCGGTCACGTCGTAGACGTTACCGAGTCCATGGCATTTCGGGCATGCGCCTTCAGGCGTGTTGGTGGAAAACGATTCGGCGTAGAGCAGCGCTTGTCGTTTAGGATAGTCTCCAGCCCGCGAGTAGAGCATCCGCAGAAGATTTGACACAGTCGTTACACTGCCCACCGACGAGCGCGTGGTTGGCGTACCGCGCTGTTGCTGTAATGCAACCGCCGGCGGGAGTCCCTCGATTTCATCGAATTCGGGGGCGCCTATCTGATGGAAGAGCCGGCGCGCATAGGGTGCGACGGACTCGAGGTATCGCCGCTGCGCTTCAGCGTAAAGCGTGCCGAATGCGAGCGACGACTTACCCGATCCTGATACGCCCGTGAACACGACGAGTGCATCCCGCGGGATCTGTAGGGAGACATCCTTGAGGTTATGCTCGCGCGCTCCACGGACGCGAACAAATCCTCGAAAAGACGGGGGAACCTTCGCGATCAAGGCGACCTGACCATCACGCGCGGGATCTCGCTCTTGCTCTTGCAGATGCGCAGGCTGCTTCATGCTGGTCGCAAACTATGGACGCATGATCACTTTGATACAGCCATCCTTTTTTTCCCGAAAAGTTTTGTAAAGGTCGGGGCCTTCGCTCAGCGGCCGCTCGTGAGTAACGACGAAACTGGGGTCGATTGATCCGTTCTCGATGAGGGCCAATAGAGGCTTCAGGTAGCGCTGAACATGCGTCTGTCCGGAGCGCATCGTCAGCCCCTTCGCCACGAACGCCCCCATTTGAAACTGATCCACCCCG
>JBBQDC010000007.1:0-42724 GCA_038319305.1 Actinomycetales bacterium | reverse complement strand
CCCAGCAGCCGCACCACGTAGGGCAGCCCAGCCCAGTGCACATAGGCATCGGCCCAGTCGGTGAACTCGGCCAGGCCCACCCGCAGAGCCCCCGGCCCGCCGCCGAAACCGCCGAGGAAGACGAGCGGATGCGCGATGGCGCCGTGCAGTTCCGGCAGCAGCGCACGGGTAAGAGGTTCGAGCCGCACATAGTGGCCCACGATGGCGATGCTCTGAGGTCGTTCGGCTGTCATTCCGACACTGTGGCAGCGCCAGGTTGCCGCCGAATGAACGGCAGCGGTCAGATCGGCGCGAACGAATTCGACGGAGATTCTCGCGAAAACGGATGCCGCAGGCCGGCTTTCTACCGCCAGCAGCAAAATCTCCGTCGAATTCGTCAGGGCACCGGGCGGAGCACGGCGCGGGCTGCCTCAGTCGACGAGGTCGTGGCGCGAGATGATCGCCTCGCGGCCGGGGCCGACCCCGATCGCCGAGATGCGGGCGCCGCTCATCTTCTCGACCGCGAGCACATACGCCTGGGCGTTGCGCGGCAGTTCCTCGAAGGTGCGGGCGCCGGTGATGTCCTCGGTCCAGCCGGGGAAGTCCTCGAAGATGGGCTTCGCATGGTGGAAGTCGGACTGCGACACGGGCACCTCGTCGAAGCGCACGCCGTCGACGCTGTACGCGACGCAGACGGGGATCGTGGCCAGGCCGGTGAGCACGTCGAGCTTGGTCAGCACGAAGTCGGTGACCCCGTTGATGCGGGCCGTGTAGCGGGCGACGGGCGCGTCGTACCAACCGCAGCGACGCGGGCGCCCCGTGGTGGTACCGAACTCGAAGCCGTTGGCGCGCAGGAACTCACCGGACTCGTCGAACAGCTCGGTCGGGAACGGGCCGGCGCCGACGCGGGTCGTGTAGGCCTTGACGACGGCGATGATGCGGTCGATCCGGTTCGGGCCGATACCCGAGCCGGTCACGGCGCCGCCGGAGGTCGCGTTCGAGGAGGTGACGAACGGGTAGGTGCCGTGGTCGACATCCAGCATCGTGGCCTGGCCACCCTCGAACAAAACGGTCTTTCCGGCGGTCAGGGCCTCGTGCAGCAGCAGGGCGGTGTCGGCGACCATCGGGCGCAGACGTTCGGCGTAGCCGAGCAGGTCCTCGACGATCTCGTCGACCGTGATCGCGCGACGGTTGTAGACCTTGACCAGCAGGTGGTTCTTCTGGGCGAGTGCCCCCTCGACCTTCTGGCGCAGGATGTTCTCGTCGAACAGGTCCTGCACGCGGATGCCGACGCGGTTGATCTTGTCGGCGTAGGTCGGGCCGATGCCGCGGCCGGTAGTGCCGATCTGGCGCTTGCCGAGGAAGCGCTCGGTGACCTTGTCGACCGTGCGGTGGTACTGGGTGATGATGTGCGCGTTGGCGCTCACCTTGAGGCGGGACACGTCGACCCCGCGGGAGATCAGCGCGTCGAGTTCTTCGAAGAGCACCTCGATGTCGACGACGACGCCGTTGGCGATGATCGGTGTGACACCGGCGGTGAGGATTCCCGACGGCAGCAGGTGCAGCGCGTACTTCTCGGTGCCGATGACCACGGTGTGGCCGGCGTTGTTTCCGCCGTTGAACTTGACCACGTAGTCAACCCGGCTGCCGAGGAGGTCGGTGGCCTTGCCTTTGCCCTCGTCGCCCCACTGAGCTCCGATCAGAACGATCGCTGGCATTTAGTTTTCTCCTCGGATAAAGAACGCCTCGGTGGGCGGGGCCGGGTCGGTGGCCCGGTAGCCGTCCGGCGTGATGGTCTCCTGCTCGATGCGGCGGATCACGGTGGGATCGGCGTCATTCAAGAAGGTGGTGAGACGGTCGAACTCGTTCTGTTCATTGATCTCGCCCGCGGCCCGGCGCAGCGCGTAGAGCGCCCGCAGAACTCCACGGTTGGGTTCGTGGGTCCAGCGCACCGGGCCCTGGCCGTGCCAGCCGGCCTTGCGGAGCGCGTCGAGTCCGCGGTGATAGCCCACGCGCGCGTAGGCGTAGGACTCCAGGATGCGACCCTCGAGGTGCGTGGCGTCAGCCAAGGCGGCCCAGGCCAGGGATGAGGTCGGATTAGCGGCCACAACGGCGGAAATGCTGCTGCTTTCGGCTCGGCGGAGGGCCTCGATCACCTCCGGTTCCGCGGGAAGAAGGGTCTCGGGCTGCTCAATCAAATTGTCGCCGGTCACACTCGATCCTAACGCGGCGCGGGCCGCTCCTCACCGAACAGTCCGCCGGCGAGGGAACCGAGGATGGCCGCAGCGACCTCGTCGCGCGACCGTTCCGGCTCGAAAACGAGCCATTCCAGGCCTGCCATCAGCACGGCACCGAACACGCTCGACGCCATCAGGCCACAGGTTGCGTCGGTGCGGCTGCCCGGCTTCGCCTCAGCGATCGCCTCAGCGAAAACCGCGAGTGCTTCGTGCCGCAGCGCGAAGAGCGTCTTTTGCCAGGTGCGGTCGGTGCGGAAGATCTCGGCCGCCATCAGCTTGGACAGTGCCGTGTTCGCCGCGATCCGGTCAAGCAGCGCGCGCACCAGAGCCTCGAGGGCCGCACTGCCGTGCAGCCCGGTCGACGCCGCGCGGAGGGTCTCGGCGATCGCGCCGACCCCCTCCTGCAGCAGTTCCTCGAACAGTCTGTCCTTGGAGCTGAAGTTGTAGTACAGGCTGCCCTTGGCCACCCCGGCCCGCTCGGCCACCTCGTCCATCGTGGTGCCGCTGATGCCCTTGGTTGCGGCCAGTTCCAGCGTGGCGTCGAGGATGGCGCGTTTCGTTCCGGTGGCGCGTGCCATGAGAGTTCCTTTCCCGGGTTCGCCGGTTCGTTGCCGGCCGGGGCCGCTCTAGATGGTCAGTTCGGGGTGCAGCCGACCCACGGTCCAGATCCGCTGGCGGCCGGCGCTCCAGGCGCTGATCGCGATCGAGCCAACCAGCATGACGGCGAGAACGGCAACCGAAACCCACAGTCTAGAGTCGATGCCGCCGGTGATCAGCTCGCGCAGGCCGGTCACGACGTACGACGCCGGCATGAACGGATGCAGCGCCTGGAAGAACACGGGCGTGGTCTCCACCGGGTAGGTTCCGCCCGACGAACTCAGCTGCAACATGAGCAGCACAAGGCTGACCACACGGCCGGCCGCGGTTCCGAGCAGGATGATGAACATCTGCTGCAGGGCCAGGAAGGCGAGCGTCGTCAGGTACAGGAACGCGCTCATTCCAAGCCAGTACTCGGGCTTGAGACCGATCCCGTAGACCAGCACGAGCACCATGATCACAACCTGGGCGAGCCCGATGGCCATCGCCGGCAGGAAGCCGGTCATGGTCGCCCGCAGGCCGGAGGCGGCGCTGGCGAGGGCCCGGGTGGGCAGTGCGCGCAGGATCAGCCAGGTGATCAGCCCGCCGACGAAGGTGGCCAGGGCCAGGAAGAAGGGCGCGAATCCTTCGCCGAAGCTGTCGGAGGCGTTCTCCCATTTCTGCACGAGCGTGACCGGACTGGCGATCACGGCCGTCTTCTGCGCGATCTGGTCGGCTGAGAGGTCCGGTGCGCTCTGGCCGCCCGTAGTGAGGGCGTCTGCGAGGGTGCCGCTGCCGTCCTGGAGTTCGGCGGTTCCGGCGTCCAGCGCCGTGCCGCCGGCGGCGAGCTGCTCGGTGCCGACGACCAGCGACCCGGTGCCCTCCCCGAGTTCCGTGCTTCCCGCGACGAGGGCGTGCGCCCCCGATGCCGCGCTGCCGGCCCCGTCGGCGAGCTGCGCCGCGCCGGCCGAGAGCTGCCCGGCCCCGGCGGCGACCTGTGCCGCCCCGGGCGCCCCGGTGGTCAACTTGGTGGAGAGCTCCCCCACCCCCGCGGAGAACTGGTCGCTGAGGCCGGCATAGGTCTGGGTCTGGGTGAGCGCGCCCTGGGCGCCCGTGTTCACCGTGTCGGCGCCCGCGCCGAGCTGCTCCACGGCCGGCAGGAAGGCCGACGCGGGGGTGCCTTCCGGTGCTGCCTGCATCTTCAGGAGCAGGTCGTGCAGGCCGGTCGACACCGAGGCGGTGCCTCCAGCGAGGGTGCCGGTTCCGGCGGCGATCTGGTCGGCTCCCCCGGCCAGCTGCACCGACTTCTCGGAGAGGGTGGCTGCGCCGGTGGCTGCGGCCTGCAGTCCTGCGGACACCTGCGTGGTGCCGTCGGCGAGTTTCACCGACGAATCGGCGAGGGTCGACGTTCCGGCGGACAGCGTGTCCAGCCCGGTCGCCAGGGTACCGGCGCCGTCGGTGAGGCGCGCCGCGCCGTCATCCAGAGTGACGGCACCCTCGGCGAGGGCGTCGAGACCGACCAGGAGGGAGCCGGCCCCGGCCGACGCGGTGGTCAGTCCGTCGAACAGTTGGCCGGCACCATCCGCTGCCGAACGGATGCCGTCACCGGCATCGTCCACCCCCACCAGGAGCGCGTTCACGGTCTGGTCGCCGATCTCGGTGGCGACCGCGTCCCGCAGCTGCACCATGGCCTGCTTGCCCATGGTGGTGGCGAGGAAGCTGTTGCTGTCGTTGTAGTCGACCTGCACGGTGGCCGACAGCGGGGAGTCGGTGCCCGCGGACACGGCACTGGCGGAGAAGTCGCTCGGGATGGTGACCGAGAAGTAGTAGTCGCCGTCCTTGACGCCCGCGGCGGCATCCGTCGCATTGGTCACGGTCCAGCCGAGCTCGTGGCCGTCGACCAGCTCATCGACCAGGTCTTGGCCTGCGGTGACCGGTTCGCCGTCGCGGCTGGCGCCGGCATCCACGTTGACGAGCGCCACGGGAAGGTGGTCGAGTTCGTGGTCGGGCGCCCAGAAGGCCCAGAGGTAGAGCGCCCCGTAGATGAGCGGGATGAACATGAGCACGACGAGGGCGATCTTGGGCATCTTGCCCTTACCGAACCGGTGCAGCTCGGTGCCCGAGGAGAGGAAGGCGAACATTTAGCGGATCTCCTGATTCATAGCAGCCGGCCGTTTCTTCACGGTCGAGTTCATCACGGTCTTGTTCATCAGGACCACGGTCGGGTCGAGGCCCAGCTCGGCCCACATCTCGGTTTCGGGCGCGGTCGCTGAGGCAATCACGCTGGTTCCGGCGTCGGCGAGCGCGGCGAGGCGCTGCCAGAGGATGCGCCGGGATTCCGGTGCGTGCACCTGCTCAACCTGGTCGAAGAAGAGGATGCTCGGCTCGTTCATGACCGCGAGCGCGGCCCGCAGCAACACGGTCTGCACCTCGTCGAGGTCCCAGATCACGGTGTCGGCTGCCGGAATCGGCACGTCGCCGAACACGAGGGCGCACACGCGGCGCACCTCGGTGTCGTCGACCGCGCGGATGAACGCCCACCAGGGCGAGATCCAGGCGGTGCGCTCACGGATGGCGGCGCCGACGGTGACCGACTCCTCGAGAGCGTCGATGTCGTGGAAACCGGAGATACCGGTGCGCTTCTGCACCCGGCGGGCCCGTCGGGGCAGTTCGTGGCCGAGCACCTCGAGGGTGCCCTCGCTCGGCTTCATGCGACCGGCCAAGGTCAGCATCAGGCTGGTTCGGCCGCTGCCGGTGGGACCGCAGAGCACGGTGAGGCCGGTTCCGGCCTCAAAGCTCAGGGGACCGTAGACGGAGCCCCGCTTGAATCGCAGGGCCAGGTCGTTCGCCCTCACTGTCGACTGCACGTCGATCCTTTCGTTTGTACTGACTAGTCAGTATAGAACGAAAAATGGACGTGCCGACCGCCGCCGCGGCGCCGGACGGGGCGCGACGGCGCGGGAATGTCACCGGGTCGCTGCGGTGGGGGCTTCGGTCGAGGCAGGGAGAGTCGACCAGCGCAGCAGCGCGGCGACGCTCGTCTGCGCGGGAAGCTCGCCGGACGACACCACCATCACCCGCGCATCCGTCAGGATCGCCGCGCGGATCAGCGCGTCGGCGGCCGAAACCGAGCCGAGATCACCCGCGCCGAGGGCATCGGCCGAGGTCGCTGCCAGCCAGGGCTCGCGGTCGAGGGCGATCAGGGTCTCCCCCGTCATGTGGTCAGGGGCCAGCAGCAGCACGTCAACCTGGCTCTGCTGCAGGGTGCGCACCACGGCCGAGAAGTCGATCTCGGAGAGGCCGTTGCCGCGTCCCGTCTCCAACCGCTCGAGGGCGTCGTGCTCGTCCTGAGCGAGGATCGCCCCGATGCGGCGGTTCAGGGCGCCTTCGAGCTCCTCCTGCGCGGCCCCGCCCGGGCGGGTGTTCGTGGGAACGACGTGCAGCACCTCGCGGCTGGCCGGCGAGAGCTGGTCGACCAGGAGCTGCCGCGCACGCACGTCGCCGGTGAGCACGAGCAGCTCGGCCTTGCTGTCGTGCACGACCTCATCGATCGCCGCGGCAATCTGCCCCTGGTTGCGCTTCCACACCTCCTCGGTGTGGTGCTGGTAGCGCCCATTGGCCAGGAAGTCGTCTTCGGACCCGATCTTCGTGAGAAATTCGGTATCGCCTTCCACCCGTACGTGCGCGATCGGCTGCGAGCGACTCAGCCGGTAGAGGGTGATCTCACCGCCATCGCGCCCAGCCTCGGCCACCACGTAGCTGAGGTCGCGCGGACGGTGGATCAGCAGGGGGAGCAGGCTGGGCACCGGCCCGTAGGACACCAGCAACTCGCCGAGAGGCTCCCCCGAGAGCACCTCGTTGACCTCGACCACTCCCTGCCGCACGACCATCAGCCGGCCCATCGGGCCACCCACACCTGGCGGTTCCTCGACCAGCTCGATGATCGTGCTCGCATCGATCTCCGGGGCTCCGGCCGCGATCAGTGCCTCCCGCAGCGTGCGCTGGCGCAGGGTGGAGGTCCGGCGGGGATTCTGCGCATCCTGGGTCACGTCAACGTAGGAGCTCGACACCGAACCGGGTCGGCGGTACAGGTCCGCGAGCCCCTCATTACCGAAATCAGCCATGGCCGGAGTCCCTTCTGTGGCAGTTTGTCGGCCACGGTATCCCCGGGCTCCGGCGTTGACAACCCTGCCCGGGCGGCGTGAAGCGGAGCCGAAGGGCAGCCCCTCCCGGCCGTTACAGCGAGGTCTGCTGGTGCGCCGCGACGCACCAGCCGCCATCGGCGAACACGTAGGTCGTGGCCGCGTTCGCCTCGATCACCTCGTCACCACGGTGGGCCAGGAGCCGGTAGACGAGTACTCCGGCGTGCTCGCTGAGACGCACCACGGCCGGCTCGCGCAGCTGGTAGCTGGTGATGGCCGGCATCTCCTTGAAGAAGGCGATCACATCATTGCGGATGAGCATCCTGCCCGGCAGAATCAGCAGTCCGTCGGCGGTCATCGTTTGCCGGTAGTAGTCTCCGCCGCGGCCGGCGAGAATCGCCTGCCACCCCTCGTGCTCTTCGTGCAGGAGGCGGGCGGGCAGATCGTCAGTGATCGCAGTCATGAGCCAACGCTAGCCCTAAACGAAGGCTGCCGCTGCGCTCTGGCGAGCGCGTTTCACCGCTCAAAACCGGTGCTCCAGCACCCAGCTGTGCATGGTGACGGCCGCGGCGGCCGACGCGTTGAGCGACCGGGTGGAGCCGAACTGGCTGATCTCGACGACGGCATCCGCCGCCTCGATCGCCTCGGGAGTGAGGCCGGGCCCCTCCTGCCCGAACAGGAGCACACAGCGCTCGGGGAACCGGAAGGTTTCGATGATCACGCTGCCGGGCACATTGTCAATGGCGATGATCGGCAGGGTCTCGGCCGCGGCCCACGCGACGAACGCGGCGACATCCGGGTGGTGCAGCACGTGCTGGTAGCGGTCGGTGACCATGGCCCCGCGCTTGTTCCAGCGCTTGCGGCCGATGATGTGCACCGTGTCGGCGGCGAACGCGTTGGCGCTGCGCACGATCGAGCCGATGTTCATGTCGTGCTGCCAGTTCTCGATGGCCACGTGGAACGGATGCCGTTTCTCGTCGAGGTCGGCGACGATCGCCTCCATGGTCCAGTACCGGTACCGGTCGATCACATTGCGCGTGTCGCCGCTCTCGAGCAGCTCCCGGTCGTAGAACGCATCCTCGGGCCGCTCTCCCTGCCAGGGTCCGACGCCGTGGGTGGACAGTTCGGGAGTGGGGTTCAGCGGCTCTTGCACTGATCCACCGTATCCCGCTCGACCCCACGGGTTCACCGTCGGGTATTCTTGCGTGCAGGGTTCGCCTTTCGCCGGCTCGTGCCCCGCCCGGAAGAAACCACAATGCATCCCACTCTCTTTGGTATCGACTTTCTCGACTCGGAGTGGCTGATCGGCTGGTTCGGGTCGTTCGTTCTGTTGGGCGTTGCCGGCGTCGTCTTCGTCGAGACCGGCTTCATCGTGCTGTCGTTCCTCCCCGGGGACTCGCTCCTCTTCACCGTGGGGCTTCTCACCGCCACCGGGGATGTGCCGTTTCCGATCTGGGTGACCTGCCTCGTCGTCTTCATCGCCGCGTTCTCCGGCGACCAACGCGTTCTTCGCCAAGCACGGCGGCAAGGCCGTCATCATCGCCCGCTTCCTGCCTGTGTTTCGCGCCTTCGTTCCGGTCGCAGCGGGCGTGGGACGGATGCAGTACCGCACCTTCGTGCTCTTCAACCTGAGCGGCGCGTTCTCCTGGGGCGTGGGGCTCACCCTCGTCGGCTTCCTGCTGGGCCAGATCGAGTTCGTGGCGAAGTACTCCGAGTTCTTCATCATCGGAATCGTGCTGCTCTCGGGCGTGCCGTGCCCGTCGCCACGATTCCCGAAGATCTGCGGGACTAGCTCCGCGCACGATGGGCAGTGTGCCGGGCCGTCCCAACCGATCCTGATGTTTCGGTGCCCCTAAATCTGCCCTATCCTTTCGGTGTGGCTAAAAATAACGTGCACACGGATGCGAGCGGGCCGGCCCCGGTGACCACCACCGTGGCATCCTCTCGTCTGCTCTGGCTGCTCGGCCCTGCCCTCGTGGCCGGAGTCGCCTACCTGGACCCCGGCAACGTCGCCAGCAACATGACGGCCGGCGCCCGCTACGGCTACCTGCTCGTCTGGGTGGTCGTGGCCGGCAACGTGATGGCGTGGCTGATCCAGTACCTCTCGGCCAAGCTCGGTATCGTCACCGGCACGAGCCTGCCGGAGATCCTGGGCGTGCGGATGCGGCGCCCGCTCGCCCGCCGCCTCTACTGGGTGCAGGCGGAACTGGTGGCCATGGCCACCGACCTGGCCGAGATCATCGGCGGCGCGGTCGCGCTGAACCTGCTCTTCGGCCTCCCTCTGCTTGCCGGCGGCGTGATCACCGGGGTCATCTCCATGATCGTGCTCACGGTGCAGACCCGACGTGGCCCGCGCACGTTCGAGCGCGTCATCGTGGCGCTGCTGCTGATCATCACCGTGGGCTTCGGGGCCGGGGTGTTCTTCGCTCCACCGGATGCCGGCAGCGTCGTGGCCGGTCTCGTGCCGCGCTTCGAGGGGGCGAACTCGGTTCTCCTGGCTGCGTCCATCCTCGGTGCGACGATTATGCCGCACGCGATCTACGCGCACTCCGCGCTCACTAGGGACCGCTTCCCTCTGGTTGCGGATGTGACGCAGACCCGCCGGCTGCTCTGGGCCACCAAATGGGACGTCACGATCGCCATGGCCATCGCCGGAACGGTGAACCTGTCGATCCTGCTGCTCGCGGCATCCGCTTTGCAGGGCGTTGCCGGAACCGACACGCTGGAGGGAGCCCATGCGGCCCTCGACGCGACCCTCGGGCCCGTGGTCGCGACGGTCTTCGCGGTCGGGCTGCTCGCCTCCGGGCTGGCTTCGACCTCAGTGGGAGCGTACGCAGGCGCAGAGATCATGCACGGCCTGCTGCACGTGCGGGTGCCGCTGCTGGCGCGTCGCGTGGTCACCCTCATCCCGGCGCTACTGATCCTGGGCGTGGGTTTCGACCCGACCGAGGCTCTGGTGCTGAGCCAGGTCGTCTTGTCGTTTGGCATTCCCTTCGCCCTCATTCCACTGGTCTGGCTCACCCGGCAGCGCAGCGTGCTCGGCGAGCATGCCAACCGCTGGTTCACGACCGTGGCCGGCGCGGTCTGCGCGCTGCTCCTAGTGGCCCTGAACGTGGTTCTGCTCGTGCTCGTGTTCACCGGGGCGTGACGGGCCGTGCCTGCTCTTCGCGCCGGACGCCCGCTAGCCTGAGGGCGTCATGAAACACACCACGCCCGCGGCCGAGGACTACCTCAAGACCATCTACGCGCACACCGAGTGGCAGCCGAGCCCGATCACGCCGTCGGTGCTGGCCGCACGGCTCGGGGTGGCACCGTCGTCGGTCACCGAGATGGTGAAGAAACTGGCTGCCGGCGGCCTGATCGAACATGTGCCCTACGGGCCGCTCACCCTGACCCCAACCGGCTTCCTGCGCGCCACCGCTGTGGTGCGCCGGCACCGTCTGATCGAGACCTGGCTCGTGCGGGAGATGGGCTACGGCTGGCACGAGGTGCACGACGAGGCGGAAATCCTCGAGCACTCGATCTCCGACCGACTGCTGGCGGCCATCGCCGACCGCCTGGGGCATCCGTCGTTTGACCCGCACGGCGACCCGATCCCGGCCGAGGACGGCACCCTCACCCGGCCTGACGCCGTGCTGCTGGCGGAGGCGGCTCCCGGCCACGTTGGGGAGGTCGTGCGCATCAGCGACCGTGACCCAGCCATCCTGCGCGACCTCGCCGTGGATCTGGTCGGCCCGGGCACCCGGCTGACCGTGCTCGAACGCGGCGCGGTGCGATTGCCGGGTGGGGGCATCCGTCGACTGTCGACGGTGGCAACCCGTTCGATCTGGCTCACATCGTAACGACACGGAAACCCTGCGCCGCTAGTCTTGAGCCTGAGCAAAAGGAGCACCCAGATGACACGCCGCGACGAGATCGAATGCTGGCTCACCGATATGGACGGCGTTCTGGTCGATGAAAACAAACCGCTTCCGGGCGCGGCAGACCTGCTGCAGCAGTGGAGCGACGCCGGCACCCCGTTTCTGGTGCTCACCAACAACTCGATCTTCACCCCACGGGACCTCAGCGCGCGCCTGCGCGCCTCGGGCCTGATCGTGCCTGAAGACCGCATCTGGACCTCCGCCCTGGCGACCGCCGACTTCCTGCACTCCCAGGCGCCGGGCGGCACCGCGTTCGTGATCGGCGAGGTCGGGCTCACGACCGCCCTGCACGAGGCCGGCTTCATCATGACCGAGACGAACCCGGACTACGTGGTGGTCGGCGAGACCCGCAACTACTCGTTCGAGGCCATCACCAAGGCCATCCGCCTGCTGTTGGCCGGCGCCCGCTTCATTTCGACGAACCCGGATGCGACCGGTCCCAGTGCGGACGGCCCGCTGCCCGCCACGGGCGCCATCGCCGCCCTCATCTCGAAGGCCACCGGCATGGAGCCCTACGTGGTCGGCAAGCCGAACCCGATGATGTTCCGCTCGGCGATGAACAAGATCGGCGCACACTCGGAGAACACGGCCATGATCGGCGACCGGATGGACACGGACATCGTCGCCGGCATCGAGGCGGGCCTCCACACCATCCTCGTGATGACCGGCATCAGCGATGAGGCGGAGATTCACCGCTACCCGTTCCGCCCGGACGAGATCCTCTCCGGCGTGCACGAGCTCGTCTCCAAGGAGCCCATAGAATCCGACATGATCTAGCCGCACCACTCAGTTCGGCGCTCGACCACGCCTGCTAGGCGGCTGGTGCCGGACCGGGACCCGCGACGCTCCCGGTGAGCGGCTCGCCTGAGGCTCTGCTCACGAAGCAGTAGTAGTAGCGGGCTCCAGCGGACCACTGCTCCTCCTCGATGGGGTAACTGCCCTGCACCTGCACGTCGTCGTAGGCCCCGACCGCGGCCAGGTCGATGACGCCGGGCGCGCTGCAGAGCAGGTTGATCTGCCCAGCCAGCTCGGCCTCGCCCGGGAAGGCTGTGGCGGCATCCCCGGCGAACACACCGCGGTACACGAGCTGCGCGGCGTGCGGGGCGGCACAGTCGGCGACCGTGAATTCCTCTTCCCAGGGGCTCACATAGGGCTGCAGGCATTCGCCGCCGAACAGGGTGTCCCACTGGTGCACGCCGACCGGCTGCGGGCCGGTTGGCTCGGTTGGCGTCGTCGGCGCGGCGCTCGGGGTGGCGCTCGGGGTGGCGCTCGGGGTAGGTGTGGCGCTGGACGTGGCCACCGCGACTGGAGTGGCATCGCCGCCGCCCAGGCTCTGCCCGAGGAAGAACAGCGCCGTCAGCGCGAGCACGAGGACCAGGCCGCCGGCGATCCAGATCAGGAAACGGGGCTTGCCAGGTCGGCGGCCACCGGGCGGGCGGCCGGCCGAGGCCGGGTCTGCGGTGCCGTGACCAAACGGAGTCGCGCCGGCCGAGGCGCGCGGGCCGTTCGCTGAGGCCGAGGTTGTCGCGCCTGCCGCGGGGCGCGGCGCAGCCGTCGACGGTGTGCCGGCCGAACCGACCGCGGTCGAAGGTGCAGTCCTCCCGGTCGAGGCGGGCGTGCCGCTCGAGGCTCTCGGGGCAGCAGCCGCTGACGACACGGGTGCGGGGTCGGGAGAACGCGTGGCGCCGGGTGCAGGTTCGGGAGAACGTATGGCGCCGGAGGCAGGTTCGGCGGCTGCGGCCGCCTCGGCCAGCAGTGCGGCTGCACGGGTGTCTGGAGCGGGGACGGCCGCCACGGGCACCGGAAGGACTGCGGCAGAGGCTACCGGGTCAACTGGGGCGGTAGCGGCGGTTCCCGAGGCAACTCGGTCGGCGGCAGCCGGGGTCTGGCCCGTGACGGCAGTCGGCGCCGACAGCGACGCGGCAAGGCGCGCCCGCAGACGGCTGCGGGCGGAAACCGGAGCCGGCAGCGTCGCCGGCGTGGGGGTTGGAGCAGGCGGCGTGCGACCGGCCAGAAGGTCGGCGGCCGCAATCTCCTCGGCCGTCAGCTCGAGGGGCGACTGCGTGAGCGTGGTCCACCACGGCGCCGGTGCGAGATCGACGCTCTCCGGCCCGACGCCACCGGGCACCATCAGGGGCGCGGGAGCCTCAGCGGGTGAAAGAGGTGCCGGTGCGCCTGGCCCCGAAGGGTCGGACACCGAAGCTGAGGCCGAGCGCAGGCCGGCTGGAGTCAGCTCCGAAGCCGCGTCATCCGTCGGGGCGGCGGCCGAAGCATCGGACCGGGTAGCGGCCGAGGGCGCGAACGCGGCCGGCTGGAGCTCGGAAGGGGCAGACTCAGCAAAGGCGGCAGACTGTGCAGCCTCAGCGGCACCAACCGCGGGGGCAGCGCCGGTGAAGGCAGCAGGACGCGTCGGATTCGCGGGTGTCAGCACGAACAACGCCGCCGTCGTGGTGGGCACGGATCCGGTCGCATGGGACGGCGCTGCAGGCGTCAGCGAAGTCGAAGGCAGCGAAGACGAAGGCACCGGAGCGGCAGGAATCACGGGGGCCGCATCGGCCTCGGCGGAAGCGGCCCGGGCCGCGGCACTCCGAGTCAGCCGAGGATCGGGCTGAGCGGTAGGTTTCAGCCCCCAGAGGAAGACGCCGGTATGGGTCGTCGGCTCGACAGGTGCTGGCGGAACGATCCGGGAGGTTCTCGGCCACCGCGGCGACTGGCGGGGCGAATATTCGTCCGGCAGGGCCGGGCGCGCACCGTCACCGAGCTGAGATGCCAGCCACTTCATTCCATCTTCGCCGGGCACCTCGTCTTTGGGCACTAGTTCAGCCCCAGGTCCTCAAGGCGGATCGCGGCGTAGTACGGGTAGCCCGCAGCTTCAATCACTTCTCGGGCACCGGTGTTGCGGTCGACGACGACGGCGACGCCGGCGATGATCGCGCCGACCTTGAGGAGCGCTTCGATGGCCGCCAGCGGGGAACCGCCCGTGGTCGATGTGTCCTCGAGCACCACGACGCGCTTGCCGGCGAGGTCAGGTCCTTCGACCTGTTTGCCTCGGCCGTGGTCCTTGGGCTCCTTGCGCACGACGAACGCGTCATACGCAGCACCGCGGGCCACGCCCTGGTGCAGGATGGCCGCAGCCACCGGATCGGCGCCCATGGTCATGCCGCCGACCGCAGTGACATCCGGGATGTCCTGGATCAGGTCGAGCATGACCTGGCCGATCAGTGGAGCGACCCGGTGGTCGAGGCTGACCTTGCGCAGGTCGACGTAATACGTCGCCTTCTTGCCGCTGGTCAGGGTGAAATCCCCGTGGAAAACGGCCTCGGCCGAGATATGGGCGATGAGCTGCTGGCGTGTATCCGTCACAGGATCAACTTTAGGCCATCGACCGGTCGCTGAACCTGAGGGCCAGCGGCGCTTTAGAAGAGGCGAACGAGCTTACGCTCGGGAACGCGACGGTAACCGTCTTTGTGCACGTCAACCACAACGGCAAGGACAGAGGCGATCACAATGAGAACGAGAACGGAGAGAAGAACAAACACGGTCGTACCTTTCGGGAAATGGGGGTTGATGTCGGGGAGACGGAGGCACCATTGCACGAGTTCGACGTATTTATTTCATCAGCTTTAACCTTGCAGCACAATCGCATAGTTCTGCACGGAGTGTGTAGCGTTGCTACATGGATGTCCAACGACTCGAACTGCTCCGCGAACTGGCCGAACGCCGCAGCATCACGGAGGTCGCCCGCGCCACGCACCGTACGCCATCCGCTGTCTCGCAGCAGCTGAAAGTGCTCGAACGCGAGGCCGGCCTGCCGCTCACCGAGCGCAGTGGTCGCGGCCTCATTCTGACGGATGCCGGACGCGCCCTGGCCCGCAGCGCAACAGATGTCGCGGTCGCCCTCGCCCGCGCCCGCGCGGTCTGGGACGAGTTCCGCAACGACGCCACCGGTGAGGTGAGCCTGGTCACGTTTCCAACAGCGGGCGAGATGCTGCTGCCGGGAGCGTTGAAGCACCTCGCCCAGGTACCGGGGCTTGTCGTCAACTGCACCGACAAAGACCCGGAGCTGAGCGACTTCCCCGCACTCACGGCGGAGTATGACATCGTGCTGGCCTACAGCCTGCGTGGCCAGCTCCCCTGGGGTGGCCGTGGACTCACGGTGGTTCCGCTGATGACCGAGCCGCTTGACGTCGGACTGCCGGCCGACCACCGGCTGGCCTCCCGGTCGTGGATCACCCCGGCGGATGTCATCGGCGAGACCTGGATCGGCGCGCCGGACGGCTACCCGTTCGAACGCATCCTGCACCAGATCGAGCAAAAGGCCGGTAGCCAGATCACCATCGCGCAGCAGTTTGCCGATCTGCGGGTGATCGAGGCGTTCGTCGTGGCAGGCCTCGGCATCGCCCTAGTGCCGCGGTACACCTGGGGCGGCGACCAGCCGGGTCGACTCGTGCTCAAGCCGCTGCGCGGCGTGGACGCTGAACGGCAGATCGTGGCGCTCATGCGCCCCGACCGGGCCGAGCGCCTGGCCGTGCGCACCGTTCTGGAGGTGCTGCGCACCGAGGCCGCCCGCGTGCAGGCCCAGCACGCCCTCATCCCCTAGCCTCTCCGCCTCCCTACGCTCCACCACCCCCGGCCGCGAAAGCGGGTGAATCGTCGGTTAGGCAGCCCCAAACCGACGATTCACCCGCTTTCGCGAGCCGGGTTTTGCGCGCGGCGACCGGCTAGGCGTTTTGGGGGAAGCCGAGGTTGATGCCTCCGTGACTGGGGTCGAGCCAGCGGCTGGTGATGGCCTTCTCCCGGGTGTAGAAGGCGATCCCGGCCGGGCCATAGGCCTTGGCGTCACCGAACAGGGAGTCTTTCCAGCCGCCGAAGGAGTGGTAGGCCACGGGCACGGGGATCGGCACGTTGATGCCGACCATGCCTACCTGGACCTCGTTCTGGAACCGCCTGGCCGCACCGCCGTCGTTGGTGAAGATAGCCGTGCCGTTGCCGTAGCGGCTGCGGTTGATCAGATTGAGCCCCTCGGTGTAACTGGCGACCCGCACGATGGAGAGAACCGGGCCGAAGATCTCGTCGAGGTAGACGTCCGAGTCCGTGCTGACCCGGTCGAAGAGGGTCGGGCCGAGCCAGAATCCGCTCGCGTCGCCGTCCACCTCGATGCCCCGGCCGTCTACCACGACCTCGGCTCCGTCGGTGTGGGCGAGGTCGATATAGGAGGCCACCTTGTCGCGGTGCACCTTCGTGATCAGCGGCCCCATGTCGCAGCCGCGCATGCCGTCGCCCACCTTGAGGCCCTTCAGCCGCTCCGTGATCTTCGCGACCAGCTCGTCGGCGACCGGTTCCACGGCCACCACCACGCTGATCGCCATGCAGCGCTCCCCCGCCGAGCCGAAGCCGGCGTTGACCGCGGCATCAGCAGCCAGGTCCAGGTCGGCGTCGGGCAGCACGAGCATGTGGTTCTTCGCGCCGCCGAGGGCCTGCACTCGCTTGCCGTGGTGGGCGGCCGTCTCGTAGATGTACTTCGCGATCGGCGTGGAGCCGACGAACGAAATCGCCTGCACGTCGGGGTGCACAAGCAGGGCATCGACGGCTTCCTTGTCGCCGTGTACGACGTTGAGCACGCCGTCGGGCAGGCCGGCCTCGGTCATCAGGGCGGCCATCCAGTTCGACGCGGACGGGTCCTTCTCGCTCGGCTTGAGCACGACCGTATTGCCGGCCGCGATAGCGATCGGGAAGAACCAGAGCGGCACCATGGCGGGGAAGTTGAACGGGCTGATGATGCCCACCACGCCGAGCGGCTGGCGCAGCGTGTAGACGTCGACGCCCGTGGACACGTTCTCGGAGTACTCGCCCTTGCTCAGGTGCGGCATGCCGAGCGCGAACTCGACAACTTCGAGGCCGCGCGCGATCTCACCGAGGGCGTCCGAGGTTACCTTGCCGTGTTCGGCGGTCAGGATGTCGGCCAGCTCGCCTTTGCGCGCGTTCAACAGCTCACGGAAGTTGAACATGACACCCTGGCGCTTCGCCTGGGAGGTGTCCCGCCAGAGCGGATAGGCAGCCTGCGCGGAGGCGACGGCGACGCCGACGTCGACGGAGCCGGCCAGGAGCACATTCTTGGCCGGGACGCCGAGGGCCGGATTGTAGACGGGTGCGGTGCGGGTGGAGGCTCCCGAAACGGGGCCTCCGTCGATCCAGTGTGTGATGACGGGCAGTTCGGTCATGAGGGTTTGTCTCTCTTCGTCGAGTTGAGGTCAGGGTGCCCGTTCCGGTCGGGAGTGACCGACGGAACGGGCACTCCTGACCGGAACGGTGCAGGTCAGGCGGGGGTGGGACGGGGTGGTCAGCCGAGCAGGTCGAGGCTGAGGACCTCGTCGTAGATGGCGAGCGCCTCGGCAACCTCAGCGTCAGTGACGACGCACGGCGGCACCACGTGGATGCGGTTCTCGGCCAGGAACGGCAGCAGGTTGCGGGCCAGGAGCTCCGACTTGATCCGGCCCATCACCGCGCCGCTGAGCGGCTGACGGGTCTCCTGGTCGGTGACAAACTCCAGCGCCCAGAACACGCCGACCCCACGCACCTCGCCGATGATCGGGTGCCTGGCCGCCAGCTCAGCGAGCCCCGGCGCCAGCACGTCACTCCCGATCCGGGCCGCGTTCGCCACGATGCCCTCGTTCTCCATGGCATCCAGGGCCGCCACGATCGATGCCATCGCCAGCGGATGACCGCTGTAGGTGAGACCACCGGGGTAGACCATGGTGTCGAAGTCGTTGGCGATGGGGTCGGAGATGATCACGCCGCCGGTGGGGACATAACCGGAGTTGACGCCCTTCGCGAAGGCGATCAGGTCGGGAACCACGTCGAAGCCGTCGAACGCGAACCAGTTGCCCGTGCGGCCGAAGCCGGCCATCACCTCGTCGAGGATGAGCATGATGCCGTAGCGGTCGCAGAGGGCCCGCACACCGGCGAGGTAGCCGGGCGGCGGCACGAGCACGCCGGCGGTGCCGGGGATGGATTCCAGCAGCACGGCCGCGAAGCCCGCAGGCCCCTCGCTCTGGATCACGTGCTCGAGGTGGCGCAGGGCGCGCTCCGACTCCTGCTCGGGACTCGTCGCCCAGAACTCGCTGCGGTAGAGGTAGGGACCGAAGAAGTGCACGTGCCCGCGGGCGAACTCGTTGGGGATGCGGCGCCAGTCGCCGGTAGCGACGATGGCCGCGCCCGTGTTGCCGTGATACGAGCGGTAGGTGGAGAGCACCTTGTCGCGGCCGGTGTGCAGGCGCGCCATGCGGATCGCGTTCTCGATCGCATCCGCCCCGCCGTTAGTGAAGAAGACCTTATTGAAGCCCTCGGGCGCCCGATCAACGATGCGCTTGGCGGCCTCACCACGGGACAGGGTCGCCGTGGAGGGCGCGACCGTGGCGAGCTGGCCGGCCTGCTCGATGATGGCCGCGGTGACGGCCGGATGCTGGTGGCCGATATTCACGTTGACGAGCTGGCTGGAGAAGTCAAGGTAGCTTCGTCCGTCATAGTCCCAGACCCGGGAGCCCTGCCCGCCGGCGATCACCAGCGGCTTCAGGGAACCCTGGGCCGACCAGGAGTGGAAGACGTGCGCCCGATCGAGGTCGTAGGCGAGCTCGTTCCGGCTGGCCGTGGAACTTGGGGAGGTGATGTCATTCACGAATATCGCGTTCTTTCTCTCTGCGTTGAGATGGTGAGGTCGTGGAGCCGGGGGCGGCCGGGTGAACGATCACCCGGCCGCCGACACGACGACTGGATGCCGGTCTAGTTGCCGCCCTCCTTCAGTGTGACCTCGATCGGCTCGAAGTCTGCACCATTCACGTCGATTCCTTCCTCGGTGAGTTCATCGAGCGCCTGCTGAACGTACTCGTTCGAGTAGGCGGTCTCGGGTGGGTCGGTGGTGATGATGGTCGCGCCGGTCTCGTTCTTGGTGTTCAGCGCGATGTCGACAGTGTTTTTCCAGGCTGCCTCGTCGATCAGGCCGACGCCGTTGGTCGACGGCCAGATCAGCTTGTTGACCTCGTTGGTCATCCAGAGTTGGTGGCTTTCGCCGAGCGCCGAACCGTTGGCGGTCACGATGGCCGCCGCATCCTCGGGGTTCTCGGCGGCGTAGATCCAGCCCCTGATGGACGCCTTGATGAACTTCACCGTGGTGTCGGCGTAGTCCTCGTCGGAGGCGAGCTTGTCGGTGTTGGCCCAGATCGCATCCTGCAGCATGGCCGTGCCCACGTCGTTCCAGTCGATGACGTTGAGGTCGTCGGGCTGGTAGAGCTCGCCGGTGTCGGGGTTCACGGTCTCGAGCACCTGCGCGTACTCGTTGTAGGTCATCGCCTGCGCGGCGTCGATGTCGCCGGCCAGGAAGCCGGTCATATCGAAGGCCTGCTGGATGAGGCTGATGTCGCCGATCTCGACACCCTCCTTCTGCATGCCGGCAAAGAGCTCCCACTCATTGCCGTAACCCCAGCTGCCCACGTTCTTGCCCTTGAGGGCGGCGGGCGATTCGACGCCCTTGTCCTTGAAGGAGATCTGGGTGGTGGCGCTGCGCTCGAAGATCTGCGCGACATCCGTGATGTTGGCGCCCTGTTCGATCGAGCCGAGCACCTTGGGCACCCAGGAGATGGCGTAGTCGACGTCGCCGGAGGCCAACACGTCTTGCGGGACGATGTCGGGGCCACCCTCCATGATCGTGACGTTGAGACCTTCGTCTTCGTAGTAACCCTGGTCGACCGCCGCGTAGTAACCGGCGAACTGGGCCTGGGCCACCCACTGCAGCTGCAGCGTGACGTCGGTAAGCGCGCCGTCGCCCGTTGCGCCGCCCGAGTCATCGGTGGTGCCGGTGGCGGTGCAGCCGGTGAGCGCCAGGGCGCTGGCCGCGGCCAGGGCGGCCAGGGTGCCGAGCCATCGTGTGCTGTGTTTCATTGTTCCTCCTTGCTGGGGTGCTGCTGCGGGGATTACCGGGTGGTGGTGCGGTCTAGGAGCCGGGGATGCGACGGCCAACGAGTTTTTCGAGGCCGAGGGCCGCGCTGTAGAACAGCAGGCCGAGCAGGATGGAGCCGAGAACGTAGGCCCAGGCCAGGCCGTAATTGCTGCTGGATGCGGACGAGGTGATCGACTTTCCGAGGCCGCCGACCGGCCCGCCGAAGTACTCGGCGATCAGGGCCGAGATCACAGCAAGCGACGACGCGATGCGCAGGCCCGTGAAGACGTAGGGCAGCGCGGTCGGGAGGGTGACGGTGCGCGTGGCCTGCCGGCTGGAGGCGGCATAGGAGCGCATCAGGTCGCGGTGCACCGGGCTCACCTGGCGCAGCCCCTTGAGGGTGTTGAAATACACCGGCACGAACACCGCGAGGCCGGCCACGATCTGTCGGGCCGTCTCGGCCCCGGCCCCGAACATCGTGTAGAGCACGGGGGCGAGTGCCACGATCGGCACCACGGCGATGGCCGCGATAATGGGGGCGGCCATCTCGTCGGCCACGCGGAGCACCGACGCGACGATAGCCGCCAGGATGCCCAGCACGGAGCCGATCAGCAGCCCGATCAGGGCGTTGCGACCCGTGACCAGCATGCCGTTGGCCACGTTCTGCAGGTTCGCCGAGAACTGCTCGCCGATCTGGAACGGACCCGGCAGGATGAAGGGTTTGATGGCGAAGTAGGTGACCGCCCCCTGCCAGAGCAGGATCGCGACCAGGCCGAGCAGCACCGGCGGGATGACGGTGCGCAGCACACCGGGGGCGGCGATCGACCCGGGCCTCATCGCGTTTCGACCCCGCGCGCGCCGGCGACACCCTGGCCGTGGAGCAATTCGCGCACCTGGCTCACCGCGTGGAAGAAGCCCTCGTCTTCGCGCAGGTTCTCGCCGCGCCCGGCCGGGTCGCCGAGACTCACGGTGAGCACGTCCCGGATGCGCCCGGGCCGCGGCTCCAACACCACCACCCGGTCGGAGAGGAACACCGCCTCGGGGATGGAATGCGTGACGAACACCACGGCCGCACTCGTTTCACCGCAGATGCGCACGAGCTCGTTCTGCATGCGCTCCCGGGTCATCTCGTCGAGGGCACCGAACGGTTCGTCCATCAGCAGCAGGCTGGGGCTCTCGGCCAGCGACCGGGCGATCGCGACTCGCTGCTGCATGCCGCCGGAGAGCTGGTCGGGGTAGTTGTCGGCGAAGTCCGAGAGTCCGACCAGAGCGATCAGCTCGGCCGCCCTCGCCCGCCGGGCCGCCTTGCCGGTGCCGTGCAACTCAAGTGGCAGCTCGATGTTGCCGGCCACGGTGCGCCAGGGCAGCAGGCCGGCCTGCTGGAACGCGATTCCGTAGTCCTGGTCGATGCGCGCCTGCCGGGCCGGCTTCCCGAACACCGTGATGTTGCCCGAGGTCGGAGCGTCGAGGTCGGCGATCAGGCGCAGGAGGGTGCTCTTGCCGCATCCGCTGGGCCCGATCAGGGAGACGAACTCGCCGGGGGCCACCGACAGGCTCACGTTGTCGAGGGCGGTGACGGATGCCCCCTTCCGCACCGGGAAGATGCGGCTCACCGCGGTCGCCTCGACGGCGAGCGAGCCGGCCGAGGGTGCCGGGCGGGCGGCCGGCACGGCGATGGCCGCGGGCGCGGCCGCGGGATCGGTCGGCTGGGTTCTACTCATGCTGCAACTTCTCCCCTGCGGAAACGACGAAGGAACAGGCCGATCAGGCCTACGAAACCGGCGGCGACGAGGCCGACGATGATGGAACCGAAGATGGGAGCCCAGGGTTTGCCGGGGTCTCCGCCGGCCGCACCGGCGTACTCCACGATGAGGCGGCCGATGCCGCCGCGCAACCCGATCGATACCTCGGCCACCACGGTGCCGATCACGGCACTCGCGGCCGCCAGCCGCAGGGCCGGCAGGAGGTAGGCCACGCTGGCCGGCAGGCGCAGGCGCCACAGCGTCTTCCACCAGCCGGCCGCGTAGACGTGCATCAGGTCGACGTGGTTGGCGTCGGGCGAGCCAAGACCGCGGAGAGCCCCGACCGACACCGGGAAGAAGGCGAGGTAGGAGGCGATCAGGGCCACGGACATCCAGCTCGCCCAGGTGAAATCGCCGAACTGGATCTGCGAGCCCCAGCGCCGCACCAGCGGGGCCAGCGCGATCAGGGGAACGGTCTGGCTGAGGATGATCCAGGGCAGGATCGCGGATTCGGCAAGCCGGAACCGCTGCATCAGCAGGGCCAGGGCCAGGCCGACTGCGATGCCCACGAGCCAGCCGACGGCGGCGATGCCGAGCGTGAACAGGGCGCCCAGCAGCACCGCCTGCCAGATCGGCACCGCGTTGGCGGCGCCGGTGACCGGTTCGAGCACGCGGCCGGCCATCACCCAGAGGTGCGGCATGGCCAGGTCGCTCGTGCGGGGCAGCACCGTGGTGGTGCCGATCATGACACCCTGGGTCGGGCCGAGCAGCTTGTAGAGCTCCCACAGTGCGGCGAGCAGGGTGACGCCCAGCGCACCGACGAGGATGCGCCGCAGTATCGCCCGGCCCCTCCGGGTCATGCCTTCGCCACGATGTGCTCGGCCATCGCCGGGATCACGGTCTCCCCGTAGACGCGCATCGTCTCTTCCTTGTTATCGTGCTGCAGGTAGCCGGCAAACTGGTCGACGCCGATCGCACGGAGGGCCTCGAGCTTCTCGATGTGGTCCTTCGCGGTGCCGAGCAGGCAGAACCGGTCGACGATCTCGTCCGGAACGAACTCCGCGTGCACGTTGCCAGTGCGGCCGTGCTCGTTATAGTCGTAGTCCTGGCGGCCGGCGATGTAATCGGTCAGGGCCTTCGGAACAGGCGATTCCGTACCGTATTTGGCGACGATGTCGGCGACGTGGTTGCCCACCATGCCGCCGAACCAGCGGCACTGGTTGCGCATGTGGCCCCAGTTGTCGCCGATGTACATCGGCGCGGCCACACAAAACTTGACCGACAACGGGTCGCGGCCGACGTTCGCCGCGGCCTCCCGCACGGTCGTGATCATCCACTCGGCCACGTCGAGGTCGGCCATCTGCAGGATGAAACCGTCGCCGACCTCACCCGCGAGCTTGAGGGCCAGCGGTCCGTAGGCTGCCACCCAGACATCGAGGGTGGACCCGCGGCTCCACGGGAACTGCAGGGTCGCGCCGTTGTATTCGACCGACCGGGAGTTCGCGAGTTCCCGGATGACGTGCACCGACTCGCGCAGCGTCTTCAGGGTGGTGGGGGCCCCGTTGATGACGCGCACGGCCGAGTCGCCGCGGCCGATACCGCAGATGGTGCGGTTGCCGTACATCTCGTTCAGCGTCGCGTAGGTCGAGGCCGTCACCGTCCAGTCGCGGGTGCCCGGGTTGGTGACCATGGGACCGACGATGATCTTGTTCGTTTCCGCAAGGATGCGACTGTAGATGACGTAGGGCTCCTGCCAGAGCAGATGAGAGTCGAACGTCCAGACGTGGCTGAAGCCGTGTGCCTCGGCCAGTTTGGCCAGCTGCACCGTGCGGGCGGATGGGGGGTTGGTCTGCAGTACTGCTCCGAAGTCCATCTGGGGTCCCGTCTAGATCAGGTACTGGCTCAGGCCGCGTTTGACGAACCGGCCGTCACCCTTGGCGCCGAGGTAGGAGTTGTCATCGATGACGACCTTGCCGCGGGATAGCACGGTGTCGACGTGGCCGTCGATCTCGTAGCCTTCCCAGGCGGAGTGGTCCATGTTCATGTGGTGGGTCTTGCCATTCCCGTTGACAGGCAGGCCGATCGAGGTGTGGCCGTTTGGGTCGTAGATGACGATGTCGCCGTCCGCGCCCGGCTGGATGACCCCCTTCCTGCCGTAGAGGCCGAACATCCGTGCCGGCGTGGTAGAGGTGATCTCCACCCAGCGTTCGAGCGAGATGCGGCCGTTGACGACGCCCTGGTAGAGCAGGTCCAGGCGGTGCTCGACCGAGCCGATGCCGTTCGGGATCTTCGAGAAATCGCCGAGGCCCAGCTCTTTCTGGCCCTTCATGCAGAACGGGCAGTGGTCGGTGGAGACCATTTGGATGTCGTTGGTGCGCAGGCTCTGCCAGAGGTGGTTCTGGTGGCCCTCCGCCCGCGAGCGCAGCGGTGTGGAGCACACCCACTTCGCGCCCTCGAAACCGGGTGCCCCGAGGTTCTCCTCGAGAGACAGGTAGAGGTATTGCGGGCAGGTCTCACCGAACACGTTCTGCCCGTTGTCCCGGGCGGCGGCGATCTGCTCGACGGCCTGTTTGGCGCTCACGTGCACCACGTAGAGCGGCGCCCCGGTGAGGTTGGCGAGCATGATCGCGCGGTGCGTGGCCTCCTCCTCCAGCTGCCAGGCGCGCGCGACGCCGTGGTAGTAGGGGTCGGTCTTTCCCTGCGCGAGCAGTTGCTTCACGAGCACGTCGATGGCAGGACCGTTCTCCGCGTGCATCATGGTCATCAGCCCGGTCTCGGCGGACTTCTGCATGGCGCGAAGGATCTGCGCGTCATCCGAGTAGAAAACGCCGGGATAGGCCATGAACAGCTTGAAACTGGAGATTCCCTCGTCGAGCAGGCCGTCCATCGCCTGCAACGAATCCTCATTGAGGTCGCCGATGATCTGGTGGAACGCGTAGTCGATCGCGCAGTTGCCGGCCGCCTTCTCGTGCCAGGCCGCGAGGCCGTCGAAGACCCGCTGGCCATAGCTCTGCACGGCGAAGTCGACAATGGTGGTCGTGCCGCCCCAGGCCGCGGCCCTGGTGCCGGTCTCGAAGGTGTCGCTGGCCGCGGTGCCGCCGAACGGCAGTTGCATATGCGTGTGCGCGTCAACGCCGCCGGGAATGACGTACTTACCGGTGGCGTCGATCACGCGGTCCACGGATGCGGCGAGGTCGTTTCCGAGGAGGGCCGAGCCGGGCGCCAGCACAGCGACGATGATCTCACCGTCGATGAGGACATCCGCCTGCACCCGACCGGTCGCGCTGACCACGGTGCCGTTTTGGATCAGGGTCTTCATGATGCGCCCCGGCCTACGGTCGGGCGATCGGGCCGTAGGAGTCGGGACGGCGGTCCCGGTAGAACTGCCACGAGTTGCGCACCTCGCGGATGACACCCAGGTCAAGGTCGCGGATGACGATCTCCTCCGAGTCGGTGGAGGCCACCTCGCCGACGTAGTTGCCGCGCGGGTCGACGAAGTAGGAGCTGCCGTAGAACGTGACGGCGTCGTCGCCGAACTCCTCGGTCTCGGTGCCGATGCGGTTGTTCGCCCCGATGTAGTACTGGTTGGCGACTGCGGCGGCCGGCTGCTCGAGCTCCCAGAGCCGGTTCGACAGGCCGGGCTTGGTGGCCGAGGGGTTGAAGACGATCTCGGCGCCGTTCAGGCCCAGCACGCGCCAGCCCTCCGGGAAGTGCCGGTCGTAGCAGATGTAGACGCCGATCTTGCCGACCTTGGTGTCGAAGACCGGATAGTCGGCGTTGCCGGGGCGGAAGTAGAACTTCTCCCAGAACTGGGGCAGGTGAGGGATGTGGTGCTTGCGGTACTTGCCAAGGTAGGTACCGTCGGCGTCGATCACAGCGGCCGTGTTGTAGAGCACGCTGGGCTGCTCCTCCTCATAGACGGGGAGCACGATCACCATCTTGTACTCGGCGGCGAGCTTCTGAAAGCGTTCCACGAGCGGGCCGGGCACGCTCTGCGCGTAGTCGTAGTACTTGGCGTCCTGCACGATGCCGAAGTACGGGCCGTGGAATAACTCCTGAAAGCAGATCACCTGCACTCCCGCCGCGGCGGCCGTGCGCACGAAACCCTCGTGCTTGGCAATCATCGACTCCTGATCACCCGTCCACTCGGTCTGGGTGATTGCTGCCCGAACTACAGTCATCTTGTCTCCACATTCGCCAGTGATGGAACAACGTCAAGCCGAACGACATTGTCCGTATTTGTTATTCTTCGACGTAAACATTTCAGTTCTGTTTCTCTGTGTGACACACGCGTTAATCATCCTGTCGAGCGAACCAGCCGGAGGCAAGGGTTCATGCAAACCGTTATCGACGAGGTCGAGCACCCGACTCCCGCCGGGATTGCGGCTGCCCTGGGCCGCCTGATCAGCTCGGGAAGGCTCGCTCCGGGCGACCGTCTACCTACCGTGCGGGCGCTGGCCGCGGCCCTCGAGGTGAGCCCAGCCACGGTCAGTCATGCCTGGCAGGCGCTGGCCGCGGCCGGGCTGATCGTCTCCCGCGGGCGCAGCGGAACGTTCGTGCTCGAGGCTGCCCCGCGCTGGCTGCCCGCGCGCAGCCGGTCCCTGGCCGGCCACCACGCCGCGGCCAGGATCGACCTCTCCCGCGGCACCCCTGACCCGCTCCTGTTACCCGACCTGGGGCCGGCACTCTCCCGGGTCTCGCAGCGGGCGGCGACCGTGATCTACCAGGACCTCCCGGTCATCCCGGAACTGCTGGCGGTGCTGCAGGAGTCATGGCCGTTTCCGGCCGAGACGATCACCGTCGTCGACGGCGCCCTCGACGCCATCTCCCGCAGCCTCGACCAGGTGGCCCGATTCGGCGACCGGGTGATCGTGGAGGACCCGGGATTCCCGCCGTTCTTCGACCTGCTCGAGCAGCTCGGCATCGAACGGTTACCGGTGGCCGTCGACGAGCACGGCATCGTGCCCGCGGCCTTCGCGGCCGCCCTCAGGCTCGCACCCGCGGCGGTGCTCCTGCAGCCGCGAGCGCAGAATCCCACCGGGGCGTCGATGACGGCCGACCGCGCGCGCGAACTGGCCGGGCTGCTCACCGCACACAAGCGCACCGCGCACACCGTCGTGATCGAAGACGACCACTCCGGCGATATCACGGTTGCCCCCGTGACGAGCCTGGGCCGCTGGCTGCCACACCGGGTGCTGCACGTGCGCAGCTACTCCAAGTCGCACGGCCCCGACCTGCGCATCGCGGCGCTTGGCGGTGCGGCGGCCCTGGTTGACCGCATCGTCGCCAGGCGGATGCTCGGCCCGGGCTGGACCAGCCGCATGGTGCAGACCATCCTCTACGAGCTGCTGACCGACAGCACCAGCATCAGCCAGGTGGGCGAGGCGAGAAGGGTCTACTTCGCCAGGCAGAAGGCGCTGGCGGACGCGCTCACCGGGTGCGGTCTGCCCTCCGTGCGGGCAGACGGCATCAACGCCTGGCTGCCGGTGTTCGACGAGCGCAATGCCATCGTGCAACTGGCGGCGTCGGGCATCCGGGTCGCCGGCGGCTCGCCGTTCCTCGCCTCGGAAGGCCTGGGGCAGGGCGGCTCCTTCATTCGAGTGACGGCGGGCGCGCTGCCGGCTGACGTCGTTTCGATCGCCCAGGCCCTCGCCGCGGCCGCCCGCGGGACGGCCTCGGGCGACCGGCCGCCCGAGGTACGGTGGGCGTGAACGGTGAGCGTGAACAGTGGACGTGAACAGTAGACGTGAACGTGAACAGTGGGGACACCCCGAGTGGTCTGGACATCCGTCTCCCCTGGTTTCACGGTGCTCGCGCCGCGGGATGGGCCGCGCCCACGTTCTGGCCTAGGCTGAAAGAAGACCGCCGGTTGGCTCTGACCGGTTGAGCCGGCCCTGACTTGGGCGGCAGGTCGCCGACATCCCCTCGGTCGCATCCGCTAGCCCCACTGCTCTCCCGCGTTCGCGAGAGCGGGTGAATCGTCGCTATGGCGTGCTCATACCGACGATTCACCCGCTCTCGCGACCCCGACCTGGATCGGTTTCATGACCCACTTGCTGTTGACCCGCGTTTCTGTTCTGGCGGCTGTTGCCGCGTCTGCCCTGCTGCTGAGCGGATGCGCCGCGGCGAGTCCCGCCGCGACGCCGAGCACGACCCCGAGCACGAGTGCCGGCGACGCCGCGGGCTACCCAGTCACGATCGACAATTGCGGCACCGAGGTGACCGTGGAGTCCGCGCCCGAGCGCATCGTGACGATCAAGTCGTCGACGACCGAGCTGCTGCTCGCGCTCGGCCTCGGCGATCGCATCGTGGGCTCGGCGTTCCTCGACGGCCCCTTGCCGGCATCCCTCGAGAAGGCCGGCGCCGACCTGAACGTGGTCAGCGACTTCGTGCCCGGCCAGGAGGCCGTGCTCGGCCTCACCCCCGACTTCGTTTACGGCGGCTGGGAGTCCAGCTTCTCGGCCGAGGGTGTGGGCGAACGCGCGGGCCTCGCCGACCTCGGGATCGGCAGCTATGTGTCCCCCGCGGCCTGCAAGGGCGAGGGTTACATGCCCGACCCGCTCACCTTCGACGCCGTGTTCGACGAGATCACCGAGGCCGGAGCGCTCTTCGGCGCCGAAGAGGCCGCGGCCGACCTGGTCGCCGACCAACAGGAAGACCTGGCCGCCCTGACCCCCGCCGGTAAGGACACCACCGCACTCTGGTATTCGAGCGGCACCGACGCCCCCTACGTGGGCGCCGGCATCGGCTCCCCCAACATGATCATGGCGGCCGCGGGCCTGAACAACGTGTTTGCCAACGTGGAAGACACCTGGACCTCGGTGGGCTGGGAGTCAGTCATCGCGGCGAACCCGAGCGTGATCGTGCTCGTCGACGCCATCTGGAACACCGCGGCATCGAAGATCGAGAACCTTGAGGCGAACCCGGCCACTCAGCAGCTCGACGCCGTGACGAACCAGCGCTACATCGTGCTGCCGTTCGCGGCGACCGAGGCCGGGATCCGCAATGTGGACGCGGCCGCGTCGACCATCGAGCAGCTCGCGGCTCTCCAGTAGAGCACGGCCGACGAGCCCCTCGGCAGCTGCCGGAACAGAACGGGACCGAGCCGGACCGGGCAGATCAGGACAAACGAGGCAGGTGATTCGGGTGGAACTGCAACAGGCAGAGCGCACGGCGGCCGAGGGCCGGCGCAGTGCCGGTCGCGCCCGCTACCTGGGCTGGCTCACCCTGTCGGTTCTCGCGCTCGTGCTCGCGGCAGGGCTCGCCGTGACGATCGGCCCGGCCGAGGTGAGCCTGACGGATGTCGCCGCGAGCCTCGCCGCACACCTCGGCCTGCCGGGCGCCGCCGAGGTGGCCCCGCTGACCGACTCAATCGTGTGGCAGCTGCGCCTGCCGCGCGTGCTGACCGCGGCCGCAGTCGGCGCGGGGCTCGCGCTCAGCGGCGCGGTCATGCAGTCCGTGACCCGCAACCCGCTGGCTGACCCCTACCTGCTCGGGCTGTCGAGCGGCGCCTCGCTCGGCGCGGTCTGCGTGATCATCCTCGGCGTGGCCGTGGCGCTGCCCGCTGCGGCGTTCCTCGGCGCGCTGGCCGCCCTCGTTGCCACCCTGAGCATCGCACGGATCGGCGGCACGATCACGCCCGGGCGGGCGGTGCTGTCCGGCCTGGCCATTGCGCAGCTGGGCGGGGCCGGCACCTCCTTCATCATCTTCTGGGCGGCCAAGGGCGACTCCTACCGGGAGATCCTCAATTGGCTGTTGGGCTCTCTGGCCGGCAGCTCGTGGTCCAGCGTCGCCATCTCGGGCACCGCCCTGGTGGTGGTCGGCGCCGGGATCGTGCTCTCGGCCACCCGCCTGGACGCGTTCACCTTCGGGGACACGGCGGCGGCATCCCTCGGCATCAACGTCAACCGCACTCGGTGGATGTTGCTCGGCGCGGTGGCGCTGCTGACCGGCGCGATGGTGGCCGTGAGTGGAGCGATCGGCTTCGTCGGCCTGATTCTGCCGCACCTCGTGCGCGGCCTGAGCGGGCCCGGCCACCGCCGCCTTCTCCCGCTGACCGTGGTGCTCGGCGCCCTGTTCCTGATCATCGCCGACACGGTGGCCCGCACGGTGTTCGACCCGCGCGAGCTGCCTGTGGGCATCATCACCGCCCTGATCGGCGTTCCCGTGTTCATCGTGTTGATCAAGAGCAGAAAGGCCGCCGCATGGTCGTGATCCTCGACCGGGTGTCGTTCCAGATCAACGGCACCCCGATTCTGACCGATGTATCGGCGGTCGTGCCCACGGGCGCGGTCACCGGTCTGCTCGGGCCCAACGGGGCCGGGAAATCCACACTGCTTCGCCTGATCGCGGGGCTGGAGACACCGGATGCCGGCGGCGTCGAACTCGACGGTGGGCACGTGGGCAGCAGGTCGGGACTGTCGCGTCGGGAGACCGCCCGGCGGGTGGCGCTGCTCGAGCAGAACGCGGCACCCAGCGTCGACCTCACGGTGCGGGAGGTCGTTCTCCTCGGCCGGATCCCGCACCGCACCCGGGTGCTCGGCAGCTTCGGCGGCGACGACGACCACCAGGTCGTCGAGGAATCGCTGGCCATGGTGGGCGGAAGCGACCTCGCGGACCGAGCCTGGCACAGCCTCAGCGGCGGCGAGCAGCAGCGCGCGCAGATCGCCCGGGCATTGGCACAGCGCCCGAGCCTGCTGCTGCTGGACGAACCGAACAACCACCTCGATGTGAGCGCACAGCTCGGACTGCTCGGTCAGGTGCGCGGACTGTGCGCGGGGGCTGGAGTGGAGGCTGACACGGAGACTGACACAGGTTTGGGTACGGGCACCGGGCTGACCGCGATCATGGCCCTGCACGATCTCAACCTGGCGGCCGCATTCTGCGACCAGATCCTGCTGCTGCACCGCGGCCGACTCGTCGCGGCCGGCACCCCGGACGAGGTGCTGCGACCGTCGACCATCGCAGAGGTCTACGGCGTGGACTGTGACGTGATCCCACATCCGCGGGGTGGACATCCGGTGATCGTCTTCTCGCCGGCGGCGGCAGCCGGATTCGCGCCTTTCGTCACGGCACCGCGACTCGTGCCCGCACTGACGCACGACCGGCACGACAACGGAGGAGGACACGCATGACGACCATCACGGTTCTGGCCGGAGGCATCGGCGGCGCGCGGTTCACCCGAGGGCTGCTGCAGCACCTGGCGGACACCGAGCCGAATGCGGCAGTCACTGTGATCGTGAACACAGGCGATGACATGTGGCTCGACGGTCTGCGTATCTGCCCCGACCTCGACACCGTGATGTACACCCTCGGCGGCGGCATCAACGAGGAGCAGGGCTGGGGCCGGCCCGAGGAAACCCGCCGCGCCTCCGCGGAGATCGCCGCCTATGGGCGCGGGTGGTCCTGGTTCACGCTCGGCGACCTCGACCTGGCCACGCACATCGTGCGCAGCGACCTCCTCCGGAACGGATCCACGCTGAGCGAAGCCACGGAGTTCCTCTGCCGCCGCTGGCAGCCTGGAGCGCGGCTGCTGCCGATGAGCGACGACCACGTCGAGACACATGCCCGACTGGCTATGGATGTCGATGAGCATCGCGCCGGCGACCTGATCCACTTCGAAGAGTGGTGGGTGCGCTACCGGGCCGGCGTTGAGGTGACCGAGTTCGTGCAGCTCGGGCTCACGTCCGCCGTGCCCGCGCGGGGCGTCGTCGAGGCCATCCTCACGGCCGATCTGGTCATTCTGCCGCCGTCGAACCCGGTCGTCTCGGTCGGCACGATCCTCGCCGTCCCCGGCATCCGGGATGCCCTGCGATCCACCGACGCCGCGGTCGTCGGCGTCTCGCCGATCATCGCGGGTGCGGCCGTGCGCGGCATGGCCGACGCCTGCCTTCACACCATCGGCGTGCACACCTCGGCCGAGGCCGTGGGCCTGCACTACGGCTCCCGCGCCGCGGGTGGGGTGCTCGACGCGTGGCTAGTGGACGAGACGGATGCCGGCGCGCTGCCTGCGCTGGCGGCCGCGGGCATCCGATCGGTCGCCGTGCCGCTCTGGATGCGTGATGCGCCCACGACGAAGCGGCTCGCGGCCGACGCGCTCGCCCTTGCCCGCGGCGCGCTCGCTACCGTCTGAGCGACAGCGACTGCCTTCGTTCGCCGGGATGGGCCGCGCAGGATGGTCAGCGCAGGGTGGTCAGCGCCGGGCAGTCGCCCCGGAGGTTCCGTCGACGAGCGGGCGTGTGTGCACACCGAGGCCGAGACGCAGCGCGACTGCGAGGTCGGCGGCGGTGTCGACGTCCTGCCGGATCGACGCGCACGCCTGCAGCTCGAGCGGCACATGACCCGTGGATTCGTGGGCGGCCCGGGACCCTGGCCCGAACCGAGGCTCGATCGGGACGCCGGCCAGCGCGAGCAGTGTCGTCGTGCCGGTTCCGGCGGCGTCGGGCACCAGGCTGCGCTCGTGCGCGGCGGCGAGGTCCAGGGTGCGCTCGACATCCGCAGGGGTCAGGGCCGGCAGATCACCGGTCAGCACGGCCAGGTTCGCCTCGGGAAACTCCGCGCGGGCCACGGCCAGACCCTGCCGGATAGCCGCATTCAGCGGATCCGAGGGCCGAACCGGGCGGTGAGGCGCGGCGGCATCGATGCCGCCGGCGACAGGCACGTCACCGGCGGTGGCAGGCACCACGGCCTCGCGCACGATGTCGGCTCCGAGCTCGGCCAGACGCCCCGCGAGTTCGCCGTCGCCGGTGACCACCAGTACCCGGTCAACGCCGCGCGCCGCCAGCAGTGCCGCCACCGTGTCGAGCGCGAAGGCATCCGCCAGCCCGGCCCGATCGGGCCGTTCACCCAGACGACTCTTCGCCCCGGGGTTACCCTTAACCGGAACGATCGCCACCCAGCTCATTCGGCGACGGATGCCGCGTCGCCGGCTGTGCCGGACGCACCAGGCACCGGGGCAGCCGAGGCAGCCGCCGTGATCCCCGCCGCGTACCCCTCGGCAAACCCTTGCGAATGCCCCTCGGCGTGCGCCTCAGCGCTGCCCAGCCGGAACATGTCGTTCTCGCTCGACCGCACCAGCCGGCTCGCCCCAGGCGCATCCACCGAGTCGAGCTCACCGACGAGCCGGCCGAGCCCGCGCACGACGGCCACCGGGTTGCCGCTGGTCTTTCCCTTCACAAGGTCTGCCGCGCCCGCGATCTCGTCGGCCACGGCGGCGACGGTGACGTCCAAGCGGCGGCCGAACGCGTCATCCGTGCCCCGAAGGTCGTCGAGCACGGCCACGCCGGCAGCGCCGATGGCGATGTCGGTCTGGCCTTCCCGCCACGGACGACCGACGGTGTCGGTGATGATCACGCCGAGGCGCAGCCCGGTGCGCTCGCGCAGCGCCGCGCATAGCGCTCGGGCAGACGCGTCGGGGTCGACGGGCAGCAGCAGCACCGTGCCGTCCGGGGTGTTGCTCGCGTCGACGCCGGCCGCGGCCATCACGAGGCCCTGACGGTTCTCGACGATTCGGGTGATCCCACCCGGGAACGCGCGGGTCGCCACCACCCGCACGGTCTCGTCGGTGATCGCCTGCTCGCGGTCCGCGGCCGCGACCTGGCGTCCCTCCGCCTTGGAGACGATCTTGCTCGTCACCGCCAGGATATCCCCGTGCCGCATGCGTTCCCCGGCCGCGCCTGCGATGAGCGCCGCCAGGTCATCGTCGGGCGTGATTTCACCGATACCCTCAAGCACGAAAACGTGAAGTTCGGCGGCGTCGGAGCTCGCCAAACCCGTCGGCAGACTCGACTCGTTAGACCCTTCAGCCACGGCTAGCGCGTGAGCTTCGGCAGCACGTCGCGGCCGAACACGTCGATCCACTGGCGCTGGTTGCGACCCACATTGTGCAGGTAGATGCGGTCGAAACCGAGGTCGACGAACCTCTGGATATACGCGCGGTGGTCGTCGGGGTCGGCCGAGATGATCATGCGGCCCTCGAAGTCCTCGGGGCGCACGAGCTTGGCGATCTGCTCGAATTCGAACGGCGAACGGATGTCCCCCTTCGGAAACTTCATCCCGCCGTTCGGCCACTCGACCAGCGCGTTGCGCATGGCCTCCTCGTCGGTCTCGGCCCAGCTCATGTGCAGCTGCAGCACCTTCGGCATGGTCGACGGGTCCTTACCGGCGTCGCGGGCGCCGTCGTCGAACTTGCCGAACAGCATCGAGATCTTCTCCAGCGGGGCGCCGACCGTGATCAGGCCGTCGGCGTGCCGGCCGGCACGCTTGGCGGTGACCGGGCCGGCAGTGGCCACGAGGATCTCCGGCGCAACCTCAGGCATGGTCCAGAGCCGGGTCGACTCGAGCTTGTAGAACTGGCCGGAGTGCTTGACATCCTTGCCGGCGATGGAGGCGGTGAACAGTTTCGAGATGATCTCGATGGCCTCGAACATGCGGTTGATGCGTTCCGGGGCTTCCGGCCAATACTGGCCGACGATGTGCTCGTTGAGCGCTTCACCCGAGCCGAGGCCGAGCCAGTGCCGGCCGGGATACATTGAGGCCAGGGTCGCGGAGGCCTGGGCCACCATGGCCGGATGCCAGCGGAAGGTCGGCGCGGTAACGCCGGGGCCGAGGTCACCCGTGGTGCGCTCCCCGATCGCTGCGAGCACGCTCCAAACGAAGGAGGACTCACCCTGCGCGGGCACCCACGGCTGGAAGTGGTCTGCGGCCATCACCCCGGTGAACCCGTGTTCCTCGGCGTAGGCCGAGAGGGACACCGCCTCCGCCGGCGCGAACTGCTCCAGCATCGCCGCATAGCCGATCTGCAAATCCGTCATGGGTCCACCCCTGCCTTCTGGTTGTGCCTCAATCCTGCCATTCCTGTCACCGAGTATCCCCGTTCCGGTCGAGAGTGACCTGCACAACGGCTAGTCTCGACCGGAACGGGGGCCCATGCGGCCCGGCATCCGTCAAATAGGCTGGCAGCATGCGCATCGCCACCTGGAACGTCAACTCCATCCGTGCCCGAGTCGGCCGGGTCGTCGACTGGATGGTGCGCGAAGACATCGACGTGCTCGCGATGCAGGAGATCAAGTGCAAGCCCGAGCAGTTCCCGGCGCAGGCGTTCGAGGACGCCGGCTACGAGCTGGCCATTCACGGCATCAGCCAGTGGAACGGCGTCGCGTTCGCCAGCCGCCACGAGATGACGGATGTCGCCACATCCTTCCCCGGCATGCCCGGCTTCCTGAAAGGCCAGGAGGGCCCCGGGCTCCCGCTCGAGGCCAGGGCGCTCGGCGTCACGGTGGCGGACATGCGACTGTGGAGCCTGTACGTTCCGAACGGACGTGCCATCGACGACCCGCATTTCGCCTACAAACTGGATTGGCTGGAGCACCTGCGCGCGCATGCCCGGGACGAACTGGCCCGCGACCCGCACCTGGCCCTTGCGCTGATGGGCGACTGGAATGTGGCCCCGTTCGACAGCGACATGGGCGACCCGAGCTTTATTCCCGGCCAATCCACCCACATTTCTGAGCCCGAGCGGGCCGCCTTCCACGCCTTCGAGGCAGCGGGCATCCTCGATGTGGTGCGCCCGCTGGAGCCGGAGGGGTTCACCTTCTGGGACTACAAGCAGCTGCGGTTCCCCCGCAACGAGGGCCTGCGGATCGACTTCATCCTCGGCTCCCCCGCGTTCGCGGATCTGGTGACCGCCGCGAGCATCCATCGCAACGAGCGCAAGGGCGATGCGCCGAGCGACCACGTGCCCGTCGTCGTGGAGCTGGCCCTTGAGGGCGAAGACGACGACCGCCCGATGATCTTTTAACCGGCCGGCACCGCGCTCGTGGCTTGAGCGTCTGAACGATCGGCAACGCGGCAACGAGCCGGAAACACGCCGGCAACGGCACGTACAGGTGCGGCGGCGATACTTGCAGCATGTCTTCCGTACCCGTGGGGAACGCCAGAGGAACGCCACAAGCGCGCCCGGCAACCTCCGTCACCGTCTCCGTCACCCGTCGCGTCGAGCCGACCCGAATTCCCGAGGCCACCCGCTGGGCTCAGCAGGGCATGGACCTGGCCAGCGAGTTTTCGGGCTTCCTCGGCTCGGGCTGGGTGCGCGCCACCTCCGATTCCCTCAGCTGGCACATGCTCTACCGCTTCGCGAACTCAGACTTGCTGGATGCCTGGGAGGGTTCCGAGGAGCGGGCCCATTGGCTGATCGACGGCCACGACCTCATCCTTGACGCTCGCGTGGAGAAGCGCACCGGCATCGAGGGGTGGTTTGACGCCCCCGTCTCCGACGACGACAACAGGGACTCCGCACCATCGTTCCAGGTGCCGCGCTGGAAGCAGACGGTGAGCATCGGTCTGGGCTTCCTGCCGACGAACCTGGCCTTCACCCTGATTGCGACCTGGCTCATCCCGGGGTGGCACGACGTGGACACTCTCCCCAAGATCCTGATCACCACCCTCGTTATGGCGCCGACCATGACCTTCCTGGTCATGCCCCAGATCACCCGGATGCTGCGCCCCTGGCTGCTGCGACGGCCCGCCATCCGCTAACCGCACCGACGATCAGTGGGCGCGTTTACTCGTTGACGAGAACGGGAACCCCGATGGCCACGGAGACCGCGGGGCCGGGCAGGCCCTCCGGCACGGCGATCGTGAAGGCCTCCAGTTTCTCCGGAGCGCCCTCGTGGCTTCCGTCGTCGACGAGGTGGTGCACGTAGCGGGCGGTTCCGAGGAGCGTCCCCTGGTCGTCGAAGAAGCCGAGATTTTCGTACACGAACCGGTCGGTGAACGGGCCTGCCGACTGAAGGATCTCACCGGGTCCGGGCCACGCCCGATCGATGCTCTCGAGTCCGGGTTCGGCTGCGGGAGTCGCCAGCCCGGGGAACGAGGTCGACGCCGCGGCAGCCGGCGCCGCACCGTTCGACGTGCCTCCCGGAATGAGGGTGGCGATTCCGAGGCCCGCAGGGATTGCAACAGCAATCGCGGCAGCAATCACGGCGATGATCACGCCGGCTCGGATCGATCGTGGACTCGTGGACGTCATGGTGTCCCTTTCGTTGCGGCGCGAGCGGGGGATACACTTTCCTCCGCCCGCGCGGGTTGCTATCGGCGGTGTCTAGCGGGTGACACCCAGGGCGCGGCCGACGATGCCGAACAGCGCGGTGTTGTCGATGGCGCCCTCCGACTGGGTTGCACCGGGGCCCGTCGCATACACCGGGACATCCGCCCCGGTGTGGTTGCCGGAGAGGTAGCTCAACCACAGGCCGGCTTCCGGTGAACCGTCGACGACGCCTGCCGGGTCGGTGGGCGTCTGGGCGGCGTCGTTGGCGTGCGAGCGCTTGTCGATCAGTGCCCCTCGATCTGCAGGTAGAAGCCTTTGCCGCCTTTCTCGCTCTTATCGCTCTTATCGCTCTTCTGACCCTTGGCCTTCTTCTGGTTGAGGAGCTCAATGGCCTTGGCGGTCATCTCCGGCAGGGTCGGTTCCTGCGCCTGCGGTGAGCCCGGATTCTCGGTCTTGGCCTTCTCGATCGTGAGGTTCCCCTTGGTGAACAACCCGAATACCTTCTGGCCGGCGGCAGCGGCGAGGTCGGTCTTCCTCGCGGTCGTCTGATTGGCGATGGAGCCGAGCACGGAGTAGCCCTGATCCTTCAGCGCGGTCTCGTCTGCGGCGTCGAAACGCCCGAGCCCGCCGCCGAAGATGACGTCGGCGGTTCCGTTGCGGGCGATCTGGTCGGCGATCGGGGTGACCCTGACATCGATGGTCGGCAGGGCGCTGCCGGTGATCGCGAGGTCCTGGCAGGACGCGTCGGAGTACACCGGTCCCTGGCAGCCTCTGGCCAGGGCGTGGCTCATCTGCCCCGCCGGAGTGGCATCCGTGATCTCAGCTGTTGACACGGTGCCCGTGCGGTAGCCGGACTTCTTGGCCATCTCCATCAGGGTCGGCACGACGGCGCCCTTGGCGTCCACGCCGAGGGCGGCGTTGTAGGTCTTCACGCCCGACGCCCACATGGTCGCGGCCGACGCTGAGTCGGTGACCGTGTTCGGCGTGAAGTCTGCCTCACCAGGCTGGCCCGACAACTTTTCGACCGAGTAGGTGCTCACATACCCCTGGGCAGGCAGCCCCTCCATGGCGAGCTTGCCGGCCGCGCCGTAATAGCGCTCACGGGCGGCGGTGACAGGGGTGCGCCCATGCCGTCGCCGAGGAGGTAGATCACGTTCTTGGCGCGGCCTCGGTCGTCGCTGGCCGAAGCCACCGAAGCCGTGGCGGCCAGGACAGAATTTCTGCGTCGCATGAGGGTTCTCCCGAGCATTTCGTAGAAGTGGTAGCGCATGCTGCCACCGTCGGGATGCCGGGTGTCCCCCAATTAGCCACAAGGTGAACAGTGGACAATTGGGGCCAACCCCTCGCGGCGCGCTCGTCACTGCAGCGATGGCCCGCGGAAGGCTGGGGGTGCGACTCCTCGACCCGATCGGGGCAGGCATGGCAAACTGGGATCAGGGTTGCCGTCCGAGCACACTGGCCTGAGGCCGACAACGATCAGCGCGGCGCTCCTTCCCTCCTCTGCGAAAGGCTCGACAATGTCAGCGACCACATCCGTTACTACAGGCCGGCGCGGCCCCGCGGTGGTGCGCACGGTCGTCAACGTCGCACGCGGCGCCCTCATCGGCACCGCCGAGATCGTCCCGGGTGTGAGCGGTGGAACCATCGCCCTCATCGTCGGTGTCTACGGCCACCTCATCGACGGTGCCGGGCATCTCGCCCGCGGCTTCGCCCTGCTCGTCGCGGATGCCCTCCGTGCCCGCGGCTCCGCTCGCGCCATGGCGCACTTCCGCTCAGTGCGTTGGACCGTGGTAATCCCGATCGGGTTGGGTATGGTGGCGGCGATCCTGATCGGTACGCGTCTCCTCGCGCCGCTGCTCGAAGACTTCCCCGTCGAAACACGAGCGGTCTTCGCCGGATTGATCGTCGCCTCCCTCATCGTGCCAATCCGCATGGTCGGATCCCGCTGGCGGCCCCGCGAGATCGTACTCGCCCTACTCGCCGCCGCGGTCACGTTTGTGCTGACCGGGCTCCCTCCCGCCGGAGAGGCCGACCCTCCGCTGATCCTGGTCGCCGTCTCCGCCGGCTTCGCCGTCTGCGCCCTCGTTCTGCCGGGCGTCTCCGGCTCATTCCTGCTGCTCACCCTGGGCATGTACGCGCCTACGCTCGCGGCCGTCAACGATCTGGACCTCGCCTACCTCGGCGCCTTCATCGTGGGTGCAGTGCTCGGGCTCGGTGTGTTCGTGTCGGGGCTGCAATGGCTTCTCGCCCATCACTACCGGGTGACGCTCGTGATCATGACCGGTCTCCTGCTCGGCTCGTTGCGGGCGCTCTGGCCCTGGCAGAGCACCCAAAATGATCTTCTCGCGCCAAGCGGCGATGTGGGGCTCGCCATTGCCCTCTTCATCGCCGGCGTCACTCTCGTCCTGGCACTCGTCGCGGTCGAGGCCGTACTCGTGCGGCGCCGGGTGCTCCCCGAGCACGTGGTCGTAGATGAGCTGCCGGATACAGCCACAGCTTCCGTCTCTGGATCCGACCAGAAATAACGAAGCGCTGAGCCGGCCGACGGCTGCAATCGGCCTCTGCGCGGGGCGGGCACCGTCACGCCAAAGGATTAGAAGAGACTTGTGATCAGGGGCAAGGCGGGGAATTGTGTCTGCTTCCACGATGCAGGCACCGGAGTTGACGGGACGCGCGGTGCTCCTCAGCGTGCCTGAGCGGCGGCAGTCAGGGGCGCCCCATTTAGGGGGGTTTCTCTTTCTCTGTGATACTGGGGGCCTGCAACCGCCCGTACTCCGGGCATCCGTATGCCCGCATGCCCGTATGCCCGGCATCCGAATAAAGGACTCCAATGACGGATCAGACTTTCCAGCTAGTGGCGATTACCTTGTATCTCGCCGCCATGATCGCGATCGGCTGGTTTGCTTTTCGGCAGACCAACGATCTCCACGACTACATGCTCGCAGGCCGCGGCCTGAAACCCGGCACAGCGGCCCTCAGCGCCGGCGCGTCAGATATGTCCGGCTGGCTTATACTCGGCCTCCCCGGAGCCATCTACGTGTCCGGTCTGGTGGAGGCATGGATCGCCATCGGCCTGACTATCGGCGCCTGGTTGAACTGGAAGTTCGTGGCTCCGCGCCTGCGCTCGTACACCCATGTCTCGAACAACTCCATCACCATCCCGAGCTTCTTCGAGAACCGGCTCAAGGACACATCCCGGCTGCTTCGCGTGGCCTCCGGCGTGATCATTCTGGTGTTTTTCACGTTCTATGTGTCCTCCGGAATGGTCGCGGGCGGGGTGTTCTTCGAGAACTCCTTCGGCTCCACTTTCCTGGTCGGCATGCTGATCGTCGCCGGAGTCACCCTGCTCTACACGCTCTTCGGCGGGTTCCTCGGCGCCACCCTCACCGACGTCGCCCAGGGCATCCTGATGCTCGCTGCTCTCATCGTTGTCCCTCTGGTGGCCCTCAATGCCACCGGTGGAATCACCGCCACTCTCGACTCCATCCGCGAGGTCAACCCTGATCTGCTCTCCCTGACGGCCGGTGGATCCGTCCTGGGCGTCATCTCCGCCGCAGCGTGGGGACTCGGCTACGTCGGCCAGCCGCACATCCTCGTGCGTTTCATGGCCCTGCGCACCGCGCAGGACGCCAAGGCCGGGCGCCGGATCGGTATCGGCTGGATGATTCTCACTGCCCTCGGTGCTGTCGCCACCGCACTGATCGGCATCGCGTACTTCCAGCAGAATCCCGACGTGACCCTGAAAAACCCAGAAACGGTCTTCCTGCTGCTCTCGCAGCTCCTGTTCCACCCGTTCGTCGCCGGCCTGGTTCTGGCCGCAGTCCTTGCCGCCATCATGAGCACCATCTCGTCGCAGCTGATCGTTTGTTCGTCTGCGCTGGTGGAGGACCTGTACAAGATCGTGGGCAAGAAGGATGCATCGCCCAAGCAGATGGTCATGCTCGGACGCCTCGGCGTGCTGCTCGTCGCGGTCGTCGCCGGGCTCATCGCCCTCAACCGGGACGCGACCATCCTGGAACTGGTCGGTTTCGCCTGGGCCGGGTTCGGCGCCGCGTTCGGCCCCGTGGTCCTGCTGTCCCTCTATTGGAAGAAGCTGTCCACCTGGGGTGCGCTCGCTTCCATGGTCACCGGCGCCGTCGTCGTCTTCATCTGGGGCAACTCCCCGCTGAGCGATGTCATGTACGAGATCGTCCCCGGTTTCATTGCCAGCCTGCTGGCTGCCGTGGTGGTCTCCCTCGCCACCTACAAGCCGTCCGCTGAAATCGACGCCGAATTCGACGCCGCCGTGACACAGGCCCATGACGGCTACCAGGCGTCGGAGACACCCGCAACGCCGGACAGCGGGGCGGCACGCACCAAGTAGCACCGCAGCAACACCTATGAAGACGGCACCTGCCGTCGGCCGGGATCGGCCGGCGGCAGGTGCCTTTGCTGTGGGGCCAGGGCCGGTCCTTGTCGAGGCCATCTGTCAAGAATTCTTGACTCGTCGTCACCTCTTCGCTGAACTCAGAAGTCAAATATTATTGACAACCGGATGGCGGTAAGCGGCCTGACCTTCCAGGAGAAAAGCACCCTGGCGATGACCGCGATCCTGTTCATTGTGTTCGGCGGCTATGTCGCTCTCGTGCTCGGTGAGGTCGGCATCGTTTTCGGGCTCACTCTCGCCCTGCTGGAAGCTGAAACGTTCTGGATCACCCAGGCCCTGCTTGGCGCCCTGGTGTTAGCGGAGCTCCGCGCACGTACTGGCGAGATGAGCCAACGCGAGCTGGCCACTCACATCGGCGTGACCAGGCAGACGGTCAATGCCATCGAACTGGAGAAGTACTCTCCCGCCCTAGAGGTCGCCTTCAAGATCGCCCGGGTCTTCGGCGTGGCGCTGGAGGATGTCGTCCAGTACCCCGACCGCCCTGCTTACCCCCGCCCAGCCCCACTAGTTCGGCGCGAGCAGCACCGCGATCACCAGCAGCACCGGCACCGAGACGATGGTCGTGAGGAGCACCGTATCGCGAGTCACCACGACCCCCCGGTCGTAGCGCGCGGCGAAATTGAAGATGTTCTGCGCGGTCGGCAGTGCCGCAATCGTCACCACGGCAAACAGCTCCGCGGCGTCCAGCTCGAAGATAAACCGGCCGAAGAGATAGGCAACCACCGGCATCACGGCCACTTTGATGACGGATGCCGCCACCACCCGTTTGCGCCCCGATCCAGCCTTGAGCAGGCGCTCCCCATGCAATGACATGCCGAACGCCAGCAGCATCATCGGAATGGCTGCCCCACCCAGCAGTTCGAGTGGCGCCATGACGGTGGCGGGCACGACGATCCCGGTCACCGAGACCAGTGCCCCGGCGACCGAGGCCAGGATCATCGGGTTGCGCAGGGGCTGGGTGAGGATAGCGCGGACCGACAGGCGGCCGCGGGTACTCACGTCGAGGAGACCCAAAACGAGCGGGGCGAGCACGAGCAGCTGCAGGAGCAGCACCGGGGCCACATACCGTGCGCTACCGAGAACATAAAGGGCGACCGGCAGGCCGATGTTGTTGGCATTAACGTAGCTGGACGACGCCGCTCCCAGCACGGTTTGGGCCATCGGGGTGTGAAAGAACACCCGCGCAATCACAAGGTACAGGGTTGCGCCGACGGCGACGCTGCACAGGGTGGTCAGGAGAAACGTGGAGAACAACACCCGGACATCCGCTTGGGAGAGCACCGTGAATAGCAGAGCCGGTGCCGCCACGAAGAAGGCCACCCGGTTCAGCACCAGCCCGGCACCGACCCCGATGACCTTCAGGAGCTCGACGATGTAGCCCACCAGGATCACGAACCCGATGATGGAGAACCCGACCAGAACACCGCTCATTCGACGAGCTTAGGGCGGCCGGGCACCGGCCGTTTCCCAGCCTCGGCCGCGCCAAGGCAGATAGTCTGATTTCACAATGGACCCTGATAAACCCTCGCCCATCCCGCCACACCTCGACATCCAGCCCTCGAATCTGAGAGGGCCAGATGCTATTTGAGTGGGCGATGGTGGGGGTCGGGCTACTCCTCACCGTCGGAACGGGCGTCTTCGTTGCCGCCGAGTTCTCTCTGGTCACCCTCGACCGCAACGAACTCGAGGCCCGTCAGCAACGCGGCGAGAAGCGCCTCGGCCCG